>CANARN010000008.1 GCA_947364045.1 uncultured Clostridia bacterium
TCTCAATCACTTTTTCTATTCTATTTTAGTCTCACATCTATTGTAACTCTACAATGCACTTTCATATTTATATATTTGTTTTGTTGATTTTTATATTATTTTGTGGTAAAATATGTTATCTGTATATTGCCTTTACCGCAAATACAATATATTTTTTAAAAAACAACCGCTCAAAAAGAGCGTTCAATTTTAAAGCGAGGTCGGAAAAATGAATCCGTTTAAAGCCCTTTCTGAATTGACTGTGCTTAACATTAAACATACTAAGCAGTCATTCTCAATGGCAGGAAGTGAATTGAAAAAGAAATACAGCAGCACTCTGTTCGGCTGGGCGTGGGCAATTGTTCGCCCGCTGGTTTTTATTTTTGTTTATTGGTTCGCGATGTCCGTAGGAATCCGCGGCAATAAGCCGATTGTTATGGAAAGCGGAGATAAAGTACCGTACATTATTTGGATGATACCGGGTGTTATCGCGTGGTTCGTTCTGCAGGAAACACTTTCGGCAGGCGTTGTTTGCGTAAGGCATAACAGCCACCTTGTCAACAAAATGCTCTTTCCGGTAGGCACAATCCCCGTTTTCAGCACAATAAGCTATTTCTTTTCGCATATTCTTATGATAGTAATATCAATAATTATTTTCGCCGTTTCCAAATATCCGCTGACGGTATATATGCTTCAGCTCCCGTTTTATTTTCTTTTGTTTTTTACGTTCTGCTGTATAACGGCAACATTTATTTCTACGCTGGGCGTTATCAGCCGTGATTTTGAGCAGTTTATCAAGGCAATTTTAAATGTATTCTTTTGGATGTCCCCTGTTTTGTGGCAGATTTCAAAGGTGGAAAACAAATATATTGCCTTTGCGCTGAAGCTTAACCCCTTTAACTATTTTGTTACCGGCTACCGTGACGCGTTTTTAGGGCAGGCTTGGTTTTGGGAGCATCAGAAATACACAGCCTATATAGTTATATTTATAATTATTTTTGCGCTGTTCACAGCTTCTCTTCACAAAAAACTTGCTCCCGAATTTGCCGATGTGCTTTAAGAGGTGTTTATAAATATGGAAAACAAAGACTATTCTGTAAAGGTTGAACATCTTACAAAAATTTATAAAAAATACAAACATCCGTGGTACAGAGTTCTGAATGCTTTTTCCTCAAAGGTTCCTTATAAAGAGTTCTACGCTATGAAGGATCTTTCCGTTACTATTCCTAAAGGCGAAGCAGTAGGGATTATCGGCAAAAACGGCAACGGTAAATCCACTCTCCTTAAAATGATAACCGGCGTTACAAAAATGACCTCGGGCACGATTGAAACAAACGGCAGAATTGTGGCTATGCTGGAGCTTACTTCAGGCTTTGACAAAGAGCTTACAGGGCGTGAAAATGCTTATATCAAGGGCAGAACAATCGGTCTTACAAAAGAGGAAATTAACAGCCGTATGGACGCAATTCTTCAGTTTGCGGATATAGGCGACTTTATTGACCAGCCCGTCAGAACCTACTCCAGCGGTATGAAATCCCGTCTTGGTTTTGCCGTCAGCGTAAATCTTGACCCCGACATTTTAATTGTTGACGAGGTTCTCGCCGTCGGAGACGTATCCTTTAAGCTCAAATGCCTTGCAAAAATGGAAGAATTTCGCAAGCAGGGTAAAACTATTCTCTTTGTAAGCCATGACCTTTCTACAATAAAGGCATTTTGCTCATCATGTATGTGGATAAAGCACGGCGAGCTTATGTACTACGGTCAGACGGGTACAGCCGTTCAGATGTATCAGGATTATCTTAAAGCCGAGCGCAGAGCGGAAAACGAGCGCAGACGTAAAGAAAATGCCGATTTACTTCTTACTAAAGACGATATGCTTCATCCAAACAAAGCCCGATTGGTAAACAGCTTGGGCGAAGAGCAAAAAGTATTTTCTGCGGGTGAGGACATTGAGATTTCCGCAAATTACGAGGTAAATGTTTCGGCGGACAACCTTAACTGCGCTATTACCGTTTATGACAGCGAGCAGAAAGAAATTTTCTCCTCCGACCGTCAAGGCAAGCAGTTTGTACTCAAAAACAGCGTAGGCAAGCACAAGCTTCACATAGTGCTTCACCAGCCGCAATTACTTGCAGGACATTATTTCATAACCTGCGAAATCTGGAATCCTCAGTCGGGCTTTGTGCGCGGAGTTATGAATAAAAAACCCTTTGAAATAAAATCCGACACATTTATGGGAACAGGAATAATGCATATTGACTGCACCTGTACAAGCGCGTGAGAATTATGAATATTTTACACAAAGTCAAGACTCTCTTTGAAACAAACGTTATGTTTCGGCAAATAATTGCTAATAATAAAAATATCAGCTTCATTACAGAGCAGGAAACCGAAAGTCTTCAAAAGGTTTTGCTTGAGATGATGAAGGACATTCATTTTGTCTGCGAGAAATATTCTCTTACCTATTTTCTGGGCGGCGGCTCCTGTCTCGGAGCTGTACGGCACAAGGGCTTTATTCCGTGGGATGACGATATGGACGTTATTATGCCCCGCTCGGATTATGACAAGCTTCCCTTTTATATGAGCGTTGAATTTCCCGAGAAATATTATTATCAGGAGCTTCGTCTTTCAGAAAATTATGACGCCAATTTTATGAAAATACGGCTTAACGGCTCGGTATGCAGTGAAATTTTTGAAAGCGAGCCTGAAAAAGCAGGTATTTTCATTGACATCAATCCTCTTGAAAACATTTACGGCAGTGCCGTTCGCCGCAAGCTGCACGGCGCCTTGTGCGAGCTGTTGCTGCTTATTTGCTCTTGTGTAAGGCTGAAGGAAAACGCGCCTAAAATTATGCCTTATATTACCGATGAAAAACAACGCGCGGTTGTTAAACGTAAGCTACGGCTTGCAAAGCTTTTATCCTTTCACTCATTAAGAGAATGGCTTTTTATTACCGAAAATCGACTGTCATCCTGTAAAGATGTGAACAGCGCGTTCGTTTCAATTCCTACAGGAAGAAAACACTATTTCGGCGAAATGCAGCCGAGAAAAACCTTTGAAAAAGCTGTCTTAACCGATTTTGAGGATACGCAGTTTTATATTATGACAGATTACAACGCTTATCTGACGTCTCTTTTCGGCGGGGATTATATGACTCCTCCGCCTGAGAACAAGCGCGAACGCCATGCTGTTACAGAGCTTAAGTTCCCCGAAAATTATTAAATATAATGCTCTGTCAGGCTTAACTTTTGTGGGGTTATTTGTGGAGGTAAATAATGAATCATCTTGAAAGCACAGGTGTATTCCGTGCATTTGTTAAAAATATTTATTGGGAAAGAGTGCATCTTTTTTTAGAAATTGATTTGGATTTTAAAGAAAATATTTCAGAAGATATTCCTATTGAATTTTACGGTGTCAATGCGCTCGGTCAGGCTCGGATTAAATTTGATATAATTGAACACAGTGATAATCATTATAAGATCACGGCAAATATTACAAATAACGGTCAAAACAGATGTGTTCCCATAGGCTCTTACACTGTTTTTGTATGTCAGGGTGAAAATATTTTAGCGGACTGTGAAACAGATATTTCCATCGTCGGAGAGATGGACAACTTCTCAAGGCAATTTCTTTACGCACGACAGAATAAATCGTACAATATTAAATTTTATGTAGGAGATTCAAACGAGTATTTACCGTTTAGAATGAGAACCTTAAATCTGGCAAGAACACATCTCAATTTTCCGTCAACAGCAAGCTTAAGCAAAAAAATAAAAAAAGCATTTAAAGACAGTATTTTTGCCGCAAGAGCAAACATTCGCCGTATTATGAAGTTGATGTATCTGTTAAACCGAAGGAAAAGAAAAAAAACCGTTCTTTTTTTAACTGAACAAAGTTTTGAAATCAAATCCAACCTTAAAGCAGTTTCGGACAGAATGCTTGAAAGAGGGCTTGATAAAGATTTTAAAATCATATTTTCAGCAAGAAAATGGTCAGACGGTCCTTTTTCTGTAATAAGCTGGCTCAAGGTTTTAAATAAAATTTCCCAAAGCGGCACAATCTTTGTTGACGACCATGTTCCTCTGTTCGACTGGTTAAAGCTAAAAGATGACACTATGCTTATTCAGCTATGGCATGCAGGCGCAGGCTTTAAATCCTCAGGATACAGCCGTTGGGGCCAGCTTGGTGCTCCCGCTCCACAGTCATGCCACAGGCAGTACAGCTATGGTATTGCAGGCTCCAAGCACATAGCTCCGTTTTTTTCTGAGCTTTGGGGAATTAACGATGAGCGTGTTATTGCAACAGGAATGCCCCGAATGGATGAATATCTTGACTCTTCTCACAGAGAAGTTCTCATAAAGGAATTATATGAGCAGTTCCCCATTTGCAACGGCAAAAAAGTTATATTATACGCACCTACCTACCGCGGAAAAAACAGTTCAACCGCCTTTTACCCTTATGATCTTATTGACTTTAAAGGTCTTTATGATGTATGCGGCGATGAATATGTAGTTCTGTTTAAGATGCACCCGTGGGTAGTTGAGGATATTGTTATCCCTGAGGAATATTCCGACAAATTCATTGATGTAAAAAGCTATCCCAACATAAATAACCTATTTTACATCGTTGATTTGCTTATTACTGACTATTCATCAAACATATTTGAATTTTCGCTTATGCACAAGCCTATGCTTTTCTTTGCTTACGATAAAATTCAGTATTCCTTTTCACGTGGTTTCCACCGTGCTTATGAGGAATCTGCGCCCGGCAAAGTTGTGTATACCTTTGACGCTCTTTTGGACGCAATTAAAAATAAAGATTTTGAATATGAAAAGGTAGAAGACTATCTCGAAAAGCATTTCGATTATATTGACAGCGGTGCGTCTGACAGAGTTATTGACTGGTTCCTGCTCGGCAAAATGCCGCAGGATATTACCGATGCAATTATGAAAAAAGAGGAAGAGATGGAAAATATGATGCTTATGGACTTTACTCTTCCCGAAGAAACCGATTTGCCAGCTGAAGAGGCTTAAATAAAAATTTTTAGGTGTAAAGGAGTCCACTATGAAAAAAATAGCTATTATTTTTGCAGGCGGAAGCGGTGCCCGTATGGGTGCAGGAATACCGAAGCAGTTTATTGAGGTAAACGGCAAGCCGATTATCATTCATACTCTTGATATTTTTGAGGATCACTCTGAAATTGACGAAATTTATGTCGCCTGTAAAGAGGACTGCATAAAACAGCTTGAAAAATACTGCCGCAGATTTTTGATTACAAAACTTCGTGCAATCGTTCCGGGCGGTGCTACGGGTCAGGATTCCATTTACAACGCTCTTTGCGCTGCAAAAAAAGATAATGACGACGCCATCGTACTCATTCACGACGGAGTGCGCCCATATATCACCAAAGACGTTATTTCTGCAAATATTGAAAGCGTAGAAAAATTTGGTTCGGCAATTACCTGCACAGCGCTTTATGAAACTCCCGTTGTAAGCCATGACGGTTATTCTATCGACGAAGTGCCAGACCGTTCAAAATATTTCACAGCACAAGCTCCGCAGAGTTTCCGATTAAATGATGTTCTCGCCGCTCACGAGCAAACACGCAAGGTAAATCCCAACTACACAGGCATTGTTGATACCTGCAACCTTATGAAATCTTTGGGAATTGACGTTAAGCTTGTCGCAGGTCCAAGAGGCAATATTAAGGTTACTACACCGGAAGATATTTACACCTTCCGTGCACTTATAGAGTACCGTGAATCAGTTCAGACATTCGGATTTACAAGAAAAGAAGTTACAGAAAAATTAAAATAAGAAGGGCGATTATGATTTTTACTGAAAATAAAATAATTCAAAATGATATTGCTGAAATTTCCGACTCACAGTATATCCCGTGGGATCTGCTTAAAAACAAAGCTATTCTTGTAACCGGTGCTACAGGTCTTATAGGAAGTCAAACCGTATTAGCACTCTTATATGCAAATGAGAAAAAGAACCTTAACTTAACTGTTTATGCTGTTGTAAGAAATGAGCAGAAGGCAAAAAGCATATTCGAGAAAGCATTGAGCAAAAGCTTGAAATTCGTTGTGCAGGATATTCTTGAACCTTTAACAGTAACAGACAAAATTGACTATATCATTCACGGAGCAAGTATGACAGGCTCTAAGGATTTTGTCGATTTTCCTGTTGAAACTATCAAAACCGCAATTCAGGGAACTGAAAACATTTTGGAATTTGCCAAAAATAACACGGTAGACGGAATGGTTTATCTTTCCTCTCTTGAGGTGTATGGTGTTGTTGATTTTTCAGTAAAAAAAGTACCCGAAACACTTTACGGCACCCTTGACCCTATGAGTGTTCGGAGCAGTTACTCCGAAAGCAAACGAATGGTTGAATGTATGTGCGCATCTTACGCGTCCGAATATAGCCTGCCCATTAAGGCAGTGCGCCTTTGTCAGACCTTCGGCGCAGGTGTTTCATATAATGACAACCGAGTTTTTGCTCAATTCGCAAGAAGTATAATTGAGGGTAAAGACATTATTCTTAAAACAGACGGCAGTACAGAACGTAACTATTGCTATATAAAAGATGCGATTGCAGGCATTTTGACTGTACTGCTTAAGGGTAATTCAGGCGAAGTTTATAATATCGCAAATAAAAACACTTTAATTACAATACGCGCAATGGCTGAAATGCTTATAAATAAATATCCGCAAAGCGGTTCATCTCTTGTTTTTGATATTGCGCAGGATGTTACAAAGCTTGGCTACAACCCGAAAATTGTTATGAATCTTGATACAACAAAAATCGAATCTCTCGGCTGGGAGGCAACAGTGGATTTGCCCGATATGTTTGAAAGAATGATAATAAGTATGACTCAAAAAAATGATTGAACTGATTAAATACTGCCTTGCATTTATAATAAAATTAAGCTGGAATATTCTCGCCCCATTTGTTCCGATTAAAAAAGGGCGAATTGTTTTTGACAGCTATTTAGGCTCGCAGTATTCCTGCAACCCGAAGGCGCTTTATGAATATCTTTTGAATAAGGATGCTGACAGCTTTGAATTTATCTGGGCATTCAGCGAGCCTGAAAAATATGATTTTCTCAGCAAAAATAAAAATACTAAAATCTGCAAATACCGTTCCCTTAAACATAAATTTTATTCGTTTTCCGCGCAGATGATTGTTTTCAATTTTCACAGAACAAATGAAATGCCGTCACGCAATGGGCAAATTCGGCTTCAGACGTGGCACGGCGGAGGATGTTATAAAAAAACAGGCAAGGGCATAGGCTATAATTCGGCAATTCACAACTGGGTACTGGAACGCCAGTCAAAATACGATATAACCCATTACGTTTCAAGCAGTCAGTTTTTCACTGATGAGGTAATACACTTTCAGTACGGATTTTACGGCAATGTTCTGAATATAGGTATGCCGAGAAACGATATACTTTTTTCAAGCAATGAAGAAGTCCGCTCTTATGTGCGCTCAGAGCTTAATATCCCTAACGGCACATTTGCTGTTCTGTATGCGCCCACCTACCGTGACAACGGCACACCGCTCGCCCCGTTAGATATAGCAGAGCTTTCAGACAGTATAAAAAAGCGGTTCGGCAGAGACACGGTTGTTCTAATCAGAGCGCATAGATTTTCAAGGAATTACGATTTTGAAAATGCTGTTGATGTGTCTGATTACCCTGATATGCAGGAGCTTTTAATTGCCTGCGATATGCTGATTTCGGACTACTCATCAAGCATTTGGGATTTCTCATTTACCGAGAAGCCCTGCCTCCTCTATACGCCCGATTTGGAAAATTACGAAAAGATACGGGGCTTTGACAGGGATATTCATTCGTGGGGCTTCCCTGTATGCAAAGATAACGAGGAGCTTCAAAACAGCATACTGAGCTTTGATGAAAATCAGTTTAAATGCAGTATGAACAAGCATCACAAAGATTTAGGCTCCTTTGAAACAGGAACCGCCTGCGAGCAAATATACAAGCTGCTTAAATAGAATAAAACGCATATAAAAAACCGCTCAGACTGATCTGAGCGGTTTTTTTATTCACTTTTCGTCTTTTTTTTGGGATTATACATCAAATAGTTTAAGGGGAATTTGAATATACTCAACGACAGAATAAACGTAAGCGGTATGCCGAGCAAAGCCCACGCGAGCTTTAAATAACCTGTCTTCTCAAAAAATTCATAACCGCCGCTATAAAATATAAATTTAATAATCAGATTATGCCAGAAATAAACCTGAAGCGTTCTTTGCCCGAAGTCCGTTATCTTACCCAGCTTAAACGACGGCGTAACAAGAATAAAACAAAGACCTATTACCGCCGCAAGCACATAAACGCCTGCCCTGTAAAATAATCCGTAATCGACAATATCTTTTCCAAAGGAATTTCTGCCCGTTAAAAGCGGTCTTAAAATATAAATCTTATCCGTCAGGAAGAAGCATATTGCTCCCCAAGCAAGCAGTACCGCTCCCGAAACAGCCTTAATATATCTTTTTTGGGCAAGGGCTTCTATGCGCTCCTTATTTACCATTGTTCCCAGCAAATAGAATGGGTAATATACGATTATCCGTGACATCACAAGAAAATCCCCTGTGTTTTTGTCATATCCGCTGAACAATCCGAGCATAAGAGCTATCATAAGAATATACTTTTTGTCAATATCTCGAAGCAAGTAAGTGATAAGAATGAAAACCGCCGTTGCAAACATAAACCACGGCAAGGCATCTTCGGTGAAAAGCTCAAAGACTATTTTTTTATGCGTGGCCATTCTTACAAGTAAATAGCCTATTTTTACCGCCATATAAACAGCAAAATAACTTATAACCTTTTCTTTTATGTTTTTGTTTTTATGAAACAAGCCCGATATAAATATGAAAAGCGGCATATGAAATGCCGTTATAAACATAAACACGCAGCGAAATAAATGCGAACCCTCTGTATCAAGGGCAACTAAATGGCATACTACAACAGTTATCATAAGGAAAAACTTAACATTGTCCCACAGTGCCACACGCTCTTTTGCCATAACTTTCCTCCTGTTACCTGTTTGCCTTAAGCACGGCAAACAGCTTAATATTTCCTGACTTTACACCTGAAATTATTTTCCCCTCAAGGTAAGTCAAAAGTGTGCTTCGCATTCTTACGGGAACAAGCATAAGCTTCATCATATTAGAATTCGGCTTTGCATATTTCAGCGCTATACGCGTAGGCTTTGCGTTTATCATCATTTTTATACGCGCTTTTTTCTCCTTTGCCGAGAGTGTACACGCTTCATTGGTTACATTTTCAATACAGCCGATTACACGTTCAATGTAACGTCGGTGTATCATTTCGCGGCTCTTTTCGTCCTCATGACCCCAATATTTGTAAAGCGTGAGCATCCAAACATGCTCTTCCTCGCGCTTTTCGTACATCTCAGGTCTGTATTTAGCGGTTTCGCTCTCTTTGCGGGCGCGCATAAAATGATAATACTTATTCTCAGTTAAAACTACTCTTTCAACATCCTTAATAACATCCAAGTTAAACGGAAAATCGTCCCAAAAGGTATTTTTAAATGTAATATTATTATTAACTACATATTCTCTTAAAAACAGCTTGTTCCAAGGGGCATAAAGAAGGTTTTTGTCAAACATTTTATATGCATAATCACGGAAAGCCTGCTGAGTTTCAAACACTCTTGACGGAAGCGACTGCTCCTGAGAATAAAATTCCGTATCGCTGAAATAGGTTTCAATGTAATAACCGGACACAACAAGCTGCGCGTTGTACTTTTTGGCAAGAGAATACATTTCCTCGAACATATTCGGCTCTGCCCAATCGTCAGAGTCCATAAAATAAAGGTACTCGCCGCGAGCCTTTGGAATTGCCGCATTTCTTGCCGACGGCGCGCCGCCGTTTTCCTTATGAATTACGGTAATTCGACTGTCCTTCGCCGCATATTCATCGCAAATTGCGCCGCTTTTGTCTGTACTGCCGTCATCAACCGCAATAAGCTCCCATTCGGTAAAGGTCTGAGCTAAAAGACTGTCAAGACATTTTCTTATGAACTTTTCAACCTTGTAAACCGGCATTATAACCGAAATTTTTACATCCTTCATATTTCAAAACTCTTTATCACAAATCAGGAAATTTAAAATGCAATTACGCATTATCATATATAAATCTATTTTATTTTACCATAAATTATCGGCATTTTCAATAGCTTTATTAAACTTAGGGTCGAAATTATTACAAAAATGTTACAATATTGTAATTGAAAAATACACTTCGCTGTGTTAAAATGAAAATGTCATTAGACTGCTTTAATATATTTTTTCAAATAGGAGCGTTTTTATGAAAAACAAAAATACTAATCCGTTGCTGCACGCTCTTTTGCCTGTTGCCGCAGTAATTGCTTATGTACTTTTAGGGTATGCTTTTAAGGGCAGAGGCTGGGCTGCAGGTTGGATTGTCTTTCTTCTTATTCCGATAATTGAATCAGGCGTTACAGCATTCAAGACAAAAAATCCGTCTGCATTTGCATATCCTGTTTTGGTAACAGCGTTGTTTCTTACCTTTGGAATGGCTTTCAGCATTTGGCATCCGACGTGGGTTTTGTTTGTTACTATCCCTGCTTTTTACGCAATCTGCGATTATATCAACAGAAACAGACAGCAAAAAGCCTATGAAAATGCGCAGCAAAATCCAAATATTGCAACTCCGCCGCCGTTTCAACCGTCCGGCGAGCTTCCGCCCGTGGCGCCTCAGGTTCCACCGTATCAACAAGGCTATTATAATCCGCCGAAGAAATCTGCCGCCGCTCCCATAGCAATTTCAATTATCTTTTCGATAACAGCTATTGTAATTGCCGCTATTATAGGATTTTTCTCTTTCCTTCGGGGCGGCTTCAGCGATTTAGTCGGAATCGGCTCATTCTTCGAGAATAACAGCAGCTATACCGAAATAAATACTTCTGCCGAATTCAATACAGATAATATCAACAGCCTTGACATTGAATGGATTGACGGCAATATTAATATTGAATATTACGACGGAGAAAAAATTTACATTGAAGAAAACGGCGGAAATAAACATCCAATGTGCTATAAAATTGACGGAGGAACTCTTAAAATCGATGAGTACCGTAATAAATCTAAGCTTGTTAACATAAATACGCCGAGCAAGGACTTAACGGTGAAGCTTCCGCTTTCATTTAAAGCAGATGAAATTGAAATTTCCGTTGTTGCCGCAAATGTTTCAGCTATCGCTCTTAATGTGGGCAAGTTCGACTTTGAAACAGTAAGCGGAAACGGAGAATTTGAATTTGCAGCTTCGCCGAGAGAAATTGGCACCGAATCCGTCAGCGGCAGTGTTAAAATTACACTTCCCTCAGATGTTTCCGGTTATTCAGCTTCATTTGAAACTGTTTCAGGCGCATTCAGCGCAAAGGATTTTGACAATTCCAAGCATTTCGGCGACGGCGCTGTTCTGATTGACGGCGATTCCGTAAGCGGCAATTTAACTATTCATAAATCGAAAGCAAAGACCCTTGCGGCATAAGCTAAAAATTAAACAGTATAAATTAAGAGGGACGAATTTGTCCCTCTTTTTTATTGTTTTTTATCCGCTTTTTCCTTCTTCATACTTTCCTATATATAATTTGCAGATATGCTCCGACCGTTTGCTGCAATCTCGTTTCACATCCGGCAATATAGCATATTTTTTGCAAATATTTATCTTCAATATGAAAAGTAAATACTGCTCTGTTTGTACTCCACAGCTTTATCTTATGCCTTTATTTCTTTTACATACTTTTTATAATATTCGTAATAAAACAACAGCGACATTGCCGTTGCTGTCAGCCAGCCTATAGGCCAAGCGAGCCAAATACCTGTTGCGCCCAACACAGTTGAGGAAAGAATTTTTGCAAGCACAACGCGCAAAATTAAATCCGTAAAGGTTGCAAGCATAAACTGCTTCATTTTGCCCGCTCCCCGAAGTACTCCGTCTGCAATAAGCTTGGTTGAAATAATAAAATAGAACGGAGAAATTATTTTAAGAATCTTAATTCCCGTACTCATAGCTTCGCCTGTGTAATCGTTTATGAAAATGTGTACCAAATTTTTGCCGAGTAAGAAATAAGCTGCGGAGAACACCGCGCCGATTAAAACCACCATTCCGACTCCGGCCTTAAAGCCATCGTGTATCCGTTCCTTTTTCCCAGCGCCCAAATTCTGCGCCGTATAATTTGACATTCCCGTGCCAATGGTGTTAAATGACGTAATTACAAGGTTATTAAGCTTTATTGACGCAGAATAACCGGCAATAACTGCTGAGCCGAAGGTGTTAATTATGCCCTGAATTATAATATTTCCAACCGAAACAAAGCTCTGCTGTAAAATGCTGGGAATTGCAATATAAGCAATTTTTCCGAGTATCTTAAACGAAAACGCCTTATTTCTGCCCTCCGTCTTTACGGTTTTCAGCCGTTTAAACACAAAAACAAGGGCTAACACACAGCTTACTCCCTGACACAGAAATGTTGCCCATGCAACTCCGTCAACGCCGCGTTTGAATATGCCCTTTAATGCTGTTGTGAACAGAATATCCATAAAAATATTCGCAACAGACGAACACATCAGAAAATAAAACGGCGTTTTTGAATCGCCTAAGGCTGAAAAAATGCCTGTCGCAACATTATAGTAAAATACAAAGAAAAGACCTAAAATGTAAATATTCAAATAAAGCCTTGAGTCCGCCATAATGTCAGACGGAGTATTTATAAGCTCTAAAAGCGTACCGCCGAACACAGCGCCTGCAACCATTAAAAATGCGCACAGCACTCCGCCCGAAATAAGCCCCGTGTAAACTGCGGTTTTAAGCTCTCTGTACTTTTTTGCGCCGAAAAAGCTTGACACAACAACCGAACAGCCAATGTTACAGCCAAAGGCAAACGCCATAAAGAAAAGCGTTATTTCATAGCTGTTGCCAACAGCCGCCAATGCTCTTTCGCCGATAAATTTACCTGCCACAAAGCTGTCCGCAACGGTGTAAAGCTGTTGAAATATTACACTGTAAAAAAGCGGCATACAGAATTTACGCAAAACCGTACTCGGCTTTCCTACGGTTAAATCCTTATTCATTAAAAATCCTTCTCTTAATCTTCTAATTATCTTCGCTGAACAGTTCAGCTTTTCCTTAGGATATTTTAGCACAAATCAGCCAAAAGTAAAGAATTTTTAATGTAAAAGAGAAAATAAAAAGTATCGGCAACAAGTAGAATGGGACGATGTGAGCATCGTCCCATTTTTTAATGAATTCAGTTTTTACTTGAAAAATCCTGCCATGCAGAATTTTCTGAAAGCCCGCCGCCGTTTTGGAATACAGCCTTAGCCGCAGCATCGTTTTTAAGATAAGCATCGAACCAAGATATAATATATGGCGATACCTTGTCGGGATTAGTCATACAGGTCGTATGCACTCCGCCCTTTAAAGAGGCATAAACAGCCCTTCCCTCAGACGCATCATAAGACGGCTTGCACCATTGAGATGACACAACAACCATATCTGCCGTGCCTGTAAGGTAAAGCGCGGGAGCTTTAAGCCCCGTTGCCTCTTCTTTTGAAGAAGCGCCCGCAACAGACACAATGCACTTTATTCTCCTGTCCTTCTGAGCCGCATTGACTGAGCTTCTGCCGCCCTGCGAATGCCCCGTTGCGCCGATTTTCGCAGTATCAACCTTGCCGTAAAAAACACTGTTTTTATCACCGTTTTTATCTGTTATAAAGTCAATTGAGTCAATTTGCGCCTTGCCGTCAGCGGTCATAACGCTCGAATCCGCAACGACAATATAGCCGCCGTCGGCAATTCTCTTTAAAAGTCCGTCATAGGTGTCGGTTGCGCAGCCCGTTCCGTTCGCCCAAACAACTACGGGGTATTTTTTCTGAAGAGCCTCTAATGCCGCAGGATAATAAACCTTTTTGTTTCCGTCCGTAAGCGACTTAACCCCTGTGGGAACGGGGGTGATTTGTGAATTTGTTGACGGCTCTGTTTTAGAGTCAGATTCTTTTTCCGAAACAGACGGTGTAATATTAGTTACATCCGACGACTCAATCTGCGACTGAGATTCGCCCGTTGCAGACTGTGTTTCGCCGCCCGTCTCTCCCGTTTTTTCTTCGGCATTTACCGATATTGCAGGATTTACCGGCTTGTTCACATTCTTTTTATGCAACAAAACAGCAGAGGCAACCGAAAATACAACAACGGCAACTACACCTGCAATTATGCCGATAAATATGTTTCTATGCCCGTTTATCCAATCACGCATAAAAGTCCCCCTGATTATTTATAATTTTCATAATCCTTTGTAATAGCTTTTCTTGCCTCTTCACGCTCATTCGGGTCAACCTGCGTAATAATTTTATGAAGAACCGACGCCGCCTCTTCTTTCCCGAGTTTTTGGCTCTCAAGCAAAATTTCCGAAACGGTTACCGCTTCCTTTGCGGTTACCCACTCACGCTCGGGCTTTATAAGGAAATACGTGTTTTTCGCTTCATTATAAGCAATAGCATTATGAGTAGTATTTTCGGATTTGGAAAGATACTCACGAAGAGAATTTATATCCCTTTTTACCGTTCTCATTGACACGTCAAATTCAGTTGCTAACTTTTCAAGGCTCAGCTCACTCCCGTCAAGAAGTCTGTCAGCAATACTTAAAAGCCTTAACGCCTTTTCAGGTCTTTTACGCATAACAATTCCCCTTTTTTATATTGTATTTGCGGCGGCAGGCGTTTGAAGAGTACTGATTTTTTTATTTACCTGTCTGCCGATTTTTATATGCTCTGTCTTTGTAAAATTCGGGTCGCTTTTCATAATTTCGCCCGCTAAAATTTGCGTTTGGGTAAGAATTTTTGAGTCTGTCATTAAATCTGCAATTCTAAGCTGAGGCAGTCCGTGCTGACGTGTTCCGAAAAAATCGCCGGGACCGCGCAGCCGCAAATCCTCGTCGGCAATTTTAAATCCGTCCGTTGTAGAACACATAACATTCATTCGTTTCACAGTGTCCTCCCCTGTGGAGTCGGTAACGAGAATACATGTTGACATCTGCTTTCCTCTGCCGACGCGCCCTCTGAGCTGGTGAAGCTGAGAAAGCCCGAATCGCTCCGCATTTTCTATAACCATTATTACTGCATTCGGAACGTCAACCCCAACCTCAATAACCACCGTTGAAATCAAAAGCTGAATTTTACCGCTCTTAAAATCAGACATTATTTCGTCCTTTTTCTTCGGCGTCATTTTGCCGTGAAGAAGCCCCACACTGTAATTTTTAAAAACGGTATTTACGGCTTTTTCATAATATTCTTCTGCATTCTGAACGCCTGCAATTGCATCGCTTTCTTCAACAAGCGGACAGACAATGTATCCCTGAAAGCCTTTATCAAGATATGTCTTTATATAATCAAACATACTTTGCCGTTTTTTTGATGATACGGCATATGTCACCGTCTTTTGCCTGCCCGGCGGCAGTTCATCTAAAACGGAAACGTCTAAATCACCGAAAACTATAAGCGCCAGCGTTCTGGGAATAGGTGTTGCAGACATAACGTAAACGTGCGGATTTTGCCCCTTTGAGCAAAGACCTGTCCTCTGCTTTACACCGAATCTGTGCTGTTCATCGGTAATAACAAGTCCAAGACGTGAAAACTCAACATCATCCTGAATAAGCGCATGCGTACCGATAATCAAATCAATTTCGCCGTTTTTAAGCCTTTCTTTTATCTGCTTTTTTTCAGACGCCTTTGAAGAACCGGTCAAAAGCTCGCAGATTATGCCCGCTTGGCTGAAAAGAGAAGTAAAGGTTTCAAAATGCTGAACCGCCAAGACCTCCGTCGGCGCCATTAAAGCCGACTGCATTCCGTTTTTTGCGCAAACAAAAACCAGAGCGGCGGCTACAGCTGTTTTTCCGCTTCCAACATCTCCCTGCAAAAGTCTGTTCATCTGCTTTCCGCTTTTCATATCCGAAACAGCGTCCTTCACAGCCTTTTTTTGAGCATTCGTCATCTCAAACGGGAGCAAAGAGAAAAACTCGTCTGTACAGTCAAGTTTAATTTTATTTTCAGTTTTAACCGCCGAATTTTTATCTTTAAGCCGCATAAGGCTGAGCTGTAATAAAAACAGTTCGTCAAAAATCAACCTGTTACGTGCGGCTTGAAGAGCTTCAGCGTCCTTGGGAAAGTGAATTCGGCGAATTGCAGTGTCAAGAGATACAAGAGAATATTTTTTCAGTATATACTGCGGTAAAAATTCGGGAATTTCAGTTTTATCCTCCAGCACTGTACTCACTGCCGAGCGGATTTGCCGTGTTGTAATTTTCGCATTTTGGTGGTAAATCGGTAAAATTTCCTTCGACTTTTTTACAGGTATAAACATCGGCGAAAGCATTTCACGCGCCGCGTATTTTCCAAGTGTAATTTTTCCGTAGAAAAGGTATTCCTCTCCCGATTTCAGCATAGACGTAATATATTTATTGTTAAAAAAGGTTACGGAAACAATGCTGTCGCCGTCGGTCACCGAGCCTTTGGCAATCATCATTCCGCCCCGAACTCTGTCATTTTTAATCGGATATAAAAGCGTTCCTTTAATGCAGACGTTTTCGCCTATGGGGCAGCGTTCAATAGGCAAAATACTGCTCCAATCCTCATAAGCGCGCGGATAAAAACGCAAAAGCTCACCCACCGTGGCAACTCCTAAAGAGCGAAAGCCGTCAGCCCGAACCGCGCCGACACCCTTAACCGTGCCGATATCAGCTGAAAAGTTCATAGTTAACCTCTAACAAGCTATACGGGAAATGTGAAAAGTCTCCGTTGAAATTATTTGAACTGAAAACAGCTCCCATTCTGAACACCAACGGCACAAACGGGTGGTATTCAACAAATACCTTATAAAATTCTTCGTAAGAAATTTTTCCTGCCCGCATAGCAAAATAGCTTTCCGCTGTCTTTCCCGATTCAATACCATTTGAAAGCGCGCCGTCCTCTGTAAAGAACTGCGATAAATCCATTGAATAGTCAAGCTTCGTTTCGCCGATATACATTTCGTAATTACCCGACGCTACTCTTTCACTGTAATCTTCAAAGGAAAGCGGCTTTACCTCAATGTAAAAGCCCGCCTTATTCAGCGCGTCTGCCACAGCAAAGGCGGCGGCAACGCGGTATTTGTTGTCAGCATTTACAATAAGTGAAAATGACAAAACATATGAGCCGTCAGTAAGAGCTTTGCCTGCATACCTTGTAAATCCGCAACGGTCAATAATCTGCGTTCCTTTTTTTACATCGCCCGAAAGAGAAATCAAATCATTTCCGCCGGCTTTGTACTCCGCCCAATTGGGATTACACGGCGCTTTTACAGGCAACGCATGTCCCTGATAGCACTCCTCAGCTATATCCTCAGAGCTTAAAAGTACTGCTATCGCAGAGCGTATATTTTTATTAAGCCCGCCGATTTCTTTGTTAAAGCCTAAATAAACCATATTGTTAAGGTCTGCCGAAAAAAAATTGCCGTAAACGCCTGTATAGTTGCAGTCAGACAAATCATTGAAAAAAATATCCGTATCGCCTATTTTGTAAGCATTTAGAGCTGTGTCTGACGTATCGACAGAGGTTAAATAAATCTTTTTACTGCCGTCATTGCTCACAAGCGTATTTTCATAAAAATAATAATTGCCGAAGCCGATGGGAATGTCAGTTTGCAGTTCGGCGCTGTTTTCTTTTACTATAGGAAAAGTCAGCTTTAATGCCGCCTGAGAATCCTCAAAAACAGACGTAAATATTACACTGTTCCCCGAAGCCGAGGCCGATTCAACCGATTTCAGCGAATCGGAATAAGCGTAAGAGGCTTTTGCCTTGTTAAAAGAATATACTACGTCCGCAGGAGTTATGTTTGCTGAACCGTGACACGAAAGCCCGCTTTTTACAGCAACTGTTGCCGTTTTGCCGTTAATATTTATTGACGAGGCTACTAAAGGCTCCGCCTTATAATCTGACGATACTGAGAAAAGTGACGAATAAAGAAGTCTTGCAAGGTAAAGATTTTCATAGCTTTTGGCAAAAAAAGGATTTATTCCGTCTGCCGAATTGTACGGCAGGTGCAATTCTCCGTTCTTTTGTACCGTCGAGTCACTTACATTCTGCGGATTCTGAGTATTAACCTCATCCTGAGGCTTTACCTGCTTGCCGCAAGCGCAGAAAAGCAGTGTGATGCTTAGAAAAACAGATAAAATTTTAATCGCGTTTTTCATATTGTCACCTCACAGTTACAGCCTGTGCTTCTACACACTTACCGCTTTTACGGTCAACCGTAAAAATACATCCCTGCAAAAAGCAAGGCGTGTCGGCAGACTCAAACATCGTTGTAAAGCCCGTGCAAAATTTTCTTATTATTATTTCTTTTTTTATGCCGAGAACCGAGTCCTCAGGTCCCGTCATACCTACATCGGTAATATATCCTGTACCGTTCGCAAGAACGCACGCGTCCGATGTCTGAACATGAGTGTGCGTTCCGAACACGACGGATACCTTTCCGTCAAGAAAATAACCCAAAGCCTTTTTTTCACTTGTGGCCTCAGCGTGAAAATCCACAACAATTATATCGGTTTCTTTTTTTATTTCACTGCAAATTTCATCAATAATATTAAACGGACTCTGAAACCCGTCTGTCCACACAGTGCCTAACAGGTTTATTACGCCTACCTTGTAAGCGCCCTTGTCTATTATTCCGAAGCTCCTGCCCGGAGCGCCTTCACCGTAATTCGCAGGGCGAATAACCGAAAGAGAAGAGTCAAGGTAATCGTAAAACTCACGTCGGCGAAGAGAGTGGTCGCCGCCGGTAATAAAATCTGCGCCTGCGGCAAAAATATTCTCACAAGAGCTTTTCAGCATTCCGTCACCGTTTGCAGAATTTTCGCCGTTTACAATGCAGACGTCAATATTATTTTCCTTTTTAAATTTAGGAAGTGCCTGCATTAAAAAAGCGCACCCCTGAGTTCTCACAACATCGCCGATGCAAAGTATTTTAACTGTTTCTGCCATAAAAATACCGTTTCTATATCTAAATTTCAGCCCCGACGCAAATTGCTCGGGGCTTGTTTGTCATTTTGCAAAATCTACTGCTCTGCTTTCACGAACAATATTTACTTTAATTTGACCCGGATACTCAAGCTCTTCTTCAATCTTCTTAGCTATATCACGGGCAACAAGAATCATTTTCTCATCGTCTATCTCAACAGGGTCAACCATAATTCTGATTTCTCTGCCTGCCTGAATAGCAAATGATTTTTCAACGCCTTCAAATGAAGATGCAATTTCCTCCAGCTTTTCAAGACGCTTTATGTAGTTCTGAATGTTTTCACGTCTTGCCCCCGGTCTTGCAGCAGAAACAGCGTCAGCCGCCTGAACAAGAATCGCCTCCACAGTCTTTGCTTCAATATCTCCGTGGTGAGCGGCAATAGCGTGAACAACCGCGTCATTTTCTCTGTGCTTCTTTGCAAATTCAACGCCAAGCTCAATATGAGTTCCTTCAATTTCGTGGTCAAGCGCCTTGCCTATATCGTGAAGAAGACCTGCGCGCTTTGCTATTTTAACGTCAGCGCCAAGCTCTGCTGCCATAAGCCCTGCAATATAAGAAACCTCAAGCGAGTGGTTAAGCACGTTCTGACCGTAGCTTGTGCGGTAACGAAGCTTACCGAGAAGCTTTTTAAGCTCAGGGTCAATATTATTTACACCTGCGTCAATAGCGGCGCGGTCACCCGTCTGCTTAATTGTCATTTCAACCTCACGGGTTGCCTTAGCGTACATTTCTTCAATTCTGGTCGGGTGAATTCTGCCGTCCTGAATGAGCTTTTCAAGCGTGAGCCTTGCAACCTCGCGGCGAACAGGGTCAAAGCTTGAAACGGTTATTGCCTCAGGCGTATCGTCAATAATAAGGTCAACGCCCGTAATCTGCTCAAGAGTTCTGATGTTTCTTCCCTCACGGCCGATTATTCTGCCCTTCATTTCATCATTGGGAAGATTTACAACAGAAACGGTTGTTTCAGCAGCATGGTCAGCGGCACAGCGCTGAATTGCAGTTGTAATAATTTCACGGGCAAGCTCATCACAGTCATCGCGGGTTTTCTGTTCATATTCCATAACCTTGCGGGCTTTTTCGTGAACAAGCGAATCCTCCATCTTGTTAAGAAGAAGCTCCTTCGCCTGCTCTTTCGTATAACCGCTGATTCTTTCAAGAATTTCAAGCTCGCTTCTTTTAAGTCTTTCAAGCTCTTCAGCCTTTTCGTCAGCCTCTTTGTGCTTTTCTGCAAGCGCCTCTTCTTTTTTCTCGATGTTCTCGGATCTCTTATCAAGTGTTTCTTCTTTTTGGTCTATGCGTTTTTCCTGTCTTTGAACCTCTGCACGTCTTTCGCGAATTTCCTTGTCAGCTTCGCTTCTCAGTTTGTGTATTTCGTCTTTAGCTTCAAGAATAGATTCTTTTTTCTTGCTCTCAGCAGTCTGAACCGCCTGATTAACAATTCTTAATGCTTCTTCGTTAGCAGAGCCGATTTTTGCTTCCGACACTTTTTTACGGTAAAGACCGCCGAAAACAAAGCCCAAAGCTCCGAACACAATGGCAGAGGCTACGACAGAGATGATGAATACTACGGGATTCATTGCCGTACCTCCTGAAAATAATATTTAATTTCAAATATATCGGAAAAAATGTATTGAAATTATAAAAATAACGGAAAGAAAGTTCTCCTCTTCCACTATCCTTTATATTTTAATAAAAAATCCGCATAATGTCAAGATTTATTATTAAAAATGCAAAAACAATACAACATATTGCGATAAATTTCGTTAGAATGACTGAAAAGCTATAAGGAAATAAAAAACGGCAGCCGAAACCGCCGTTTTAAATGACTGATTAAATTTAAAACTTATTCCCAAATAATTTTAACGTCTTTCATTTCAATGCCGTTATCGGTTGGCTGCCATTTCTGCCCCAGTGTTACATTTTCTTTTTTGCACTGCATTTTTATATCCAAAAGCGAGGTACAATTGTAAAACGCATAATCGCCGATAGCCGTTACGCTCGCGGGAACGGTGACACTTTTAAGAGAAGAACAGCAGCTGAAGGCGTCTTTCTCCATTGCGCCGAGCTTTGACGGAAGATTTATGTTTTCAAGTGACGAGCATTTAAAAAACGCTTTTTCCTCTATCGTCAGAAGTGTTTCGGGAAGAGTCAGCGAATAAAGCTTATCGCACTTGTAAAATGCTTTTGACCGAATTTTTTCAACACCTTCGGGAACTGTATATGTAATTCTTTTTACCTCTTCTGTTTTTCCGCCGTCTTTTTTGATTTCGGTTTTTTCAATTCCCCGAGCAACAGGGTAAAACAGTAATTCCTTCATATCTTTTGTGAAAAGCACTCCGTCGACCGAACAAAAATATTTATTTTCGGGGTCAACCGAAAACTCCTTAAGGTTTTGGTTGTTTTCAAACGCCCAAACACCGATTTTTTCAACGTTTTTGCCGATATTTATTTTTTCTGCATTCTCAAGGTTACAGCCTGCAAAATCTGCAATTTCGGTTACGGGAGCATTTTCGTATTCATCAGGAATTGTAATTTCGGTTATTCCCGTTTTGTTGGGAAGCTCAGTTACAACTGCCTTGCCGTCGGAAACCTTGATTTTAACCTTAGTATTGGCAAGCCCCAGCTCCTCGCCGCATCCGCTGAAGAGAACCGCAACCGTCATAAGAATCGCTAAAAATAAAGCTGTTTTCTTTTTCATACCGCCGCCTCCTCTTCTGTCTCTGACTTTTCAAGTCTTGCTTTAAGCTCCGTAACACAGGTTTCATATTTTTCTTTTGTAAGGTCATAGAAAAAGTATGGAACAGTGGCAAGCGCCAGTGAAGCTATTGTTGCCCAGCCGTATATTGAAAATACCTTTGTTAAAATTGCCGAGTCATAAAGCACATCCCAGTCAGACGTAAAGCCGGAAAGCTTAAGCAGATAGGGAACAATGTAGCTCAGCGCCATCGTCACGGGGTTTAAGAACCAAGTAAACACGCCCGACATTGAGTCCGCTCTCTCGCCGTATTTCCACTGATGGTAAATCTGTACGTCTGCGCCGAAGCCCGAGCTTACGCCGTCAACAACGGGCGTAATAGCGTTTCTGAGCGACAACGCAATAAGGAACACATAAATATTCCCGATTTTTACTGCAAATACAACGCCCAGCGTCATCAGAATAATTACCGCGCGGGAAACTATCAGAATATCTCTTTTTTCAAATTTTCTTGTCAGCACAGGGCAAAGAAGATTGCCGAGAGTCATTCCCACTACAACAATATTTGCCGCCACGCCTGAGAACCATTCCATTCGCAGCGAGTAAATAAACCACCATGCAAGTAAGTTGCCTATGAGCCATTGGTACTGACCGACTACATTGGAAATATTTATTATCCAGAAATATTTGTTTTTAAGTACGTTTTTTGCGCCTTTAAAAAATGTGACCTTAGCTCTTTTTTCAATAGGCTCTTCAATTACTCTTTCCTTACATTTAATTGACGCCAAGGACATAAATGCGCCGAGGAATGCAAAAATCGGAACAAATACTCTGTATGTTTTCAGATTAAGATATCCGCCTGTTGTGGAAATGAGCATCGGCAAAAACATATTTATTACCGACGGAAAAAAGCCCGTAATAATCGGCACTATTGAATAAAGGCGCTGTCGCTCCTGAGAGTTGGGCGTCATAAATGCAACCATTCCCGCAACATTCATCCACTGCTGATAGAAAAAATTCATAAAAGAGAATGCTAAATTTAAAATTATGAGTCTTTTTGTATAGCTCATATCAAGCAAAGGCAGATACGGTATAACCGACATAATTATAGCGGTCGGAAAACCGCAAAGTACAATAAACGGCTTCAGTCTGCCGTATTTTGCGCTGAAAGCTCTTCTTATTGCCCAGGTTAAATAGTTTGTAACACCGGCTACGAGCAAATTGTTGCCGACTAACTGCGGAAAGCCTTTAATAATAAACTCGAAGTCCTGCGACGGAATAAAATAACAGCATATACCTATAATTATTTCCGCTGAATATGCACAGTGCGCAAATACTTTCATTTTCGGCGTCAGTCTGCCGTGGTTTTCATACAGCAAAACGCCTATCGGATTAAAGAAAATGAGAATATACCCTATAACCGTACCCATTATACTGATTATAGTAAAATCAAGATTTGAAATGCCCATTATTGAGCCTGTAAAATAAGTTGCGCTGAACGTCATTATCGCGGAAAACATTGCGCAAACATACGTTCCTGCCTGTGTTGCAGTGTAAGCAACCATTTCGGAAAGAGAAAGATATTCTCCTTCGTTCGGCGTTTTCCAATAACGCTTAACATAAGCCGGCATTCCCTTTGCCTTTGCTTTAAGCTCCCCTATTTTCATATAAAATCCCCCTCAGTCTGCATTTTTTTGCAAAGCTGCTTTTTCCCGATTTTTTAACGAAAAAGGGCGGATTTGTTACCGCCCCTTAAAAATCAATTCTGTCCGTTAAGGATAGCAAAGTTTTCTTTGTTGGATTTATAAAGATTTTTATACACCTTATAATTACGGTCATAAACTGCCTTGTGCGCAAAATTAGGCTTAAAGGTTTTTGACGCAGGAATAAATCTCTTTGCTTCGGTAATATCACTGATAATTCCCGAACCGACCGCAATAACAATAGCCGCGCCGACCGCGCCTATGTTCTGAGGACTGTCAACGGTTTCGACCGTTCTTCCCGTGCAATCCGCTAAAATCTGGCAGGTAACATCGGAAAGAGCTCCGCCTCCTACAAAGCGAATTGTATCCGACGTTTTAATTTTCTTATCCTCAGTTTCAAGGAACCAGCGAAGATGAAAGCAAACGCCCTCATAAACAGCGCGAATCATTTCTGATTTACCAGTATCAAGACTTAAATTAAAGAACATTCCCCTTGAATTCGGGTCTTCAAACGGACAGCGGTTGCCGTGTAGCCACGGAGTGAAAATAACGCCGTTTGAGCCTGCCGGAACCTCGCTGATAACCGCCGCCATATACTCAAAAAGATTGGTATATATTTTCTCCATATCTCCCTTTGAGCGTTTAAGATTATGGCTTTTATCAAGATAAATGTCAATTTCGTCAAGCGCCAAATGGTCCTTTACCCACTCAACGCATTTACCCGCCGTTTCAAGCTCGGCAAAGTAATTGTAATAACCGTCTTTAGCGCCCACAATTGCGGCTATCATTGAGCTTGTATCAACAATAGACTTGTCAACTACCGTTGAAACCCAGCCTGATGTACCTTGATAAATGTGCGTATCGCCAATGTTAACCGCGCCTGCGCCAACGCCGATAAGCGAAGCGTCTCCGCCGCCGCCGAATACGGCTGTACCCTCGGCAAGCCCTAATTCCTCAGCCGCTTTTTCCGTAAGCTCTCCGACCTTATCGGTAGATTTTACGATTTTCGCAAGATGCGCCGTATTCACCCCGAGCATTTTGCACATTTCCTCGCTCCACGTTTTCTTTTTTATATCGTAAATCATTGTGGAGAACGCAGAGTCATGAGTCATAACAAATTCGCCTGTCATTCTCGCAATAAGATATTCCTTGACGTCAAGCCACTTGTAAACCCTTTTAAAGTTTTCCGGCTCATTTTTCTGTGTCCATTTGTATTTCCAAATCGGGTCTTTAACAGAAAGCGGAGCGGCACCCGTATATTTAAGCGATTTCAAAACCTTGACCGCATTACCGCCTGCCACCTGCAAGCCGCCGCCCATTCCGTCCTTAAGCTCCTGCGTTGCGCGCTGGTCCATATAGCTGAAAGCACGGCGAACCGCATTTGCGTCCTTGTCAACAAGCACCACACCCTGCATTTGAGAGCAGAATGAAATACCCGAAATAGCTTCTTTTTTAATTTTGGACTTTTTCATAACAACATTTGTGCTGTTACGCATTGCAGTCCACCACTCGTCAGGGTCCTGCTCAGCGCCGCCTGCCGGCATAACGTAAAGCTTATAGCCCTCGCTTGCCGCCGCAAGAAGCTCAATTTTGTCTGAAATTGAAAAAATACAGGTCTTGACACCTGTTGTGCCTATGTCGTAGGCAATTACATATTTTGGCTCTGCCATTCAAATTCTCCTTTATATCAATTATGCTCTTAATGCAGACTTAACAAATTTCAGGACTTCTCCGATTATAAACTCGTCTCTGTCTGTAGCGTCGTCGCCGCAATAAATCTTAAACCGCTGAACATAATAATCGTTAGCAAATGAAAACTGAAGCGACATAAACAAATCGTCAATCAAAAAAGCCGCAACCTTCGGGTCAATATCCTTTCTGATTTCTCCGTTTGCCTGCCCCTCGGTTATTGCCTGAATGTAAATTTCGGCAGTAATCTGCTCCATTTCCGTAGCAAACTGACCTGCAAGCCTTTTGTCATTTACCGAAGTCATTGAATTGTAGAGATTTATTAAAACTCCGTCCTCACGTGAAACCGATATAATTTCACGGAGAATTTTCTCCACCTTTATCATCACGTCTTCGTCGGTTTTAATAAGACCCAATAACAGATTTTCTATACGGATAATACTCTCGTCGATTATTGTCAAAAACAGGTCCTGCTTGTTTTCGAAATATTTATAAATCGCACCGACACTGATGCCCGCCCGCGCCGCTATACTGCTGACCGAAGCATCATGGTATCCTTTTTTTGCAAATTCCTTAGTCGCCGAATCAATTACCCTTGCACGTTTTTCGGAAGGAATATTGTCAAATGTCGGTTTGTGGTGCATTTTAAGATCCAGTCCAATCACCCCTTAAACCCTCATCCTGATAATTCACCATATAATTTTATCATATCATAATATTTTAGTAAAGTGTCTTTTTATATAATCATTTAAACCGTCTTTTGTTAAAAATTCAGTAAGACAGCCTACGCCCGTTACACATTTTCCGCCTGTAATGTTGCCCATAAGTATGCATTTGCGGAAATCTTCATCATTATAAAGCCCCGTAATAAATCCCGCAAGAAATGCATCGCCTGCGCCCGTTGCATCCACGCAGGAAAATTCCTTTATTTCGGGAACAACAAAATAATCCCCGTCAAAGCCTGCGCAGCCCTCACGCCCCAATTTTACTATCGGCTTTTCAAAATAATCTCTGAGAAAATCAAGAGCCTTTTTATAGTCCCTTGTCCCCGTTATTTTCTCCGTTTCGTCAATATTGGGGGTGTAATAATCGGCAATTTTTATGTAGTCACGCAAAGTATCTATCGACATATCGTCTGAGTACCCCGTATCAAGCACTAAAACAGTGTTGTCTTTTTTAAGCTGTTCGTAAACAGGAAGTATTCTTTCCTGCATAGCGACAATTTTAGCTCCCTTTAATACATCGTAAATCTTTTGGAGCTGTGCATCGCTGTATTTTTCCGTTCCTCCGTAGGACACAAAGGTTCTGTCCCTTTCGGTTATTATGGCGGAGGTGATGTTCAGCGGATAATTTTCGCTTTTAAACGGCACGAAATCCACGCCGTATTTTGAAAGCTCTCCTTTTGCAAAATCCGAAAACATATCGTCCCCTAAAAACGTGCCCAGCCTTGACGGAACGCCGAGGCGCGCACAATTTATCATAGTCGCAGGCAAGCCGCCGCCGAGGCACACCTTAAAGTCCTTTGAATATATTTCCTCGCCCTCATTGGGAATTCTGGGCATACCTGCAAAAAGCAAATCACAGTTTAATTTTCCGAATGCTGCAACAAAATCCTTCATATCCACTCTCCGAAATAGTTTTTATTAAGTTCGCCGTAAGCGGTAACCAGCTTTTCAGCCGCTTCTCTGTTATTTACAAGCGGGTGTACTGCCAGCGCCTCTGCTGCCGCCGCTTTGTCGCGAAGCCTTATTGCTCTTGAAGACAGCTGTTCATATTCCTTAACTGCTGAAATAAGCACTTTATTTTCTTCCGAAACTACACGCGGCGCAATCGGCACTGCCTCACCGTTTTCAATTTTACAGGAAATTTCAACGGTATCAGTTTCATAAAGAAAATCCATCGCTTTGTTTTTATTGGGTACGCAAGCTATAAACGGTTTCCCCGAGTTGTTTTCAAGCGCGTCGATTATTCCGAGGGCAACGCCTGCATAACCGCCGTCATCTTCTGAATAAATGTCAAATTTATATATTTTGTCACGCTTTTCGCCCGTTTCACTCGCCATATATGAGTTTTCACGCAGACCGTAATAATGCTCAAAAATTTTCAAAGCCTTTTCAAAATCCCGTTCAATATCAATGCCCTTTAACGCCCTTGTCATTTCACGGTTTATGCGCTCAATTTGCTCGCCTCTCGTTTCATGAGCATTTAAAATATTTTGAACGCTTTTCTGGGGCTCATAAAAATAATAAAGATATTCATTGGGAATAAACTGCTTTTTCAGCAAATCCTCTTTGTTAAAATATCTTAAATCTGTTTTTTTATACGCGCTGTCGCTTTCTATCAGCTTTGGGACAATATTTTCTCCGTCATAAATTATTTCGTTAAAAAAAGACAGATGATTAAGCCCGTAGCAATAAGACTGAGTTGAGCCGAGGGGCAAATCCAGAAACTCCTCAAAGGAACGAACCATTCCCGACGGCGCGTCACAAATTCCGAAAGTAAAGTCATAACCCATATCGCGAAGAGTCTGCGACACTACTCCCGCAGGATTTGTAAAATTAAATACCTTGCAAGTAGGTTTTGCATATTTTTTAACGATTTCGCAATACTTTGCCAAAGCAGGAATACTGCGCATTGCAAAGGAAAAGCCTGCCGCACCCGTCGTCTCCTGCCCGAGATACCCTAAATCAAGGGCAATTCGCTCGTCGCGGCAACGCATAGTGTCACCTCCCGCGCGAATGGTTGTTATTACATAATCAGCATTTTTTATTGCCTCAACGCTGTCTTCAGTCAGTGAAAAATTCATTTGAGGCGCAAGCATTTTTGCAACCTCTTTTGCCATTTTCCCGTAAATATTCAGTTTTTCCGAATCATTGTCCATAAAGACAAGCTCTGTTATATTTAACTCCTTTGCCCTGTTTGCAATGCTCTTGGAAAGGAACATTGAGCGGACTCCACCGCCGCCGATTACCGTGATTTTCATTTGCTTTCCTTTCAATTCGGTTTTACTGCATAACTTTACCTATATTGCTGTTGCCGTTTTTAATGTTGAATTTAAGCTGTTTTTCCGCGCCGTTTTCGGTAAATTTAAGCAATATAACGTCACGGCTGACATATTCAGCTAAAATTATTTTATAATCCTTATCCCTAAAGAAATCCTTTAAATATCCTACGGTTGTTTCATCATAGTCGCCGACATTGTCAGACACAAAAAGCACATTTCCGCAAACGGCGTTGATTTTGCCTAAAAGCAGCTTTTGCTGTAATGTGAATTTAATATTTGTATTTCTCAGGAAGAAAACATCGGGGTCGCAAACAAACGCTCTGCCGTCTAAATGACTGCGGAAAATTGCGTTGTTGATTGCATTTTGACAGGAGGGAATTTCACAGTTTACACCGAGTTTATTGTAAAAGGGACCTGCAAAATCCTTATTTGCATCACAGCCTATTCGGCATGCGTCAAAAATCCCCATACAAGCGCCAAGCGGCACGCCGCAGCCGAGAATCAGCCTGTCTCCCACAAGCTCTCTGAGCAAATCCACTGCATCGCACATAATTTCGCCTCTTGTTTTACTGTTTCGAGGCTGCATACATTGAGAATAAAGGAAATCCAGCTTGACCATATCATATCCCCAATCATCCAAATATGTGTCAAACACCGTTTTAAGATATTCTCTGAATTCTTCATTGTAAATGTCAAAGGTATATGCTCCGCCCCAGCCGACACAGCTGAGCAAAGGCTTTCCCGTTTCATTATCGCGGATTACCCATTCGGGATGCGCTGCCAAAATAGCGGAATTTTTCTGCGCGTTAAAGGGAGCGAGCCAAATTCCCGCTTTATAGCCTTTTTCATGAATTTTATCGGCGATAGCTTTCATTCCGTTCGGAAATTTTTCGCTGTCAACTCTCAGCCAGTCGCCCACAGCCGATTCATATCCGTCGTCAACCTGAAAAATATTAGCCTCTTCCTCCGCTCTTTCAAGTCCGTTCAAATCACGCAGTATAATCTGCTCGTCTATCTTCTGAAAATAATTATACCAAGAGGTGTAGCCTGCAAGGTGTTTTTCTTTCGGCTTTTTGCACCCTACAAAATCGAAGAAATAGCCGTCCATTACGGTGTCAAAATCACCGCTCAGCTCAATTATGTCAAATACTTCGTATGTATCGCCTGCTTTAAGCTCCAAGCCCTCAATATCCTTATAAATTTTAAATGTACCCTCGTTCATATCCGCCTCAAAGACGGTAAAGCCTTTGCGCTCGGACCTTGAGCCGAAAAGTGTTATTGAGCTTTGTCCTCTTTTTCTGAAATAGCAATATGTATAAGAGTGAAAAACGCCGGGAATACCGTAAGATGCAAACTTATAGTCTCCTGAAACTCCCGTTAAATCCTCGGTAAATTTTGAAATTTTGCTGAGTGCCATTACACCCTTTAAAACATCTGTTTTACAAAACTCCCTTGAGGTTGTCCATGCTTGGTAGCCGTTTGCGTAGAATAAATCGTCAAATCCGTATTCACGCTCACATTTTACCGACAGCGAACGGAAAACAAAATCGCTTTTGGCAGTCAGAATTCCTTTAATACGACCGTTTTCCTCGGAAAAATCAAAGGTAAAATTCTCATTTTCCGCCGTGCTGTATCCGCTGATTGCGCCGTTTTTCATAATCTCTGCATAAAAATTGTACATAATGCCACCCCTTTAAAAATTTCTGTATATATTTATTTTATCATACCGTTCAATTGTTTTCAACACAAAAACCGGCTGATTTCTCAGTCGGTTTTTTGTTCATTTTAAATCAGTCCTGACGGTAAGAAGAGAGGAAATCGGCAAGCGTGCCTGCCGCCTCTTTCAATACCTCAATTCTGGGAAGATAAACCACACGGAAATGGTCGGGTTCTTTCCAGTTAAATCCGCCGCCGTGTATTATGAGTATTTTTTTCTCACGCAGCAAATCGAGAGCAAACTGCTCGTCATTATGAATGTTGAATTTCTTTGTGTCAATTTTCGGGAAAATGTAAAACGCCGCCTTGGGCTTCACCGCAGTAATTCCGGGAATGTCATTGAGCGCTTTGTAAATATATTCTCTCTGCTCGTAAATTCTGCCGCCCGGGACAATATAATTATTAACGCTCTGGTAACCGCCCAGCGCCGTCTGAACAATCGACTGCGCAGGTACATTTGAGCAAAGACGCATATTTGAAAGCATATTAAGCCCTTCAATGTAATCCTTAGCTGAGCTTTTGTCACCGCTCAATATCATCCAGCCTATTCTGTAGCCTGCAATCATATGGGACTTTGAAAGCCCGCTGAACGTAACGCAAAATACATCGGGAGCTAAGGACGCTACCGAAATATGCTCTTCGCCGTCCATTACAAGACGGTCGTAAATCTCGTCAGAAAAAATAATAAGGTCATTTTCCCTTGCAAGCTGTACAATTTGCAAAAGTAAATCCTTCGGGTAAAGCGCGCCTGTCGGGTTATTGGGGTTGATTATGACAATCGCCTTGGTTCTGTCGGTTATTTTGCTCTTAATATCGTCGATATCGGGGTACCACTCAGCGCTTTCATCGCAGATGTAGTGAACAGCCGTGCCGCCTGCAAGAGTAACGCAGGCAGTCCATAACGGGTAGTCGGGAGAGGGAACGAGAACCTCATCGCCGCTGTCAAGAAGAGCTGACATACTTAAATTTATAAGCTCGCTGACTCCGTTGCCCGTGAAAATATCGTTAACCGACAAATTCGGTATATTTTTATTCTGCGCATACTGCATTATTGCCTTTCTTGCGGAGAACAAACCCTTTGCGTCGGAATAGCCCTCGCAATCGGTTAACTGGCGCTGCATATCATAAATTACCTCATCAGGAGTGCGGAAGCCGAAAGGCGCGGGATTGCCGATATTAAGCTTTAATACGTGCATTCCCCTCGCTTCCATCCTTGCCGCCTCGTCAACAACGGGACCTCTGACGTCATAAAGCACATTATCTAATTTTGCAGATTTTTTAAATTCACGCATACAAATTTCCTTTCTAAGCTAAAAAGTCCAATACTTTGATATTAAAAATCCCGGTACGGCAACTACTGCAAAAAACGCTAAGCTGATAAGAGTAAACGTTTTAATGAATTTTCTTCCGTTTTCGGGGTATTCACGTACATAAATTCTGTAATTTATTACAGAGGCAAGCGAACCGATGAGCGAGCAAAGCCCTGCTGTGTCAACACCGTACAAAAGTGCCGCCAAATTTTTCGTAAACGGATAAAGCACAATAGATGCAGGCACATTTGAAATAATCTGACTTAAAAGTATGCCCCAAACATATTCATGTCCGCCGACCGAGCTTGTGAGAAAGCCTGAAATCCTGCTGTTTGCCGCAATGGATGATGAAAAAACAAAAAAGCAAAAGAATGTCAGAATCAAAACGTAATCGGTCTTTATGAGTATTTCTCTGTCAAACACAAGCACCGCGCAAAGAACAATCGCCGCCACACCGAGATAATACGGCGTTCTCGTTAAAACAGTAAAAATAATCATAACAAAAAGGCACAGATAAATCAATCTCTGTCTTTTTCTTTTCGGATTCCATTCCTCTGTAATATTTCCCTGCCATTCTATTTTCTCTTTCAAATCTTTTCTGTAAAGAACAATAATAAAAATACTCAGCAGTACGGCGGACGAAACCCAGAGTGGCGACATATGCAAAATAAACGAGCCTGCCGAAACGCCCGATTTTCCGTATAAAAAAAGATTTTGCGGACTTCCGAACGGGAGCAGGAGCGAGCCTCTTATCGCCGCAATATTTTCCATTGAAATAACAGGCAGTATGTATTTTTCTTTGCCGCCCGAGCGGAAAAGAATTACCGTAAGCGGTACAAAAATTATAAGCGAAACATCATTCGTCACAAACATTGACGAAAAGAAAACGCCGAAAATCAGGAAAAAAGAAAGTCCCAAAATTCCGCCGATTTTTTCGGCAAATTTAAGTATCGGTCTGAAAATGTTTTCTTTTTTAAAGCCCTCAAGAACCGTCAGCATCATAAACAGCGTTACAAGCGTGCGCCAATCTATGCTTTTAAGCAAATCGGCATTCGGCGGTGAAATGAACAGCGAAACCGCCGCAGCGGCAACAGCCGCTGTCAGCATAAGTTCTTTTTTAAGAAAATCAGTAACCCTTTTCATAATCTTCCCTTTTATCAAAATATCCGCTGTTTTCGGTATATCATAGCCGATTTGTTTTATCAGCGTTTATGTTCTGAATATTATAAACTTATTTAAATGCAAATTCAACCCGAAATTTATGTCCTTTGCAGTTAATCCTTCAAGCTGAACTCCCATTTACAGCAACAGCTCTCGTCCGTAACGTCAGGGTAACAGCTGAGGCACTTACATTCAATTCTGCCGTCAATAGTTTTAGCAAAACCGCTGTATTCAACTATTCCGACAGATTTACACGGGTGATAGGGCATACCCTTGCGCTCTCTTGCGGTCTGGACACGGCATTTTTTCATTGTATAAATAAGTTTTCCGTTAATATATTCAAAGGTTGCTTCGTTGAGGTTTGCATAAAAGCGGAGCTTTAATGCTTTTTCTAACCCTTCAAGACCCGCATATTCCCCGAGTCCCAAAAAATCCTTGATTCTTTTTGCCTCAATAACGGTAAACCGCTCCCACGCATTTTTGTCGTGAAGCATAGCTTTGTCCATTCCGTCAATTTGCTCAATGGACTGAAACCAAACGCCGTCAAGGGCAAGCCAGTTTTTTGAATATATCTCTATAAGCTTTATAAGCTCTTCCTTTGAAAATTCTGAAAGCTCGTTTTGCATATATTTCCCTTTTCTTTTATTTTTTATAACCTTTGCCCCATCTGACGAGGGGAGTATTTTGTAGGGTGCGACGACCCGGCGCACCTTGGCGAACAATTAAATATTTTTGCGCATTCTATTCCATGTATAAGATTAAACCGCTTCATTTCCAGATTGTAATGTGTTACCTATGTCCTTGCACTCCTGTTACCTATGTTACTCTTGACCGGGTCAGCTGTCCCTACTCGGCGAGAGCAAGACCTGTCCTCACGCTCGTCATTCATTTTATCACCGTATTTCTCTGCTTTTGCATTTTATTTTCATTCTTCCGTTTTTTCAAATATCACGGTTCGGTTTTTCATAGAAATTTTACCGACCTTGTAACCGTAATTCAGCAATTCTTTCTTGTAATTCAAAAAAGAATGGTCTAAAGGACAACCCGTTATTTTCTCTATTTCATCATAGCTTAAAATTAAACTGTCTTTGCCGTTCTCTTTTATGTACTCCCACAACGCATCGAATTTACTCATTTTTGACGCCTCTTTTTTACTTTAACCGATTTATTTCATTTTGCAGATTTGCCAAAAACAAGCCTGCTTGAGCGCCGTCCATCTGAGTGTGGTGAAACTGAAAGGATATAGTTAAATAACATCTAAACAGCTTCTTTTTGTATTTTCCCCATATTATAAACGGATTGTTGAAAATTCCGCTGTACATTCCAACCGCTCCGTCAATTTCCGTTTCCGTTACAGCCGAAGTTCCGATAACCATACTGTCTGTAATGTCAATATTTTCACATCCTTCCGCCGCCTGCCGTGTGTATTTCAAATATCTGCGATTGTATTCCGCCAAATCGTCCGTATAGAGAATATCGCAGGAATTTATTTCGCCCTTTTTGTTTTTTACAATGGTGTTCACTGCAAGAGAATCGTACTGCACCAGCTTATCACCTACGGGGAGCAGATAAAATTCCTCTATCGGCGAAGCGGCTTTTCCTATGCACCAATCCAAAAGCATATTAAATTTAAGCCCTTTTTTCCTGCTGTATTTCACCGGCGGGGTTACATCTAACGTCTTAAACAGTGTCACCGTTGGATTCGGAGCGTGCATCCAAAGCTCAAAAGCCTCGGCACGCTTTGTCTGTTTATAATCTACCTCTTTCACCGTATTCCCTCCGTAATATATAATTCAGCCGACGATTTATGAATAACTGTATATTTTTCTAATCGCAAAGCATTATATTTCAAGTTGTTCCCGTATAAATTTAATTTTATCAGAGTCTTTTTTGTTTCTTATTTCTGTTCTGTATCCGTCCTTTGCAGAGGCGGTATAAACCTTTAAGTACTGCTCCAAAGACAGCAGTTTGAAACGGGTATTTTCCTTTTTTATTTCCGCTATGTCAGATATACAAATATCCGCAAAAGACTCTAAATCTTCTATCCCTGCATAGGAATAGTGAACTCCGTTCTTGTCAAACGTATGCTCGCTTTCATCTGTGAGCGTATAGCCGTTTTCTTCAAGGACAGACTTAAATTCGTCCCACCGTTTTTCAATAAATTCCTTCGGTATAAGAATATCAATATCATCGGCATAGAGAGTTTTGCCCGTCAAATATTCCAGCCCCAGAGAGCCGTACATCAGCGGTACAATCCCCAATTCTTCCGACATCAGACGTGCATTTTCAAAAAATGCTTGTTTTTTATCAATCATAATGTTCTTTCCGTAAAATCAAAATTCACTTTTTCTGTTTCTCTATGGCAATTGAGGAGACAATCGCATACACTACCACCGATATTTCAACCGCTGTTCCCAAATAAAAGAGCCATTTCGTTTGCATTATTATTTCTACCGTATTTATCAGGAAAATTATTCCGATTAAAGCAAATACAATTCCCGACTGTTTGTAATGCGGTTTTTTATCCATAGTTTCTTTTTCTTGCTTTGACGCACCGATATATGCATTGTTAAACAGAAATCCTTTTTCATTAAACTGCAAAATGCTTATTACAAAACAGACAATTGCTATTGCGCCTAATACAATCGCCCCGATCATTTTTACCATCGTGTTGCCCCCATAAATTTCAAATTATCGTTCCCTCTGCTTTTGCAATCAAGAATTTAAAATTATATTGCAAAAAGCCTTGATTCTTTATTTTCCTGTTATTTTTCTTATTTCTTTTATCAATGCCGGTTGTATTTCGGGATATGTCCAATCTGTCGGTAAATTATCTGTAATAACAATTTTCTCTATTTCACAGTGAAGCTCATTTTCAAATTCTGAAATATCGGCGTAATACAGCATACCGAAGGTTTCATTTCCGTCAAAATTATTCGGGGCTGTCACGGAATATACGCAAACAGGTCTTATTTCAAACCGAATTGCTCCTGTTTCTTCATATAATTCTCTTTTAGCCGTAGCAAGAATGTCCTCGCACTTTTCTCTGTGACCGACGGGCATTTCCAGTGTGTTTCTGTTTTTATGCTTACAGAAAACCCATTTGCCGTTTGTTTTAGCCGCAATAACAGCAAATTTTAGTAAATTATCATCTATGCTGTCATAGAATCTTACTTCTGTCATTCACATTTTCTCCACTACTTATCAATTTTTGTCATCACCGCCACGCATTCCACATGGCTTGTTCTCGGGAACATATCGACGGGGGTTGCTTCTGTCGGTTCATAGCCGAGGTCTTTTAAAATTGCGCAGTCCCTGCTTTGTGTCGAAACATCGCAGGAAATATATACAATTCTTTCAGGATTCATTTCGGCAACGCAGGAAAGCACCTTTTTACTGCATCCCTTTCTGGGCGGGTCAAGCAAAACAACATCGGGTTTAATGTCTTTATCCCGAAGCATTTTAACCGCCGCAGAGGCGTCCGCACAGTAAAATTCGCAGTTTCTGATGCCGTTTCGCTCGGCATTTTTCTTTGCGTCCTCCACTGCTTCGGGAATAATCTCAACTCCGATAACTCTTTTTGCCTTATGCGCCATTGAAAGCCCTATTGTTCCCGCTCCGCAGTAAAGGTCGATAACCGTTTCCTCTCCCGTAAGAGCCGCATATTCCGCCGCTTTTTTGTAAAGGGCTTCTGCTCCGTCATGATTTACCTGATAAAACGACAGCGGTGAAAGCTCTATTTCAACTCCGCAGAGTGTATCGCTGATTTTCTCACTGCCCCAAAGCGTTTTAACTCTATCGCCCAAAATCACATTGGTGTTTTCGGTATTGACATTCAGCGCTATGCTTGCCATTCCCGTGATTTTTGAAAGCTCACCTATCAGCCGTTCCTCGTTCGGCACACTTTCGCCGTTCACAACAAGACAGACCATTATTTCGCCCGAAACAAATCCTTTGCGAATATAAATATGGCGTAAAAGCCCTTCGCCCGTTTCGCTGTTCCACACGGAAACGTGATTTTCAAATATCCATTTACGGATAATTTCCGTTATTTCGGCAAATTCCGCAGGCTGTAAAAGGCAATCCTCAGCATCAATTATTCTGTGAGAGCGGTTGGCATAAAAGCCGATATTAACTCCGTTTGCCGTTCTTCCCACAGGGTATTCCGCCTTGTTTCTGTAACGGTCAGTATCCGCTGTAATTATATCCCTAACAGGCAGGTCAATATGCCCGATTCGCTTAAATGCGTCCTTAACCTTTTGCGTTTTAATACGCTTTTCGGCTTCATAGCTTATGTGTCTGTAAACACAGCCGCCGCACTGATTAAAGTACGGGCAGTCAACCGAGATTCTGTTCTTTGACGGCTTTAAAATCTTGACGGGTTTACCGACAGCATAGGTCTTTTTTGCCTTTATTATGTGGACTAGGAGTTCGTCACCCTCCGCTGCGCCCGATACAAAAACCGCCTGTCCGCCGAACCGTCCTACTCCGCTTCCCTCTGAGGAAACCGAGTCAATATGCAGTTTTATCTCCTGATTTTTTGAAAGTGACATCAGTGTTTCTCTCCGCTCCAGAAAATGTAATCCGAAATTAAAAGTGCTCTGCAAGGAGCCGCTTCCGCTCCCTCAATTTTAATGGGCGGAGCTACAAGAAAATAGTCACCCTCTTGAATTTTGCTTAAGTCAAGTCCCTCTAAAATCGCAATATTATCCGTTAAAAGCGCCCTGTGAGTCCGTCCGCAAGAGTCCGCCGTTTCAACAGTCTGTGCGTCCGTACCCACCAAATAACAGCCCAATACCGCCAATTCAGTTGCCGCAGTTTCGTGTAAAAACGCTTTGCCGTTTGATTTTATAAGTATTCTTTTTGTATTTCTCGGAAAATAGCGGTCAACAATTGCTCCTGTAATTATTCCCTCAGGCACTTCAATTACAACGCACGGGCCTACAAAAGCCGAGGGGTCAACAGACGAAATATCTTCCCCGTCATTAAAAAAGTGGAGCGGCGCGTCAATGTGCGTTCCGTTGTGCAGGCACATTGAAATTTCACTTAAATTATACTCAGCTCCCTTTTCAATATCCGCAACTTTTTTAAGCCTCGGCTCAGGGTCGCCGGGGTAAACCGAAGCAGTTAAAATATCTCTTGAAATATCAAATATTTTCATTGCTTTTCCTCTCCTCTTTCTTATACACTAAAAAATCAAACTGTATTTCCGTTTCAATTTCGCCCTTTAGACGAATTTTGTCTATTGCCGAAAGCTCCGATTTATAATAATACGGAGTCATTTTGAAAAGGTCAACTGCCTCTTCTCCCGATACGGTTATCACTCCTGCGGCAGAGCGTCTGTCCGTTAACCTGAAGCCTTCGTACAGCGTATCTTTTTCCGTATTTTCATACGGCTCGTCATAGACAGCCTCTTTGAGTCCCATTAAATGCCTGACACCCGGAACAGCATAAATTAAATAACCGTTCGGTTTTAATATTCTGCAAAACTCATTTTCAACCATAGGTGAAAAAATTGCCAAGACAATATCAGCGCTGTTTTCCTTTACGGGAATGTCAAAGGCGCTGGCAACAGCAAAGGAAATCTGCTTGTATTTACCTGCGGCGGCTTTAACAGCTTCTTTGGAAATATCAAGTCCGAAAATCCCATAGTTAATTTTTAACTTTTGAAGATGCTCGCAAAGTCTGCCGTCATAATAGCCCTCTCCGCAGCCGCAATCAGCAATGGTTATTTTTTGACTACCTTCCGAAAGTGCTGAAACAATTTCATTCAGTTTATCCGAAAAAATCTCATATTTTCCGCTTTCAAGGAAACGGCGGCGACTCATTACCATTTCACGTGAATCCCCGGGAGACGCCGAATGACGCTTATTCGGCATAAGCAAATTAACATAACCCTGCCGCGCCAAATCAAAAGAATGACCGTTTTTGCAGACAAGGGAATTTGCATTTATATTCAGTTGTTCCTTACATTTGGGACAAATAAAATGTGACATTTTAACCTCGGAATTTATTTAAAAATGAAATTTTACGGGTACGCCTTGTAGGGGACGATGCCTACATCGTCCCAAATCCATCTCGGGCTGATGTGGGCATCAGCCCCTACTACAAACAAACGGCGAAGGTAAGTACCCCCACCGCCCTGATTATCTTTTATTTTGCAACAATATTTACAAGCTTGCCCTTAACGTAAATTTCTTTGATAATATTTTTACCGCTCAGTTCCTCGGCGATTTTTTCATCATTCCGTGCCTTAGCTATTGCATCTTCATTAGAAATATCTGTCGGAACAGTAAGCTTTGCACGGATTTTGCCGTTAATCTGAACAACGATTTCAACTGAATCGTCAACGCATTTTGACTCGTCAAATGTGGGCCATACGCCGTCCTTTGCAAGCATTTCGCCGAAATTCTGCTGTGACCAAATTTCCTCTGTAATATGGGGAGCAAACGGACTTGCAAGCAAAACAAAGGTTTTAAGCTCTGCTTTATTTATCTTGCCGTTGTCGTAAATTTTGTTAAGAAGCGTCATAAGTGCGGCAATGGCGGTATTGAATTTCATACCTTCAATATCCTCGCTGACCTTTTTAACGGTCTTATGGAAAGCCGCAGAGAGCTCTTTTGAATATTCGTCGCCGTCTGTGAGAATTTCCTGAAGATTCCAAATTCTGTCAACAAATCTCTTACAGCCCTTAACGCTCGACTCGCTCCACGGAGCCGCCTGCTCATAGTCGCCCATAAACAGTACATAAGTACGAAGAACGTCTGCGCCGTAAACATCAACAACCTCATTCGGGTCAATGACATTTCCTCTTGATTTGCTCATCTTAACGCCGTCGGGGCCTAAAATAAGTCCCTGTGCAGTTCTCTTTAAATACGGCTCTTTGAACGGAACTGCGCCGATGTCATAAAGGAATCTGTGCCAGAATCTTGAATAGATAAGGTGGCGTGTAACGTGCTCCATTCCTCCGTTGTACCAGTCAACAGGACCCCAATAGCTAAGCTTTTCAGGGCTTGCCAAAGCTTCTGTATTATGCGGGTCGATGTAACGCAGGAAATACCACGAAGAGCCTGCCCACTGGGGCATTGTGTCTGTTTCACGCTTTGCATCGCCGCCGCATTTCGGGCATTTGCAGTTAACAAAGGAGTCGATTTTTGCAAGCGGACTTTCGCCGTCCTGACCGGGTTCAAAATTTTCAACCTCAGGAAGCTTAAGCGGCAAATCCTCATAAGGCACTGCAACCATTCCGCATTCGGGACAGTGAACAATCGGAATAGGCTCGCCCCAATAACGCTGACGGTTAAATGCCCAGTCCTTCATTTTGTACTGAACGCCGCCCTCACCGATACCTTTTTCAGAGAGGAAATCTATCATTTTGGCAATGGAATCCTTCTTATTCGTCATACCGTTAAGGAAACCCGAATTAACCATTTCGCCGTCGCCTGTGTAGGCTTCTTTAGAAATGTCGCCGCCCTTGATAACCTCAATAATATCAATACCGAATTTCTTTGCAAAGTCATAGTCACGCTGGTCGTGCGCAGGAACGGCCATAATAGCGCCCGTGCCGTAGCCCATCATAACATAATCGGATATGTAAATCGGAATATCCTTGCCGTTTACAGGGTTCTTAGCCGTAAAGCCTTGGAGTTTAACACCCGTTTTATCCTTAACAAGCTGAGTTCTCTCAAATTCTGTTTTCTTTGCGCACTCTGCTCTGTAAGCCTTTACCTCGTCCATATTGCCGATAAGGTTTTCATATTTATCTATAATCGGATGTTCGGGCGCCATAACCATAAAGGTTACGCCGAAAAGTGTGTCAGGACGTGTTGTGTAAATTTTAAAGCTCTCTTTGGCCTCATTCACATTAAATGTAACAAAAGCGCCTCTTGATTTGCCTATCCAGTTTTCCTGCTGAAGCTTAACATTGGGAAGATAGTCAACTTCTTTTAATCCCTCAAGGAGCTTGTCGGCATATTCCGTAATGCGAAGATACCAAACATCCTTTGACTTTTGAACAATGTCGCTGTGGCAGATGTCGCATTTACCGCCCTGTGAGTCCTCATTTGAAAGAACAACCTTGCAGGACGGGCAGTAGTTAACGAGAGTTTTATCGCGGAATGCAAGTCCGTTTTCAAACATTTTAAGGAAAATCCACTGAGTCCATTTGTAATAATCCTCTTGCGTTGTGTCAATTACTCTTGTCCAGTCAAATGAAAATCCTACTCTTTTTAACTGGCTTGTGAATTTCTCGATATTCATATCCGTAACCTTTCTCGGATGAATACCTGTTTTAATAGCGTAGTTTTCAGTGGGAAGTCCGTAAGCGTCAAAGCCTATGGGGAAAAGCACATTGTAGCCTTGAAGCCGTCTTTTTCTTGAAACAACCTCAAGACCTGAATAAGCCTTAATGTGGCCTACATGCATACCTGCGCCGCTCGGGTACGGAAATTCAACAAGCGCATAAAACTTTTTCTTGTCGGAATTGTCCTGAGCGTGAAAAACGCCTGCCTCTTCCCATTTCTCCTGCCATTTCGGTTCAACATTTTTAAAATCGTAGTTCATAATTCTATCCTCTTTTTGTTATTCGGTAATAAATTTGCTTATATCAGTTTCCTCAGCGTCTGCCCAAAGGTGTTCAAGGTTAAACAGCTCTCTTTGGTCGGGTGTGAAAATGTGAACAATAACCGAGCCGTAGTCAAGAAGAATCCAGCCCGTAGCCTTGCCCTCAACACCTCTCGGCTCAGCGCCCTGCTTTTTCAACGCTGTCTCAACCTCGTCTGCAAGAGAGCGGATATGTGTGCCGGACGTTCCCGTTGCAATAACAAAATAATCCGCAACTACTGTAAGGTCGGTAATATGAAGCGCCTTTATATCCGTAGCTTTTTTACTGTCAAGAATTTTAACAGCATTTTGCATTAATTCCTGTCTTTCCATTTTTTATTCTTCAATCCTTTCTGCAAGGTAATTATAAGCCTTTACCGTATCAATATGAATTGGCTTGTTTACTTTCGCATTGCTCTCAATGGTGAATGAAAGTCCGCGAAGCGTTGCCTTCTCAAGACTTTGTTCAGCGGTTTTTCTAACCTCATTTACATCGGGGTAATCCCTGTCCTCGCTCGTAAGGTCCGCAACGTAAATTATCTTTTCAAGCAGTGTCATATTTTCTCTGCCCGTTGTGTGATAACGCACCGCCGAAAGTATATCTTCATCGGTAACGCCCAGCTCCGTTCTCAGATAAACCTCACCTGCGACAGCGTGAAGCGTCACCGTAATTTTTCTCTCTGACTCAGACAGCTTATATTTTCCGTCACTGTCAATAAGTTTCAGCATTTTTTCGGGAAGCTCATAGCGCATTATATCATGAATCAGCCCCGCAGTGTATGCTTTTTCTGTATCTCCGCCGAATTTTTCGGCTAAATGCTGAGCCTGCTCTGCCACACAAATTGAATGGTAGAGCCTTTGGGGCGTCAGCTTACCCTTTAGTATATCCAAAAATTCACTGTTTCTTTCCGTATCCATAAAGCTTTCGGCTCTCCATATACTCTATTATTTCCGGCTCGACTATTCCGTAAACGCTCCTGTTTTCGGAAATAAGCCTACGAATTTCACTGGAGCTTGCCTCAAACGGGTCCATGGGCGAAATATGGATATGTTTTGCGTCAAGCTCTTTAATGTAAATTCCCAAATTGCTGAACGCATACGAGCGAAGCTCGTTTATTGTGTCCTGATTTTCACGAACGGCAACGCAGACCGTGCATTTTTCCAAAAGCTCTTTGTGCTTATACCATTTGTGGAACATCAAAAACATATCTGAACCGATTATCAAATAAAGCTCTGCGTTCGGATACTTTTTAAGTATCTCGTCAACCGTGTAAATTGTATAGCTGTCGCTTTCTCTGTCCATTTCCATTGTGCTGATTTCGTAAATGGGATTTTTAAATGCCATACGGCACATATTGAGCCTGTCCTCATTATCCGCTAAATCGTCACAGCGTTTGTGAGTGGGCTTTTTATTCGGGATAATCAGCACCTTGTCAAGAGAAAGCTCTTTTGCCATTTTTTCTACCATTCGGGCGTGACCCTTGTGGGGCGGATTAAACGTACCGCCGAAAATACCGATTTTCATTTTAATATCCTCTTTTATGCTCTATTTATCGGCTTCCCCTTGGGGGGAAGCTGTCACGAAGTGACTGATGAGGGGGTAAATTAAAAGTTTTTGCTAATTTTTCACGATACACCGACCCGGCGTACCCTACACGGCGTGAGCAATCTCGCCGCATATAGTCGATTTTTATCTGTTTGCTTTTTTCTTTTCACCCTCGTGAAGCTTCTTGTTATATCTGTATAAAATCATAACTCCGCCGATAACCCCGACTACTTCCGATTTTGTTTTGCTTGCCAATTCCTCGGCAACCTCACGGGGAGTATTCGGGCAGGTTTCTCTTAAAACCTTTAATTTTATAAGCTCACGCGCAGTCAAAGCGTCATCTGTCTGCTTAATAAGCGCATCTGAAATTCCGCCCTTTCCCACCTGAAAAAGTGCTTCAAGCGAATTTGCCTGCGCTCTTAAATTTGCTCTTTCCTTACTTGTCATATCTATCTCCTATATCAGTGTAGGGCGAGAGCTTGCTCCCGCCGCTTATTTTTTTAATCACAAATATTTCGGAAGTTCCTCAGCGAGCTTGCGAAGAGCGTTTCCCCTATGGCTTATTTTGTCCTTTTCATCGGGCAGAAATTCTGCAAATGCTCTGCCGTCAATATAGAAAAGCGGGTCGTAGCCGAAGCCGTTACTGCCTTTTTCCTCAAAACCGATAACCCCGTGACATTCGCCCCTAACAGTAAATTTTCTGCCGTCGGGAAATACACAGCACACGCAGGCAACATATTTTGCCGTTCTGTCCTCTGCCTTAACATCTTTAAGACAGTCCATCAGCTTGTCGTTATTTTTGCGGTCATCGCCGTGACCACCTGCAAACCTTGCGGAATAAACACCCGGTGCGCCGTCAAGCGCGTCAACCATAAGCCCCGAATCGTCTGCAATGCAGGGCATTCCGCTCTCTTTACAGCCCGATTGTGCCTTTAATTCTGCATTTTCCTCAAAGGTTGTGCCTGTTTCTTCAACGTCTGTAAGCTCAATTCCCGCCTCTTCGGCAGTCAGTACATTTATGCCGAGCGGCTTTAAAATTCTTTCAAGCTCTGCTCTTTTCTTCATATTATGAGTGGCGATTAAAAAGTCCAAAGAAACCCCTCTTTTCTTTCTTATTACTCTTATTGCTGTTTTCGGATTCTTCTTCCGATTTTTCTTCTTCAGCTTCAGCAGTATTCTCTTCCTGCTCTTCTCCGTCTGTTGTCTCTTCCTCGGTCACCTGCTCGTTTTCTTCCGTTTGTTCCTCGGTATTTGCGGAATTTTCTTCATTTTCGGTTTCATTTGCATTTTCATCTTCCGTTTCGGGAACAGAATCGGGAAGAATTTCACCGAGCATTGCCGAAACTGCCTCGTCAAGCTCAGCTAACTCGTCATAAGAATTACGAACGTGTTCTGTCGGAGTAATATTGTCAAGAAGTGACACATCGTCATCTTCCTTATAATCAATTTTATCAAACAAGCCGTCCGCAAACGCTGTCGGATTAAACGGCTGTAAATCGTCAATCTGTTCGCCTACGCCGACAAACTTAACGGGGATTCCAAGCTCGTTTTTAATGGCAAGAACAACGCCGCCTCTCGCAGTCCCGTCCAGCTTTGTAAGCACAATTCCCGTAATCTCGGCGACATTCTGAAATTCACGCGCCTGATTAACTGCATTCTGCCCAGTTGTTGCGTCAAGCACAAGCAAAACCTCGCGATCTGAGTAAGGAAGCTCACGGTCAATAACTCTGTAAATCTTATTAAGCTCGTCCATAAGATTTTTCTTGTTGTGAAGACGCCCCGCAGTGTCAATAATTATTATTTCGCTGTCCCTTGATTTTGCGGCGTTTATTGTGTCAAATACAACTGCGGCAGGGTCTGCGCCTTCTTTGTGCTTAACAATGTCAACGTCTGCTCTGTCCGCCCAAACCTGAAGCTGGTCAATAGCAGCCGCGCGGAAGGTGTCCGCCGCGCCCATAATAACCTTTTTGCCCTGAGCCTTATACATCGCTGCCATTTTGCCTATCGTAGTTGTTTTGCCCACGCCGTTTACGCCGATAACAAGAATTATTGACGGAACGGTTATAAGCCCCATATCCTCTCCGCCGTAAAGCATATCGGAGACAATTTCCTTTATTTTCGCGCGGATTTCTGCCGTGTTTTTGATTTTACCCTTTGCCGTTTCCTCTTTGAGCTTTTCCGTTATCTGAACAGCGGTTGTAACGCCCACGTCGCCCATAACGAGTATTTCTTCAAGCTCTGTGTAAAGGTCGTCGGTAATCTCGTCAAAGCTGTCGAGCATATCGTCGATAGCTCCCGCCATTTTATTTCTCGTTTTTGAAAGTCCGAAATTTATTTTTTTAAAAATTCCCATAATGATAATCCTTTCGAGAATTATAAAAGTTTTATTCTCGGCGGGAGCAATGTCTCGCCTACCGGCTCGGTCGTTGCTTTTAAGCTTCGCTTAAAGGTGTCCACCGGACACCCGCAACCCCGCCCTACATTGTCCTACCTTTGTTTATGCTAACCCTAACTTTTTTGCCATTTCAGCGGTTTTGAGTTCCAATATCTTTGAAACTCCCTCTTCCTGCATTGTTACTCCGTAAAGTACGTCCGCCTCTTCCATTGTGCCTCGGCGGTGAGTTATGAGAATAAACTGCGTATTCTTCGTCATTCTGCGGACATACTGCGCATAGCGCGCGACATTTACATCGTCAAGCGCCGCTTCAACCTCGTCAAATATTACGAACGGTGAGGGCGTAACCTTCAATATTGCGAAAAGCAATGCTATTGCGGAAAGTCCCTTTTCACCGCCTGACAAAAGGTTGATATTCTGAATGTTTTTGCCGGGGGGCTGAACTTTAATTTCAATGTCACATTCAAGTACGTTCATTTCGTCCTCAAGCTGTAATTCCGCTTTTCCGCCGCCGAAAAGCTCAGAAAAGGTTTCGCCGAACGAATTGTTTATTTTTTGGAACTGCTCGCGGAAACGAATGCTCATATTTGTTGTCAGCTCGTCAATCAGCTTTAAAAGCTCTGTTTTTGATTTTTCAACATCGCCGATTTGCTTTGACATAAATTCATATCTTTCGGAAACTTCCTTGTATTCGTCAATAGCTCCAACATTTACCGAGCCGAGAGATTTAATTTCGCTCTTAATTTCGGAAAGCTTTGATCTTGATTCCTGAATATTTTCAATTACAATACCGAGTGCCTGCGCCTCTCGTCTGGTCAGCCCGTATTCGTCGTAAAGCTTTGAGTTGAATTCCTCAAATTCACCCAGCATTGACGCCTTTCGCTCTTCAAGACGTGCAAGCTCACCGCTGATGTTTTCTCTCTCGCCGGATTTTTCCTTTTCCAGTATTCGAAGCTGAGTCGAATCCTTTTCAAGCTGTTCACGCTTGGAAATAAGCTCCGTAACGGCTGTTTTGGCGTCTGCTCCCTTATTTTTAAGTTCTTCTGCGGAAGCGTTCAGCGAATCAATGTCCTTTTGAAGCCAAATATTTTTGTTGTTAAGCGCTTCTATCTCCGAATTCAACTCGTCCATACGGGAAACGTGAGAGCTTTTATAAACACTCAGCCGTCTGATGTTATCCTCGTTGGACTCAATATCCTTTTTATATCCCAAAATTTCAAGGCGGATATTCTCAATCAAAGACGCTAAATTTTCTCTGTCCCTGTCTGCATTTTCACGGTCGCCTGAAATTGAGCTGAGCGTTTTTTCTTTTTCCGCAATAATCTCGGTAAGCTCTGCAACCTTTTTTGCCGCCTCTTCGCTGTCCGATTTAATTTTTTCAATTCGGTCAGCCATTATCTTCTGCTCTGAAAGAAGCTCTTTAACTCCGCCTGCGGAATTTTCAAACTGCTCAAGCGCAAGCTTGTATTCACCCTCAAGACGAATTCTTTCCTCATTGAGAGTTATAATATCGCCCTCAATTCCGTTCAGGTCAGCGGTCGCCAAGGCTAAATCCTCAGCAATTTCCTTAGCGCGAATTGAAGTCACCGCTTGTCTTTCTTCAAGCTCTTTAATATTTTTTTTCAGCTTTTCAATTTCGCTTCCGCGCGAAAGCATACCCACGCCGTGTGCCTTTGAGCCGCCCGTCATACTTCCGCCGGGGTTCATAACCTGACCGTCAAGAGTTACTATTTTAAACCTGTTATTATATTTTCTTGCCATTGCGACAGCCGAGTCCATATCCTCGCAAACGGCTGTTCTGCCGAGCAGATTTTCAATAATCGCCTGATATTTACCGTCAACCGAAACAAGCTGTGAAGCAATGCTTACAAAGCCGTACTGACCGTCAAGTCCCTTTTCTTCAAAGCTTCTCGCTTTAATAGTTTCAATCGGCAAAAATGTTGCTCTGCCGTCGTGAGAATTTTTGAGATATTCAATTGCTCGTTTAGCGTCATTTGCCGTTTCGACAACTACGTTCTGCAATGCCGCGCCGAGAGCAGTTTCAACTGCAACCGAATATTTATCCCGAACATTAATAAGCTGTGAAAGTGCGCCGTGAATACCCTTGAGCGCTCCTCTTTTTTGCTCGTTCATTACAGCCTTTACCGCGCCCTGATAGCCCTCCATATTCTTTTCCATATCCGAAAGAATACGCAGTCTTTCCTGCTTTCTTTGAATTTCGGCAACTAAAGCAGTTATTTCGGCTTTGATTTTTTCGTCCTTTTCTTTTCTTGAATCTACCTTAATTTTATATCCGAGAGATGCATTTTTGTATTCAGTCAGCTCGTCAGCGCATTTATCAAGAGCCGCCTTTGCCTTGTCACGAACAGTCTCGAGTCCGTGCAAAACATCCTTTCTGTCGCCCAACAGCTCATCTATTGACGCAATTCTATTGTTTAAATCTTCAATCTGTGAATTTGCCGTTTCGCTGATTACACGGTTGTCCGCAAGCTCGACCGTCAAGGCTGAAATTTCAGCTGAAAGCGCCGCGCCTGCATTTGCAAATTCGTCATTGGCGCTTCTGAGCTTTTCTATTTTTTCAAGCTCTGCAGAAAGCCTGTATTCTGCTTCCTTTAAGCCCTGCTCAGCCTTTTTCTTTTCTTCTTCGGAGGAACTTATTTGAGTGTCTATGTCACTCTCGCCGGCATTTTCCGCCAGCCTGTCCTTCCTGAAGCGTTCAATAGCTTCATTGTTATGTAAAATTGAGTTTTCGTAAACCTTTGCCTGACTCAGAAGCTCTGCCGCCTGCTCTTCAAAATGCGACGAAGAAGAGCGCACTTCTTCAATCTGAGCATTTATGGTATGGGTTTCTTCCGTAATATCATTCAAGCGGTTTTCTATTTTTTCAAGCTGTTTCTGAGTTTCCTCATAATTCACCTTTGAAATGTCAATTTTTCTGTCCTGCTCGCGCAGTTTTTCCTGCGTTCTGTCAATGTTATTAAGCCAAATGCCGATTTCAAGATTTTTGCGTTCTTCTGCTAAAACAAGAAATTGCTGTGCTTTTTCGCTTTGAATTTTAAGCGGACCCACTCTTTTTTCAAGCTCGCTTAATATGTCGCGCAGTCTTACAAGATTTTCCTCCGCCTGAGAAAGACGCTTTAATGCGTCGCCTCTTCTGTAACGGAAATGGGAAATTCCCGCCGCTTCTTCAAACATTTCGCGGCGTTCGCCCGATTTAGACGAAATTAGGTCAGCAATTTTGCCTTGACTTACAAGTGAATAACCGTCACGCCCAAGACCCGTGTCCATAAACAGCTCGTTAACGTCACGAAGGCGTACTGACTGCCCGTTAATTTTGTATTCGCTTTCGCCCGAGCGGTAATAACGGCGCGTAATATTAACCTCGTCATTATCATTGCCCAATGTCCTGTCCTTGTTGTCAAGGCACAGCGTTACTTCAGCGTAGCCCGAAGCCTTACGAATAGACGTTCCGCTGAAAACAACATCCTCCATTTTTGAGCCTCGAAGACTCTTCGTGGACTGCTCGCCGAGAACCCAGCGAACAGCGTCTGAAATATTGCTTTTTCCGCTTCCGTTAGGGCCGACAACGCCCGTAATTCCGCTGTTAAATTGAAGTACCGTTTTGTCGGGACAGGACTTAAAGCCCTGCATTGTAAGCGACTTTAATATCATTTATTTCTTCAACCTCAATTTCAAATCCGTCTAAAAATTCATTACCCTTTATTTTACAATAATATCCCTGATTTTTCAATGCTTTTTCATTTCTTTTATTAAGTCCTTTTGCTTTTGAAAGACTTTTTTTCGGTACAAACACCGTATATTGCCTTTTTTTGTCTTTAAGCTTCAATTTTTCCTCAATTTTTTCGAGAAAAATATATCCCTCACACATTTCTCTGAACGCAGGGTGATAAGCTCCCGCAACCATATCGCTTTCAACAGCTTCAGACGAATGAAGCCCCAGTTTTATAACTTTTATGCCATCATTCTGAAATTCTGTCAAAAGACGTGCGGCAAAGGGCGCTGTTTCCTCTGCATTGGGCGGTAAATACTCTCCCTTTTCAAAAAGAGTGGCAAGATATGTATTTTTAAGTACTACCGTAGGGTAAATCCGCACCGTGTCAGGACGTAAGGCTATAATCTCTCTTGCTGTAAAATAATCTTTTTCAAAGTCACTGCCGTAAAGCCCCGTCATCATCTGAAGTCCTAAGGAAAAGCCGTGTTTTTTAATAAGCCCGGACGCCCGTCTTACATCTTCCGCCGTATGTCCGCGGGTATTAAGCCTCAAAACCTCGTCATCCATACTCTGCGCTCCCAATTCTATTGACGTAACACCGTATTTTTTAAGAACGCTCAACACTTCATCATCTATAAAATCAGGTCTTGTTGATACTCTGATACCCTCAAAGCCGTATTTATCCAATAAACACTTTGCGGCGGTCAAAAGAGATACCATCTGCTCCCTTTCAATCGCCGTAAAGCTACCCCCGAAGAACGCTATTTCGGTATTCTTCGGGTCACAGTTATATGCTAAAGCCGTGTTAACCGCAGCGAAAACATCCTTTTCCGTTGCAGGTACCGTTTGACCGCTGATTGCCTTTTGATTGCAAAAGCTGCAATTGTTGGGACAGCCCTTATGCGGTACGAAAATGCTTATGTTTGCGTGTTTCATAATCCCATCAATTCCAAAGCGCATTTCGCCGCCTCTTGCTCAGCGCGTTTTTTGCTCGTTCCGATTCCTTTGCCTATAACATTACTGCCGTTCAGGTGAATTTCAACCTCAAAACGCTTGTCGTGGTCAGGACCTGACTCATTTACGACAATATATTCAAACTTTTGGTCGGGGTTTTGCTGTAAAACCTCTTGAAGCATACTCTTGTAATCTTTAAATTCAGGCTTGGTTTTCGTAGCCTCAATAATAAAGGGAAGCACAAATTTTTTCGCGCATTCAATTCCGCCGTCAAGGTAAATTGCGGCAAGAAGCGCTTCAAAAGCGTCAGACACAACAGACGGACGCGTTCTTCCGCCTGTTATCTCCTCACCGTGACCGAGACGTATTGCCCCGCCCAAATCTATTTCCTTTGCATATTCAAACAACGTCTTTTCACATACTGCGTATGCTCTTTTTCTCGTAAGCTCGCCCTCAGGCTCATTTTTGAAATTTTCAAAAAGATATTCTGCCGTTATGAAGCCGAGAACCGAATCGCCCAAAAATTCAAGACGCTCGTTATCCTTTCCCGTTCCTTTTTCGTGAGCGTAAGACGAGTGTGTAAGCGCTCTGTCAAGGAGAGCCACATTATTAAATTCGTAACCTATTTTCTTTTCAAATTCTGTCATAATAATCGCCTTTGATATAAGTTAATTTTTCAGCCGGCTTTATTTTACATTTTCCGCCATATATGCCTTCAAGCTTTCCATAGCTCTTTCCGAAAGCCGTGTGTACCGCTCCTGCTTATCACGTATTTTCTCTGAAAGCGGCGGAATTATTCCGAATGCCGCTCCCATGGGCTGAAAGTTTTTTATTTCTTCGTCTGAAATGTAACGGCTAAGTGCGCCTATCATTGTGTCCTCAGGTAAAACGAGGGTTTCTTCGCCTTTTAACCGCCGCGAAAGGTTAAGTCCTGCCATAAGACCTGACGCCGCCGATTCCATATATCCCTCAACGCCCGTAATCTGACCGCCGAAGAACAGCAGCGGATTACTCCTCATTGAAAAATCCGCCTCTAAAAGACGGGGCGAGTCAATAAACGTGTTTCTGTGCATTACACCGTAGCGTACAAATTCGGCATTTTTCAGCGCAGGGAACATTGAAAACACACGTTTTTGCTCAGAGAATTTAAGATTTGTCTGAAACCCGACAAGATTATACATTGTTCCGTCACGGTTTTCCTTGCGGAGCTGTAAATTTGCCCACGGTCTGTGACCCGTTCGAGAGTCTGTAAGACCCACAGGCTTCAGCGGTCCGTAACGCATAGTGTCTTTACCTCTTGACGCTAACACCTCAATAGGCATACAGCCCTCATAAACGTCTTTTCTTCTGTCAAAGGAATGTATTTCCGCGCTTTCCGCCGTTATTATCGCCTCGTAAAATGCTTCATATTCCTCTTTATTAAGCGGGCAGTTTATGTAATCGTCACTGCCGCCTCGGTCATAGCGTGACTGAGTAAACGCACAGCTCATATCAATACTATCCGCCGAAATTATGGGCGCCGCCGCATCAAAAAACGAAAGTCCGTCCCCGCACATAGCCTTAATTGTTTCGGAAAGCCCTTCAGACGCAAGCGGTCCCGCGCAAATTACCGTTCCGTCATAGCCTGACGGTAATTCCGTAATCTCTTGCTCTATTAAATTTATATTTTTATCTGCTTTGATTTTTTCCGTAATTATCCTTGAAAATTCATAGCGGTCAACTGCCAGCGCACCGCCTGCCTCTACCTTACATTCATAAGCGGACTCAACACAAACCGAGCCAAGATACGCCATTTCCGCCTTTAAAAGACCCGCCGCTGAATTAAGACGTTCCGCTTTTAAAGAGTTTGAACAGACAAGCTCTGCAAGCGTATCTAATTTATGCGCAGGAGAGTGCTTTTTCGGCTTCATTTCGTAAAGGTCAACCGTTATTCCGTTTCGGGACAGCGCTCTTGCGCATTCAACCCCTGCAAGTCCGCCGCCTATAACTGCTGCCTTCATTTATTCTTCCTCATCTTTTTTCTTGCGTTTTCTCTCTGCCTTGCGTTCAAATCCGCAGCTTTCATTCAGGCAAACCTCAAGTCCGCCCTTTCTTTTGAACAGGGATTTTCCGCACTTGGGGCATTTTTCGTCCGTAGGCTTATCCCAAGTCATAAAGTTACATTCGGGAAAATTGCCGCAGCCGAAGAAGGTGTGACCTTTTTTGGACTTCTTCTGAATAACCTTGCCGCCGCAAACGGGGCAAAGCGCAGTTGTTTCAAGCACAAGCGGTTTCGTATTTTTACATTCGGGGTAACCGGGGCAGGCAAGGAATTTACCGAATCTGCCAACCTTTATAACCATATTTCTTCCGCATTTTTCACATATAATATCTGTTTTATCTTCCTGAAGCTCTACCTTAACGCCCTTCATTTCATCCTTCGCCTTGGTGAGCGTCGCGCTGTATTCGTCATAAAATTTGTGAAGCATTTTAATGTAATCCGTGTCGCCGCTTTCAACCTCGTCAAGCTCGCTTTCAAGCCCTGCGGTAAATTTCACATTAACGATTTTAGGAAATTTTTCCTTTAAAAGCTTTGTTATTGCCTCGCCCAATTCCGTCGGCTTTAACATTTTTTGCTCACGAACAACATATTCACGTGCGGTTATTGTTGAAATTATTGTAGCGTAAGTAGACGGTCTGCCCACTCCCGTTTCCTCAAGCATTTTAATAAGGCTCGCTTCCGTGTAGCGTGCAGGCGGCTGAGTAAAGTGCTGATTTCCGCCTATTTCCTTAATTTTTATTTTATCCCCTTCGCAAATAACAGGGAGCTTGCCCTCTTCCTCTTCGTCGTTTTCTCCGTCAGAGCCTGTTTCGTAAAGACAGGTATAGCCGTCAAATTTAACAGAATATCCGCTTGCCGAAAACGTTACATATTTGCCGTTTTGAGCGTCAGCTTCATTCGCTCCTCGAATTTCCGCTTTTACCGTATCCTGAACGCAAGCTGCCATAAGACTTGCCATAAAGCGCTTCCAGATAAGCGAATACAGCTTATACTGTTCGGGAGTTAAACTGCTTTTTGCCTTTTCGGGAGTTAAATCCATTGTTGTGGGGCGGATTGCCTCGTGGCCGTCCTGTGCATTTGAGCGCGATTTGAAATATCTCGGCTTTGACGGAAGATACTTTTCTCCGAAAGCCTCTTTGATATAAGTATTACCTGCCGCTCTTGCATCTTCCGAAATTCTGAGAGAGTCGGTTCTCATATAGGTAATAAGACCTATTGAGCCGTAGCCTTCAATTTCAATACCTTCGTAAAGCTCCTGTGCAACCTTCATTGTGCGCCTTGCCTGGAAATTAAGCTTTCTTGACGCCTCCTGCTGCATAGTAGATGTGGTAAAGGGCGGAGCAGGCTGACGGTTTCTTATGCCTTTTTTTACCGAAAAAGCGGTAAAATCTGCATTTTCAAGTCTTGCAAGATATTCGTCCGCCTGAGCCTTTTCCGTAATTTTAACCTTACCCGTTTCGTCGCCTGTAAACTGAGCCTTAAACGCCTTTCTTGAAGAAGGGGCAAGCATTTTTGCGTCTAAGCTCCAATACTCCTCGGGAACAAACGCTCTTATTTCATTTTCACGGTCAACAACAAGCCTTACCGCCACCGACTGAACGCGTCCTGCCGAAAGACCCCTGCGGATTTTCTGTGAAACAAAGGGACTTAAGGTGTAACCTACAAGTCGGTCAAGAATTCTTCTCGCCTGCTGCGCATTAACAAGGTCAAGGTCAATTTTTTCGGGATTGTTTATGCCTGCCGTAACACAGTTTTTGTTAATTTCATTAAATTTTACACGGTTAAGGTCATCCGTTGAAAGCCCTAAAAGCGTAGCGAGATGCCACGAAATAGCCTCTCCCTCACGGTCGGGGTCGGCTGCAAGAAATACGGCTTCGGACTCGTCCGCCATAGCCTTAAGCTCTTTAACAAGCTTTTCCTTACCCTTAATTACAGCGTATTTCGGAGCAAAATCGTGCTCAATGTCAACACAGAGCCTTGCCGCAGGCAAATCTCTGACGTGACCCTTTGAAGAAACAACATTGTAATCCTTACCTAAATATTTCTGTATGCTTTTTGCTTTTGACGGTGACTCAACAATAACAAGTTTTGACATAAAATTTGCCGTGCGATACAGCGGAATACAAAATTCTGTAAAAAACAGCTTTTCGTATACCGTATCGTCCTTTCTTTGTATTTTCCTTATCAGTCGTTTATAGTATATCTTCTGCCCGAAAGAGATAAAGCCAGTGAATAAACCTCAAGCTCTGTCAGCGCAGAAAGAGTTTGTGACACATTAAGTCCGCTTTGCTCCGACAGTAAATCAACATGTGTCGGTTCATTTGTCAGAACAGCGTATATCTTTTTAGCGCCTTCGGTCAAATAATCGGGAGCATCCCGTTTAACCGTTACGCATTTTTTCTTTTGTTCGTTTTCATTTACCGATATTTTTTCTTTTGCTTCTGTTTTGGGCTTTGACAAATACCTTTGCGCCCTTTTGATTATTTCATCATCCGGAAACCTTGTCTTATCAACTATTTTATCATAATAATCGGAATAATATTCCTCTAAAATATCGTTGGGAGAAAAAACGGCAATCGCGCCGTCACGGATAAGCTTGTTAGTACCTAAGTATGACGAATGAACTAAGTCACCCGGAACTGCAAATACGTCTTTCCCCTGTTCAAGCGCAAAACGCGCTGTTATCAGCGAGCCGCTTCTCTCACCCGCCTCGACAACTATTGTACCGAGAGTCAAAGCCGAAATTATTCTGTTCCTTATGGGAAAGGTTATTCTGCTTGCAGGGCTTTTCGGCGGAAATTCGGATATTACCGCACCGTTTTCTGCAATTTTGTCCCTCATAGGCTTTAATTCCGCAAGATAATTGGTGTCAAGTCCGCAGCCGAGAACGCAAACTGTCTTTCCGCCCTCTTCCATAGCTCCGAAATGCGATTCGCTGTCAATTCCCCTCGCTCCGCCCGAAACTATTGTAAAGCCCTTACCCGCAAGAGCCGAAGAAAGCGCCTTTGCCACGGCGCAGCCGTAATCCGAGGCTTCTCTTGCACCGACCATTGATATTGAAAGCTCATTTTTAAGCACCGATACGTCTCCGTAAACATACAGGACAAGCGGCGCAGTGTCTATTTTTCTCAAGGAATCAGGAAACAGCTCGCTTTGCGCAGTAACAATCTTCATTCCTGCATTTACAGCAGCTTCAAAGGATTCTTCCGCTTTTTCCAAGGGATATGCCTTAAACCTTTTCACCTTTTGAAGTGTGTAAATTCCCAAAGCAAAAATATCTTTTATGCTCGCCTCGTATATTTCTTTGGCGTTCCAATTGTAATAAGATATCAGCGCTAAAGTCTTTTCGCCCTGACCGAGAGCCTGTGACAGCCAAATCCAATAAACAGTATCATTCATTTTGTCATTTCCCACATAATTATCGACGATGCCTGCGCCGCATTGAGCGATTCCGCCCTGCCCCGCATTACAATTGTGATTTTTTCATCGCACACAGCCTGCACTTCGGGTGAAACACCGTTTCCCTCATTGCCGATTACTGTAAGTGCGCCCTTTGAAAATTCCGCTTCCGTAATGTCCTTGGCAGTGCCTGACACCACTGAGGCAAATGTGCGGATGCCTGTTTTTTTATACTCCTCTATTACCGCAGTAAGACTGTCCGCCACCGTTACCGGCATTCTGAAAACCGAACCCATTGAGGCGCGCAGCGCTTTTGGATTGTAAATGTCACAGCCGCCCGAAATTATTACTCCGTCAATTCCCAGAGCCTCTGCCGTACGAATAACCGCGCCTAAATTATCAGGATTCTGAACGCAGTCCAGCGCTATGTACCGTTTTCTCTTTTGAGGTTTAAATCCGCCTGTTTGCATTGACGCCGTGCAGATTATTCCCTGCGGCGACACTGTATCGCTCACAAAGCGCATAACCTCCTCGCTGACAAAATAAACATTTTCCGCCGAAGCTAATACAGGCTGAATGTCGTCAAAATATTTCTCTCTGCATTTTTCCGTAACAAATACCGAAGCAATTCTTATCCCCGATTTTTCCGCATCCTTGCATAGACGCGCTCCGTCGCACACAAAAACACCTGCCGAACGTCTTGCAGAAGCTTTATTCGTCAGCTCTTTAAGTTCTTTAATTTTCGGGTTGGTTTTTGAGGTAATAAGTAAAGTGTTCATAATTAAAAATGGAAAACCACGCGCGAGAAAACTCGGCGTGGCTCAAAATTATTTAAGTGCTGCTTTTGCCTGCTCTGTAAGAGCTGTGAATGCTGCGGGGTCTGCAATAGCAATTTCCGAAAGCATTTTGCGGTTAAGGTCAATTCCCGCCTTTTTAAGTCCGTTCATAAAAGTTGAATAGTTCATTCCGTTGCATTTGCAAGCGGCTGAAATTCTTGTAATCCAAAGCTTTCTGAAATCACGCTTTTTCTGCTTTCTGCCAATGTAAGCATACTGACCGGATTTCATTACAGCTTCTTTTGCAGTTTTAAAAAGAGTGCTTTTTGAGCCGTAATAGCCCTTTGCCATCTTTAATGTTTTATTTCTTCTTTTGCGAGTCATCATCGCGCCTTTAATACGTGCCATTTGTATATACCTCCGAATAAAGTGTCAGTGCCTTTCGCACATCAAATCAAATATTATTTATAAGGAACAAGACGCTTAATCTGCTTGCAGTTTGTTGTGTCTGCAACTGCTGTCTTGCGAAGATTACGCTTTCTCTTTGTGCTCTTCTTATTAAGAATGTGTGATTTGTTGGCATGCGCTCTGATGGGCTTGCCGTTCTTTGAAAGTTTGAAGCGTTTTTTAGCTCCGCTGTGTGTTTTAAGTTTCGGCATATTAAATTCCTCCTAAAAATATTACAATATAAATCATTTTGCTGTTTTCGGCGCTAAGAACATCAGCATCTGCCTGCCCTCAAGCTTTGCGGGCTTTTCAACAGTGCCGTATTCAGCTGTGGCATCGGCAAAGCGCTCCATTATTCCGTTACCGAGGTTTGTGTGAGCCATCTCACGTCCGCGAAAACGGATTGAAACCTTAACCTTGTTGCCGCCGTTTAAAAACTTGACAGCATGATTTACCTTCGTGTCAAAGTCATGCGTATCAATGTTAACAGACAAGCGAACCTCTTTTGTTTCAACAATCTTCTGATTTTTTCTGCGGTCCTTTTCTTTCTTTGCCTGATCAAAGCGGTACTTTCCGTAGTCCATAATTTTGCATACGGGCGGAACTGCCGCAGGAGACACCTTTACTAAATCGAGGTTGCGTTTTTCAGCCTCACGGACAGCATCCTTCGAGGACATAATGCCGAGCTGTTCACCCTTGTCGGTGATAACCCTGACCTCTCTGTCTCTGATTTCTTCATTGATTTGCAATTCTTTGGTAGCGATAAATAAACACCTCTCATTGTTTTTAGCAAACTAAAATGCGGACAGAAAAATTCTGCCCGCACCAATACACTTAAAAATTAACGTATTGACCGTTCCGAGAAACCCGAACGGTGAGAGGAGAATTTAACTGCTCTGCTTTATTGCTCTGCTATTTTAACAGCAAATCCCCCGTTTGTCAAGATATTTATTTAATTTAATAAAATATTATTGTAGAGTTACAATAGATGTGAGACTAAAATAGAATAGAAAAAGTGATTGAGA
>CANARN010000009.1 GCA_947364045.1 uncultured Clostridia bacterium
GTAGGGACAGCCGACCTCGGCTGTCCGTTTTTTTTGAAACTTACTCTGTAGGGACCGCAAAATTGTAGGGAACGGTGCCCTCACCGTTCCGTTTTCTGAATGCAATTTTCAACGACCTCGGCTGTCCGTTGCAGATTCAGTGAAAAGTGAATAGTGAAAAAGTAAGAAACGGCAAGCTCCTATCGGAATTTGCCGTTTCTTTTTGGAGCTGCTAACCGGATTTGAACCGGTGACCTCGTCCTTACCAAGGACGTGCTCTACCAACTGAGCCATAGCAGCATATCTATTTTTTAACGCTTTACTCACATTTTTACAGTTAAGAAACTGTGTTTCCCTCAGAAATATAGTCGTTATGCTCACTGCCGCTCGCATTACTCCTTATTTCTTCACCTCATTTTGCTCGCGCGCTTCGTCCGCCGGACGGTGCTCGCAACTTCGCCCAACTGAGCCATAGCAGCATATTTGCATATAAGCATATTGAATTGCAAATGACATTATACAAATTTTTTACCGCTTTGTCAAGAAATAAAAGAAGATTTCCTGTATTTGCAAAGAAATGTTTTTTGTGTTAATATTATAAATATATTTTTTTTTGCGGAAAGAAGCTTTATTATGCAAAAGATGAAAGACCTTTTCATTAAATATAAAGAAATAATTTTATATATTTTTTTCGGGATGCTGACCACTGCCGTAAGCTTTGTTTCATACGGAATACTTACAAAGCTTATACATTTGCAAAGCGATATTGCGGGAATTGCCGTGTCAAATGTGATTTCTTGGATTTGCGCAGTGATTTTCGCTTTTATTACCAATAAAATCTGGGTTTTTGAAAGCCGTTCGGGCGGTGCGAAAACCGTATTAAACGAGCTGTGGAAATTTGTTGCGTCAAGGCTTGTGACGGGCGCGTTGGAGTGGTTCGGAGTTCCGTTTTTGGTTTATCTCGGACTTAATCAAACTGTATTCGGCGTTAAGGGTATGCTTTCAAAGCTTATCATAAGCGCAGCGGTGGTTATACTCAATTATGTATTCAGCAAAATTCTTGTTTTTAATAAGAAAAAGCGTGAATAAATATACATTATATACTTATAATTTGTGAATAATATTTTGCAAAATGTAAAAATATTCAAAATATATTAATTTTATGCGAAATATATGCATAAAAATACACAAAATTGAAAAAATATAAATATTTTTGCATAAAAAGTATTGACAATTGAATAAAATGGATTTATAATGAAGAAAATTCCGAAAGGAGATAATAAAAATGAAAAAATCATTCAAAATTTTAGCAGTAGTATTGGCACTTGTACTTGTAGGCACTGTTTTCGCCGCCTGCGGTAAGAAAACAGAAAAAGAGCCTGAATCCAAATCCAACACAGAAACAGCATTGAAAACAGTAACGAACGGTAAGCTTACAATGGCGACTGAGTCTACATTCCCTCCGTATGAGTATATGGAAGGCAAGGACATTGTCGGCATTGACGTTGAAATAGCTCAGCTTATTGCAAAAAAACTCGGTCTTGAGCTTGTTGTTGTAGATACAGAGTTCAAGTCAATTATTCCCGGCGTTCAGTCAGGTAAATATGACATGGGTATGGCAGGTATGACTGTTGATGCAGACAGACTTAAGGATGCTGATTTCTCCTCTTCATACGCAAAGGGCGTTCAGGTTGTTATCGTTAAAGACGGCGGCGCTGTTAACTCTATTGATGACATTAAGGGTAAGAAAATCGGCGTTCAGGAAGCAACAACAGGAGATATTTATGCTTCTGATGATTTCGGTGAAGATGCTGTTATACGCTATGAAAACGGAGCAGTTGCAATTGAAGCATTAAAGAGCGGCAAGGTTGATTGCGTAATTATTGACAAAGAACCTGCAAAGTCCTTTGTGGCTGCAAACGAGGGTCTTAAAATTCTTGACACCTCTTATGCTGATGAAGATTATGCAATTTGCTTCAAAAAAGGCAATACAGAGCTTAAGACTGCTGTCGACAAGGCACTCGTTGAACTTATCAATGAGGGTGAAGTTAAGAAAATTATAGATAAATATATTCCTGCATAACGTATTTTAGATTTTAAAAGGGCGGCATCCCCGCCCTTTCATTTGTTTGTGAGAGGAGTGAGGATGTGCAGTATTTAAGTATAATGGCTGATTTTACTGTGTTTCTTGAAAAACTCAATCACGTGTTTATAGAAAAAGACCGTTATAAGCAAATGCTGATAGGTCTTTTAAACACATTTAAGATTACCGCAGGTGCGCTTGTAGTCGGTGTGATTATCGGTGTTATAATTGCCGCTGTGCGCACATCTTATGATAAAAATAAAGAGTCAATGGCGCTTAATAAAGGCTTCGGGTATTATGCATTAAGTATAATTAACTCTTTTTGTAAGTTCTATTTGACGATTATCAGAGGAACACCTGTTGTGGTTCAGCTGATGATTTGCTATTTTATAATATTTGCAAATGCGAGAGACGGAATTCCTGTTGCAATTTTTGCTTTCGGAATAAATTCCGGTGCTTATGTTGCCGAGATTTTCAGAGCCGGGATAATGTCTATTGACAACGGTCAGTTTGAAGCAGGAAGAAGCTTGGGCTTTAATTATTTGCAGACAATGAAAAGCATAATTATTCCGCAAATGTTTAAAGCGGTGCTTCCGACTCTTTGCAATGAGTTTATTGCCCTTTTAAAAGAAACGTCTGTTGCGGGTTATGTAGGCGTAGTGGACATAACAAAGGCGGGCAATACTATAGCAGGTAGAACATACAACTATTTTATACCGCTTTTGACGGTAGCGCTTATTTATCTTATAATGGTTATGATTCTTACAAAGCTTGTCGGAAGACTTGAAAGGAGGCTTCGTAAGAGTGACAGATAATGTACTTATAAGGGTTAATGATTTAAAAAAGCATTATAACGGCGGTGCAGTAAAAGCACTTGACGGAATCGACTGCGAAATTAAAAAGGGCGAGGTTGTTGTTATAATCGGACCTTCCGGAAGTGGTAAATCAACCCTCTTACGCTCTCTTAATCTTCTTGAAATACCCACATCGGGGCAGATTTATTTTGAGGGAACAGACATTACGGCTAAAAAAGTGAATATAAATGCACACCGTCAGAAAATGGGAATGGTTTTTCAGCATTTCAACTTGTTTCCGAATATGACCGTTCTTAAAAATATGACCCTTGCGCCTGTAAAGCTTCTCGGCAAACAAAAGGCAGAGGCTAAGGAAAAGGCTCTTGAATTACTTAAAAGAGTTGGGCTTGAAGACAGAGCAGACGCTTACCCCTCACAGCTTTCGGGCGGTCAGAAGCAGAGAGTTGCCATTGTGCGCTCGCTTGCAATGAATCCTGACGTTATTTTGTTTGACGAGCCGACGTCGGCCCTTGATCCCGAAATGGTAGGCGAGGTGCTTGACGTTATGAAGGAGCTTGCCGAGGACGGAATGACAATGGTTGTTGTTACTCACGAAATGGGCTTTGCAAGAGAGGTCGGCGACAGAGTTATCTTTATGGATGACGGAAAAATCTTGGAGGAGGGCACTCCTGAACAGATTTTCGGTAATCCTCAGAACCCCCGTCTTAAAGATTTTCTTTCAAAGGTTTTGTAATTGAATATTTAAGAGTAAAAGCGGTGCTTTTATCGCTTTTCAGCTTACGAAAAAGCCCTAAATCCCGTGTGGATTTAGGGCTAATTTTTTTGATTGCGAAGAAAAAAGCAGAGATATGAAAACAGTTTGTTGAGCAACAGCTTAATCTCTTTTATTAAGCGATTTTTATATTTTAATTGATAATTTTAACGAATTATGCTATATTGTAATTAAAAAGCGGTTTAGTATGAATCGGGGGATTTTAATGTCACAAATTACTAAAAAAGCCTTGTCACAGTCTTTAAAGAATTTGCTTATTAAAAAACCGTTAAACAAAATAACTATCAATGATATTACCGATGATTGCGGTATTAACCGAATGACTTTTTATTATCACTTTAAGGATATATATGACCTTGCAGAATGGACTTGTCTTCAGGAAGCGTCTAAAGTCTTAAAAGGAAATAAAACGCATGATACTTGGAAAGCCGGAATGCTTCAAATTTTCCAAACTGTGCGTGAAAACAAATTGCTTATTACAAATGTGTACCGCTGTGTTGACCGCGAACAGGTGGAGCGGTATCTTAAACCGATTATTGATAACCTTTTGCTTAATGTTGTAGAAGAGCAATCTTCTGCAATGACTGTCAGGGAAGAGGATAAAGAGTTTATAGCATCGGTTTATTCTTATGTTTTTGTCGGCTTAATGCTTGATTGGATAAAAAATGATATGAAGCAAGATCCTGAGCAGCTTATAATTAAGCTGGCATTAGTTATTCAGGATACATTTACTGACGCTCTTGAAAGATTCCGAATAGATAAGAATTTATCAAAAAATGAGAATTGATAAAAATTTCAGCAGCTTTTTGCCCGTGATAATTTTTTTATCATGGGCATTTTTTCGTTTATTGTTAATGACCGAAAAAATAATATAATAAAAATACAAAATAAAGAATCGGAGGTATTTTTTATGTATTATTCAGCAGGAACTTATGAATCTTTTGCTCATCCTGAAAAGCCAAATGATGTTGACAAAAAATCTGCTTACATTATCGGCACCGGTCTTGCCGGTCTTGCGGCAGCGTTTTATCTGGTGCGCGACGGTCAGATGAAGGGGGAGCATATTCATCTGCTTGAGAAGTTAGAGCTTGCCGGCGGAAGCTGTGACGGACGAAAGGATGTTACAAAAGGCTTTTATATGCGCGGCGGCAGAGAAATGGATAACCATTTTGAGGTTATGTGGGATATATTCAGAGATGTTCCGTCTTTGGAAAATCCGTCAGTATCCGTTCTTGACGAATACTATTGGCTTAATAAGCATGATCCGAATTATTCCTTGTGCAGAGCGTCCGTAAACTGCGGAGAAGATGCGCATACCGATAAAAAATTCGGGCTTGATAAAGAATCTGCGATGGCTCTTTCACAGTTGTTTATTACACCCGAAAAGGCTCTTGAAGGCAAGAAAATTTCTGAGGTTCTTCCGGAGTCTTTTTGGTCAACAAATTTCTGGCTTTACTGGCAAACAATGTTTGCGTTTCAGCGTTGGTCGAGTGCACTTGAAATGAAGCGCTATCTGTGCCGTTATGTTCACCACATTGACGGATTGCCTGATTTCAGCGCTCTTCGTTTTACAAAGTATAATCAGTATGAAAGCCTGATTATGCCGCTGGTAAAATATCTTGAAAATCACGGTGTAACAGTTGAGTACGGTATGGACGTGAAAAACGTTATTATTGAAACTGTTGGAGATAAAAAAATTGCAAAACAAATTGTATTTATGAAAGACGGTAAAGAACAAACAATAGATTTGCTTGAAGACGACCTTGTATTTATTACAAACGGCTGTTGTACTGACTCTTCCTGCTACGGTGACCAAACTCATGCTCCCGACCTTTCAAAGGCGAAAAACGGTTCGGGTGAGTCATGGGATTTATGGAAGAATATTGCCAAGCAAGCTAAACACGGTGAATTTGGTAATCCCGATAATTTCTGTAACGATATTGAAGCGACAAACTGGATGAGTGCTACAGTTGCAACATCTGATGAAGAAATAATTCAGCATATAATCAATATTTGCAAGAGAGACCCACGTGAGGGAAAGGTTACCACAGGCGGTATTGTTACTGTTAAGGACAGTACTGACAACTGGTATCTGTCTTGGACAATTAACCGTCAGCCTCAGTTCAAATCACAGGATAAAGATACTGTTTTAGTTTGGCTGTATGCTTTGAGTACAAATAAAAACGGCAATTATGTTAAAAAAGCAATGCGTGACTGCACAGGTGAGGAGATATGCCGTGAATGGCTTTATCATATCGGTATTCCCGAATCAAAAATTGATAAATTAGCAAAGAATGCCTGCAATACCACAACCTGCTTTATGCCGTTTATCAATGCATTCTTCCAACCAAGGAAGAATGAGGACCGTCCGAAGGTTGTACCCGACGGTGCTGTAAACTTTGCTTTTCTCGGTCAGTTTGCAGAAACTCCCCGTGATACAATATTTACGATAGAATACTCTATGCGTACAGGTATGGAATCTGTATATACTCTGCTTGATGTTGACCGCGGTGTCCCCGAGGTTTGGGGCAGCAAATATGACGTCCGAGAGCTTCTCCGTGCCTGCTATTATGCAATAGATAAAAAACCTATTACCGAAGTAAAGCTGTCATTTAAGGAAAAAGAACTTATAAAACTTCTGATGAAAAAGGTTGAAGGGACAGACATTGAAATTCTATTAAAAGAAAGCGGACTTATTGAGTAGAGCAAAACGGTAAACCTGCACAAAAGGTTGTACTCTTTATGCTTCAATACAGCCAAAAAATCAGCATAACCGAACAATAGCTTTGCATATTGAGAAGGGCTGCTAAGATATAACATTTTGCAGTGCGAAAAAATCGGTTATGTGAATAAAAAATTAAATTTGACAACGTAAAACCGTGTTTCTTTTAAACTGAGGGGCACGGTTTTTTTATAGACTGAATACGATAGATTTTATAACATTTTTCTTTTCTTGACAAACAGAGTAAAAAATAGGATAATATACAAAATAATCATTGTAACAGATATTTGGGAAAGGTGACACGAATGGAAAACACCGCAGAGAAAAAGAAAATAGTATTAAGCGCAATTCAGCCGACGGGTACGCCCACGCTCGGCAATTATTTGGGTGCTTTGAAAAATTGGAAAGATATGTCCGAGGGGGAATATGACTGCCTTTATGCAGTTGCGGATTTACATTCGCTTACAGTTCGTCCCGAGCCTGCGGATTTACGCCGAAGAACTCTTGAAATGTACGCAATACTTTTGGCTTTGGGCATTGACCCTGAAAAAAATATTGTGTTTATTCAAAGCCATGTGCCTCAGCACGCACAGCTTTCGTGGCTGCTCAGTTGCTGTACTCAGTTCGGAGAGGCATCAAGAATGACGCAGTTCAAGGATAAGAGTGAAAAGCATCCCGAAAACGTGAACGTGGGGCTTTTTACATATCCCATTTTAATGGCGGCGGATATCCTTTTGTATCAGACGGATTTTGTGCCCATAGGCGAAGACCAAAAACAGCATCTTGAAATAGCACGTGATATCGCAGAGCGTTTCAATACTGTTTACGGCAATACATTTAAGCTTCCTGAACCGTTTATCGGAAAGGTAGGCGCAAGAGTAAAATCTCTTCAGGACCCGACTCAGAAAATGAGTAAATCCGACCCGAATCCCAAGGGTTATATTTCTATGCTTGACGATGACAATATAATAGTTAAAAAGATAAAGAGCGCCGTTACGGATTCCGAGGCGAAGGTAAGATATGCCGAGGGTAAGGACGGAATAAACAATCTTATGGGTATTTATTCCTGCTGTACGGACAAAACCTTTGACGAGATTGAAAAAGAATTTGACGGCAAGGGCTACGGCGATTTTAAATCGGCAGTTGCAGAGGCTGTTGTTGAGGAGCTTCGCCCGTTTAAGACAGAGTTTAACCGCCTTATGAGCGATAAGGCTTATCTTACGGAGTGTGCGAAAAACGGCGCCGAAAGGGCAAGCTGTTTTGCACAGCGTACACTCAGCAAGGCTATGAAAAAGACAGGACTTTTTCAGCTTTGATATTTTAATAGGTATTTTTATGAACTTAAGATGTACACCGTCGCATTTGCACGGTGAAATAAACTTAAATGCAAACGACAGCTCAAATATTTTTCTTTTATGCGCAGGCGCTCTCTCAGAAGAAGGCGTAACGCTTAAAGGCTTTAAGGCGGACGGCTTTGCGGCAAAGGTACTCGATGTGCTTGATTATATGGGTGCAAACGTCAGTCGTGATAATGAAAATATCACGGTTTCGCGAAACAGGCTTTTCGGAATGTCTGTAAATGTAAACGGAAACGAACTTGAATTTTTTGTTTACTGCGCGTTGGCGTCGGTTTGCGAAAAGGGCTTTATTCAGCTGAGCGGACTTAAGACCATTAAGAGCGAGACGGTGGATTTAGCTGTTAAAACGCTTACAAAGCTCGGTGTTGCCTGCTCTTTTGACGATGAAGACGAGCTGATAATTTGGGGCGGAAACGATATAACAGGCGGAACGGCAGACGCAAACGGAAACATATATTTCGCGCTTGCTCTGACGGTTTTAAGCTGTGAGGCAAGTATTCCGATTGATATTCACAATACAGGCGGACTTGAAAAGACTTTCCCCGACTACATAAGGAGCTTCAATTTACTGAACGGTAAAATTGAAACAATTAAATAGCTTTACATAAAAAAACAACTCCCTTTCGGGAGCTGTTTTTTGCTTTTTTTATCAAAAGCGGGAGAAAGGAGAATGAAAATGAAATATGTCAATCATTTCGAACCACTGTCATAAATATACCACGTATTTATTGAATAACAATAGACAAACAATGAACAATTTGTAAACAGTTAAATAATACCGGCTGTTTATCACAAAAACATTTTTAAATCACTTTTTCAGCTGCTTTAATACCTGTGTGAATTTCGGCGGCTTGCCGTACATTAAAATTCCCATTCTGTATATAAGAACGGCAATATATCCTATTCCGATATTCGACAGAACAAGAATTGCTATTGAAATTGCAATATGCACAGGGTTTACGCTACTCATTGCAATGCGCGCGAACATAGCCATAGGCGAGCAGAAAGGAATAAAGGACAGAATCTTCATAACAGCGGAGTCGACCTTTCCTGAGCTTATGCTCATAATAGGCACCATAAATGCAATAATCATAACAAATGTCAGCGGAGTTGTGAGTGTGCCGATGTCCTCCATTTTTGAGGCAAGTGAGCCGAGCGCTCCGTAAAGGAAGGCGTAAATCAAAAATCCGAGGATGAAGAAGACCAATGTGTAGGCTATGAGGGATAAGGGCATATCGAAAATAGACGCTACAAAGAAGTTGTCCTCCCAATACGGAGCGTTTATCCTGTAGCATACGACAGCCCACAGCAAGACTATGAGCATTTGCGAAAGCCCTGCAAAGCCTGTGCCGAGAACCTTGCCGAAAATCAGGCTGTCCGGCTTTGCGCTTGTAATGAGAAGCTCCATTGCCCTTGAGCTTTTTTCCGTTGCGACGCTTTGGGCAATCATCTGACCGTAGGTTATAACCGAAATATAGAGCATAAACATCAAAATATATGTGTAAAGGAAGCTTTGCGATTGGTCGTTGCCCACAATTTTGTATTCGGGTACGGCGACAGCCGACTGTATTTCGGCAATCTGGCTTTCGGTAAGTCCGAATTCCGCAAGCCTTGTTTCACGGTATTTTAACTGTAAAAGCTCATTTATAACGTTTGATGTTTCGTCATAAAGTCCCATATCGTTAACGGAATAAATGTAGGAAAGGGGAGAGGTGATTACAACAGACGCGTCAACTGTTTCGTCTGCTAACAAAGCGTCAGCTTCCTTTTCTGTTTTACAAAGGGTGACTTCGTAAGAGGTCATACCCTCCTTTATATATTCGCCTAAAGCTCCCGAGGAGTCAAATACAGCGAGCTTTGTCGGTTTGCTTTCACCTGCGGACGAGCTTTTTTTACCCTCCGTAAACCGTGGGTAAAACAGTACAACCGTTGTACCAATGAATAAAATCAATGTCAGAAAAATGAATGCTTTGCTCTTAATTATGTTTAAAAATTCAAATTTGAATACCTTTGTAAACTGTTTCATACGCTGCCCTCCGTGTAATGAATAAAGATGTCGGCAAGTGTAGGCTCTTTAACGGAAATTCCGTCAATGTCAGGGATATTCTCCGCGGCGAATTTAATAAGCAAGGGTTTATCTGCTTCATTTTTGAGAGTTACCGTAAGCTTGCCGTCAATAATTTCAGCCTTACTCACAAACGGGAGTTCAGCCTTTAAAAGAGTGTTTAAAGCATTTTCGTTTTCCTGTACGGCAATTTCAAGAATATTTCTTGCATAGCTTCGTTTAATTTTTTTAATGCTTCCGCTAAGCACGGATTTTCCGCCGTTAAGAATGATAATATCGTCGCAGAATTCTTCGATATAATTCATTTGATGGCTTGAGAACAGCACCATTTTGCCGTCGCGGATAAGCTCCTTTACAATACTTTTGAGCATTCCTGCATTAACGGGGTCAAGTCCTGAAAACGGCTCGTCAAGAATAACAATGTCGGGATTTGCTATAAGGGACGCTACAAGCTGAATTTTTTGCTGATTGCCCTTTGAAAGCGTATCAAGCCGTACATTTTTGTATTGCTCAATCTGAAGCTTCTTAAAATATTTATCGGCAGTTTTTTCTGCGCTTTTTTTGTCGACGCCCTTAAGCTCTGCAAAATATAAAAGCTGAGTCATAATTTTTTGCTTCGGGTACAGACCTCTTTCCTCGGGCAGATAGCCGATTTGCACTTTGCCGGTGTCAATAGGCTTTCCGTCAAGAAGAACCTGACCGGCGTCAGCTCCGAAAACCTGCATAATAATTCTTATAAGCGTTGTTTTACCGGCGCCGTTTCTGCCCAAAATTCCGAGCGCCTTGCCGCTTTCAGCGGAAAAAGAGATTCCTTTAAGAACATTTTTTTCGCCGAAGCTTTTGTAAATTTCATTTACTGTTAAATTCATACTTTTCACTCCTTATGTGATAAAATCAGATATGATACAAGATATACAACTAAACTCATACTTAAAAGCAGGGAAAAATTTTCCGCGCTGTTCATATCGCCCCTGACAGCTGAAATAATGCTTGCAACGGCGGCGCCCATTACAGTTAAATAGTAAGCGACAGCCATTGAGCGATTGCGAAGAGAAATAAGCCGTTCATCCTTTTGCGCAGTTTCCTGTTCTTTTTTGTATTTCGGATTTTTCTTCATTCTGAGAATACGTATTGAGTTTGCAATTGCAACCAGAAGTAAGCCTGTTGCGCCTCCGAAAAAGTAAGAAGAGGAAGTTCCACCGTTCTTTTGAAAATAAAAGCCTGCGAAAAGCGCTCCTGAAAACAAAAGCATAACAAAAAGTGTGGATATTACATTATATTTCATAGATTTACATTTCATTTTCATCACCTTCATATATAAATATTTCCTCAATTGTTGTGCCGAAATACCTTGCAATTTTAAAAGCAAGCGTTATTGACGGATTATATTTGCCTTTTTCAATGGATATTACCGTCTGCCGTGATACACCAAGCGCTTCGCCCAATTCGTCCTGACGAAGATTTTTGGATTTCCTTAGTTCTTCCAAACGGTTTTTCAAGTCATCACTCCTTAAAATGTAAAGGTCACTTTACTTTTATTATATCACCAAAAAGAAAAATGTCAAGTGTATTTTACATTTTTCCTTGTAAGACTTTTGTAATAATTATTAAATTGTTGTCACAATTGTTGCTTTTTTAAAAAATTTCTTTATAATCAAACTGATATAAAGGAGCAGTATAATGTCATTTGTAAAATCCCCGAAAATTCAGAATTCTCTTAAAGCAGTTCGCTCGTTCTTTTTGACAACCGAGTGGATGATAATGCTGTGCTGTCTTGCGGCGGTTTTTACAACGCTGGGACTTCAGGTTTACGGAACGCTTGTATTCGGCTTTATAGTGGCAATAGTATTTCTTCTGAGCGATGATTTTATGGCAACGCTTTTGCCGTTTCTTTTAACGGTGATGATTTCAATTCACTGTTATGACTCATATAACACGTTTATGCAGTATAAGCTGTTGGCAATTCCGCTCGTCCTTTGTCTTGTTCTGCATTTTGTTTTCTATTGGAAGCCTATTAAAATTCAAGGCTCACAGTTCTGGCCTATGGTGTTTGTGTCCGTTTCGATATTATTGGGCGGCTTGGGCTTTATTACACCGCAGGAGTATTTTGCGCCTACCTCTCTTTACCATATGGCAGGGCTTGGATTCGGAATGGTGTTCCTTTATTTGCTTTTCTATGCTAATATTGATATTAAAAAGGACTATTCGCTCATAAATATGCTGACTAAAATAATGGTTATAGCAGGGGCATTCGGCTCGTTTATGGTATTTTCCTTTTACATTATAAATATAAACAAGGTGCTTGACATTAAAGGACTTTTGTTTATGCAGTGGCGTAACAACCTGTCCACTCTTTTAATGATAGTAATGCCGTTCCCGTTTTTGCTTGCAAGCCGTAAAAGCTATGCAACCGTTCTCGGCTTTGTTTATTTCTTTGCAATTCTTTTAACAGGCTCGCGCGGAGGAATGGTTTTCGGCGCAATTGAGCTTGCAATGTGCGTGGTAATGTATACTCTTTATGACAAGAACCGCCGAATTGCTTATCTTTTCATTTGCGGGTGTATTTTATTTGCCGTAATGATTTTCTTCCGACAGTTTGTCGAGCTTTTCGGCTACACAATAAACAGACTGCTTACGGCGGTTAACGGTTTTCTTATGGGCGAATCCACAGAGGTTCGCGCAATTCACTGCGCGAGGGGAATTAACGATTACCTAAATCATCCGATTTTCGGAACGGGACTCGGATATATGGGCAACCGTGACGTTCACGCTTCCAAGGAATTTTCTCTTTGCTGGTATCACTGCGAGCCTATTCAGGTTGCGGCGTCGCTGGGTACTGTGGGAATAGTAGCGTTTATTGTACAGTTTGTCCGCAGAAATATGCTTATTTGGAGAAAGGTTACGCTGTTTAACATTACGGTGTTTATTTCATATGCAGGGCTTGAGCTTATGTCCCTTGTAAATCCCGGAATTTTCTGTCCGCTGCCGTACCTTATGCTTATAACGCTTTTCCTTGTAATAGTTGAAAAATGCGATACGGGAGAATATCAGGAAAGAGTAAGCCTTTTCAAAAAACGGAGAATGCGTAAAGACCAGAACAGCGAAAACAGTAAAATTGTAAAAATAGGCTGACAAGTACTTGACTTTTAAGACAAGTATTGGTATAATTTTCTTCCGCCGAAAAAATCGGCGTCCTTCCCCTTGGGGTGACAAGCAAGGGGCAAAGTCCATAAGGAGGTGCAAAAGATGTCAAAATACGAATCGATTTTTGTCTTTTCAGTAGCAGCAGGCGAAGAGAAGGCAGCAGAGCTTAATGCAAAATTTAAGGCTCTCATCGAAGCAAACGGCACTCTTGAAAGCGTTGATGAGTGGGGTAAGAGAAGACTTGCTTACCTTATTAACGATGAAGCAGAGGGCTTCTATGTGCTTTACAATTTCGAAAGCGCAGCAGATTTCCCCGCAGAGCTTGACCGTATTGCAAAAATCACTGACGGTGTACTCCGTACATTGATTATTAAGAAGTAATGGAGGAGAATAAATGTTAAACTGTGCAATTATTATGGGCAGACTTACTGCCACTCCCGAGCTTCGTACAACAGGTACAGGCATTTCTGTTACTTCATTTTCAGTTGCGGTTGACCGTTCTTATGCAAAACCCGGCGAAGAAAGACAGACAGATTTTATTAACGTAGTTGCTTGGCGCAATACGGCTGATTTTGTCACACGTTTCTTCACAAAGGGTCAAATGATTGCAGTTCAGGGTTCAATTCAGACCCGTAATTACGAAGATAAAAACGGTAACAAGCGTACAGCGGTTGAGATTGTTGCTGACAGCGTTTCATTCTGCGGAAGCAAGAGTGAGAGCGGCGGTAACAACTACGCTCAGCCTCAGGCAGCTGCACCTGCGGTTTCTTACCAGAGCGCAGACGCAGGCAGCTTCTCGGTTTTACCCGACGATTCTCAGGGATTTCCTTTCGGCGCAGATGACGACGAGGGACTTCCGTTCTGATTTATTCTAAATAGGAGGAATATACAATGGCTTACGAAAAAGGTTCAAGACCTATGAGAAAAGCACGCAAAAAGGTTTGTGCTTTCTGTGTAGAAAAGGTTGAAACAATTGATTATAAAGATGCTGCAAAGCTTCGCCGTTACACCTCTGACCGTGCAAAAATCCTTCCCCGCCGTGTAACAGGCACTTGTGCATATCACCAGAGAGAGCTTACAACAGCAATTAAGAGAGCAAGACAGATAGCTCTTCTCCCCTACACAAACGACTGATAAAATTTGAGGGCATTAAATGCCCTCTTTTTTTATGATTATTTTAGTTGTTTGGAAAGCAAGCCTATGCCCTGCAAAAGTACCGTTTACCCCGTTATTTTATCAAACAGCTCTTTGGCTGTTTTTTTTGCGTTTTCGGCACTGCTGTATGGAAAAAGCAGGTTGTTCATCTTTCGGCGCGCGTCCCTGCCTTCATAAACGCAGGTAACGGCATTTTCTAAGTAGGTGTTTTCTGCTTCAAGCAAGAGAGAGCATTTGTTTTTAATGTCCCGCGGGACTGATGTAAATTTTTCGGTATTTATCCGGCAGGACGGGGCGAAGGGTATAGGGTGATTTTCGTCTGAGCGGACAACAGCAAGGCTGCTTTGGGGCATTAAAATCATTTGCGGAATAGTGCGGTGAAACATATCGGGAACAAGTATAAATTTTTCATTTGCGTCTAACAGCCTGTCACGGATTATCCCCGTAATTATTGCTGAGGAAAAAGCGGCGCTGTCTTCTAACTCAATTACGGTTTCAAAATTTTGAAAAACAGTGTCCCAAAGGGTGTGTATTCCGAGCGGTGTTACCGCAGAAAGAAATTTAATGTCAGGCTGACCCTTTTTGACGTTTAAAGGCATTTTCTTTAAAATTCTTTTAAGAGCGTTTATAAGTCTGTCGTCCGCAAGGTAATCGGACAGAAGAGAATTTCTGTTTTCCTTACAGACATTTGCAAGGCTTAAAAAGGACACGGCTTTTCTGTATTCTTTCTTTTCGGCAGAGTAATATTTTGCAAGCCGGCTTTTTTCATTTTGCGCTGTTTTACGTCTGCTTGAAAATAATATTTCGTTTTCGCATATTCCGGACGAAACGGGGCAAACTCTGCTGTAAGGCGAATCGGCAAGAATATAGGTGTCAAGATTTTTAATATAAATTCCGTTCGGAGCTTCATCATAAAACGGGTAGTAAATTACTGTGCTGTATCCTTTAAAATGCTTTATCAGTTCGTCAAAAAATATACTTTTTTCAAAATCTGTACCGTTAGGTATTATGTAAAATTTACTTTCGGGATGCTTTTCGCAAAGAATTTTGCAGTTGCACAAAAGACCGGACGCAGTCAGCACAGACGAGTAATACTTTTCCAAAAAAATCACCTCATTTTTATATTATTCACTGCGCTGTTATTTGTTAATTTGTTGACTTTTTGTCCGCAATGGTTTATAATCACAAGCGGAAAAATTTTTAAGGAGTGGATTATTATGCCATTAGTAAATGCAAAAGAAATGCTTACAAAAGCAAAAGAAGGCCATTACGCAGTAGGTCAGTTCAATATCAATAACCTTGAGTGGACTAAGTCTATTCTTCTCACTGCACAGGAAATGAATTCTCCCGTTATTCTCGGCGTGTCTGAGGGCGCAGGTAAATATATGTGCGGCTATAAAACAGTTGTCGGAATGGTTAACGGTATGCTTGAAGAGCTTAAAATCACAGTTCCCGTTGCTCTTCACCTTGACCACGGCTCATACGAGGGCGCAAAGGCTTGTATCGCAGCAGGATTCAGCTCAGTTATGTTCGACGGTTCTCATTATCCCATTGACGAAAACATTGAAAAGACAAAAGAGTTAGTTGCAATCTGCAATGAAAAAGGTCTTTCAATTGAGGCTGAGGTTGGTTCAATCGGCGGCGAAGAGGACGGCGTTGTCGGCGCAGGCGAATGTGCTGACCCGAATGAATGTAAAATGATTGCTGACCTCGGCGTTACAATGCTTGCCGCAGGTATCGGCAATATTCACGGTAAATATCCTGCAAACTGGGCAGGTCTTTCATTTGAAACACTTGCAGCAGTTCAGGAAAAGACAGGCACAATGCCTCTCGTTCTTCACGGCGGTACAGGTATTCCTGCTGATATGATCAAAAAGGCTATCTCTCTCGGCGTTTCAAAAATTAATGTTAACACTGAGTGCCAGCTTGCATTCCAGGAAGCAACAAGAAAGTATATTGAAGAGGGCAAAGACCTTCAGGGCAAGGGCTTTGACCCGAGAAAGCTTTTAGCTCCCGGCGCAGAGGCTATTAAGGCTTGCGTTCGTGAAAAAATCGAACTCTTCGGTTCAGCTAATAAAGCATAACCGGACAAATTGAATTAAACAAAAACAAAGCCGTTCGTTTATTAAGCGAACGGCTTTTTCTTGAATATATGCTAAAAATGCATAAAGTTGATTAAAAGTTTTCGTCTGCAAGAAAAAGGTAGGGAACGCATTTATGCGTTCCGATGTTTCGTTGTACGCAGTAATTTGAATTTGATTTTGTGTTGCGGCACGGATAAATCCGCGCCCTACAAATATGCTCATAAAAGCGCCGAAAAATAGGCATATCCACGCTGGGTGGAGTTAATTCTAATATGCGTGGCTTGTGAAAACGGGTGTAAAATGATATAATTAGGATAATAAGTGAAGGAGGGGAATATATGGACAATATTCAAATCGGACGGCTGATATATGATAAGCGAAAAGAGCTGGGACTTACTCAAGCTGAGCTTGCCAACAGACTGCAAATTACAAATAAAGCTGTTTCAAAATGGGAAAACGGCGACGGTATGCCCGATGTTAATTTGCTCGCTCCGCTTGCCTCGGAACTTGGACTCACTGTTGATGAACTGTTGAACGGCGAAGAGAAAGTGCATTGCGAAAATTTTGAAGCAGATAAAAAAGAGGAAACGTATGTAAGTCCATTGGCTGTAAAATCCCGTGATTTTGAGATAAAAGACGCTGTTTTGGGAATATTTATGTGCAGTTTTGCAATTTGCAATGTTTTAGGCTGTCTTTCTCAAATATATATGTACTTTATGATATACTCGGAAAATCTGATGTCTGCACTGCCCGGATTTGCAATCAATGCGTACAATATAGTTTTCTGGGCGCTGATTTCGGCGGTTTTTATATGTAAAGCTTTGCGAATTTACGATGTTGAAATTGAAAATACAAAATCAATCACTATTGCATCATTTATAATCGGGCTACCCATGCTGGCTATTGAGCTTATGGACGGTGCGACTATAAGCTACGGTTGTTTTTTCTTCATTTTTGCCCTTCTTCTGTCTGAATGTCACGGATACAGAATACCGCATAAAATTTTCTACGGATTGACAATTCTTGCAACGGCAGTATACGGCATAGGAATGATATTCGGCGAAGTTAATCTTTCAAAATTACCTGACCGAATAGCCTTAGATCAGTTTTTAGGATTTACAATGAAATTTGTCAAAGCGCTGATATTTTATATTTTTTACGGCATTTTTGAAAAGTGCTGTGATGACTATGAAAGGTAAATAAAAAACCGTGTTTCTCTTTTTGGGGGAAGCACGGCTTTCTTAATTTAATTTTCTTTTATTTCTCTAATACCGGAGATAATTCTGAAAACGGTAAAGGCTATTATCCCAACAGTCAGTGCCGTTTCCATAAAGCTTAAAAGCCTGAGAGCCTTTGACATATTTATTATTGTTGCAACATCGTTTGCCATTTATTATTCCTCCGTTGTAATAAGAACTCCGTGGGCAATGCCCGGAATACTTTCGCCCTGCAAATTTGATGTGAGCGACAAAAGCGCTCCCGTGCCTACAAAAAAGACTTTTTTAAGCTCTCCCGAAAGCATTCTTTTCATAATGTTTGAATTGAGAACCGCCGCTGAACAACCGCACCCTGAGCCGCCTGCGTGAACATCCTGATTTTCCATATCGTAAATCATAAGCCCGCAGTCGTTGTGAACAGCGGAAATGTCAATATTTTCATCCTTCATTAAAAGCTCAATTAAAAGGTCTTTTCCAACTTTTCCGAGGTCGCCGGTCAAAATTAAATCGTAGTCGGACGGTCTTGTACCTGTATCTTTTAAAAATTGCGCAATAGTGTCTGCTGCGGCAGGTGCCATTGCGGCGCCCATATTGTTCGGGTCTTTAATATTAAGGTCGGTTATTTTTCCGAAAATAACAGCGCTGATGCTCGGCGTATTTTTTTTGTGCGACGAAACATAGCACGCACCCGCGGCGGTCGCGGTTCTTTGCGCTGTGGGCGTTCTCTGACCTCCGTATTCAAGAGGCATTCTGAACTGTCTTTCGGCGGAAGCAAAATGCGAAGATGTAGTCGCCACCGTATTTGAGCAAGCGCCCGAATCGACAAAGGTCGAGGCAATACCGAGAGAGAGCGCCATAGTGGAGCAAGCGCCGTAAAGCCCCAAAAACGGAATGTTCATCTCTTTAATTCCGAAGGTTGTACCGATGCATTGGTTGAGCAAATCTCCGCCCATTATAATGTCAACGTCATCTGTACAGGCATTCGCTTTTGCAATCGCTCTTGTCACAGCTTCACGCTGTAAAGCGCTTTCAGCTTTTTCAAAAGAAGCGCTGCCGTTTATTGTGTCGTCGCTGAAAATATAGTCAAAATCCTCTGCGATGGGACCTTCGCCCTCAGTTTTGCCGACAACGGCGCTGTAACCGCAAATTGACGGCTTTGATTTTAGTAAATAAGTTTGCTTTCCGATTTTTTCTGCCATAATTTATCACCCTTTAGACTTATTTTTATCTTGAGTATTAAAAATATTCTTAAAAAAATTTCCAAAATATGCTATTATATTAAGGGTGTAAAAAATGTTAACTGATTTTATTTCATATTTAATTTTCGGAAATCACTGTAAATACTGCGGTGAGCTGATAAAATTCGGTGAAGCCTTATGTAATGAATGTAAAACCGATTTGCCGAGGATTACGGGTGAAAAATGTAAGTATTGCGGTGCGGGTAAGGACAGATGCACCTGCAAAAATGCTAAAATGAAATATGACGGAATCAGCGCGCCCTTTTACTATGAAAAAACAATAGAAAAATCAATACGCAAATACAAATTCGCAGACAAGCAGTATATTGCAAAGGTGCTGGCAGAGGATACGGCAGAGGCAGTGAAAAATGATTTTAAAGATATAAATTTTGACTTTATTGATTTTATTCCGTTCAGCAAAAATCAGGACAAAAAGCGGAAATACAATCCCGCAGGCGAAATAGCTAAGGAAATGTCAAAAATTCTCGGTATTCCCGTAAAAAATGTTCTTACAAAGCCTTTTGAAACAGAGACACAGCACATTTCAAGCGCATTTTACCGACAGGGCAATGTTGCAGGTGCGTATGATGTTTCGGAAAATGCGGATTTACACGGTAAAACAGTTTTGCTTGTAGATGACATTAAAACAACGGGTTCAACCTTAAATGAATGTGTCAGAGTTTTAAAAATTGCAGGAGCTGAAAAGGTTTATTGCGCCGTTGTGGCACTGACCGCTAAGGAAAAATCAAAGAAAGACAAAGAAAAACCCTAAGCCGTAAAAAGCTTAGGGTTAAAAAATTTTCAGCATGTTCAGCAATACTTATTTGTGATTGCTTTCATTTTGTCCATATTGTTTTCAATATCTTCAACCAATTTAAACTGGTTTCTGCATCTGTCTAAATTGTGCTTAGGATATTTGATTCTGAAATAAGTATCTCCGTTTAAATAGTCAGTTAAAAATCTCATTCCGCATTCAAAGGTGAGCAGCTTTGCGGAGAACGGAAGGTACTCTTTTTCGGTATCTGTAAGAGCCTTTCCCGCAGAGGAAAGAAATCCCGAAACAAACGCTTCGTAAAGGTCTAAATCAATTCCGACATTGTCGGTGTTCGGGTCGTCCTCAGCAGTTTTGTTTGCGCCTGAACGAATACAGTCACCGAAATCGTAGAGGGAAAGACCCGTCATAACTGTGTCAAGGTCGATAACGCAAATACCCTCATTCGTCTTTTCGTCAAACAGAATATTGTTAATTTTGGTGTCATTGTGTGTAACTCTCAGCGGCAGCTTGCCGTCGGAAATTAAATCGGTTAAAACGTGAGTGTCATTTTCACGGCTGAGTACAAAATCAACCTCGTTTTTAACCTCTGAAAGTCTGCCCGCCGAATTTTCCTCCACAGCTTTTTTAAATACTTCAAAACGCTTTGCCGTATTGTGAAAATCGGGAATCGTGTCAAAAAGAGTTGAAACGTCATAGGAACTGAGAATTTGCTGGAATTCGCCGAACGCTCTGCCTGCCTCGCAAAACTTTTCGGCACTGTCAATTGTTTCGCAGGTGTAAGCCTTGTCAATGAATTTGTAAAGACGCCAGCAATTGCCGTTTTCGTCAATAAAGCAGTAATCGCCGCTGTCACAGGGTAAAAACTCAAGCGTTCTGCGGCTGCTGTCAATACCCTTGTCATTATAATATTTCTTAATATGTCCCGTAACGCCGAGAATATTTTTCATAAGACCGAAAGGATTTTTGAAAACCTCCGTATTGATTCTTTGCAGAATATATTTTGAGGTATCCCCATCCTTGCTGAACTCAAGAATATATGTGCCGTTGATATTTCCGTTACCGTATTTGTTGAAGCTAATAAGCTCTCCCGAAATTCCGAACTTTAAAGCGATAATGTCAATATCCATATCTAATATTTTGTTCTCCATCACTGTTCCTCCGAAAAGAATTACATCTATTATATAATTTCACAGAGGTTAAGTCAATAATAAAAGTGTAAAATAACAAAAAGTTAAATTGTTTAATTTATCTATTTACATAAGTGACGATTTAATGTAAAATATACTGGAAATAATATATATTTTTGATTTTTCGGAGGTGTTCTTTTGGAACCGAAATATAAAAGAATTCTCTTGAAGCTCAGCGGAGAGGTTCTCGCGGGTGAAAAGGGTCACGGTTTTGATTTTAATGTAGTGAACAGCGTCTGTCAGTCAGTTAAGCATTTGGCGGATTTAGGCGTTCAGGTTGCCGTTGTTGTAGGCGGCGGAAATTTCTGGAGGGGTAGGTCCAGCGGCAGTATGGACAGAACAAGAGCAGACCACATCGGAATGCTTGCAACGGTTATGAATTCGCTCGCCCTTGCAGATACATTAGAGTCTATGGGCGTTGAGGCGGTTGTTCAGACTGCTCTTGATATGCCACGAATTGCCGAGCCGTTTAAGAAGGATGCGGCAGTACGCCATCTTGAAAACGGAAGAATCGTAATTTTCGGCTGCGGAACGGGCAGTCCGTTCTTTTCAACCGATACAGGCGCGGCGCTTCGCGCGGCAGAGATAGACGCAGATATTATTTTTAAGGCGACAAACGTTGACGGCGTTTATGATAAAGACCCCAATAAATTTGACGATGCCGTTAAATTTGACGTTGTAACTCAGCAGGACATTCTCAGCAAAGGACTTAAGGTTATGGACAGTACAGCCGCTTCTCTTTGCAGGGATAACGGAATACCGATTTTAGTGTTTAATCTTAATGAGCCTGAAAACATGGTCAAGGCGGCATTGGGCGAAACAATAGGAACATTTTGTACTGTAGGGTAAACGTACCGTCACTTTATAGGAGGAATAATTTATGGAAAAAGTTTTTGAACAGATGAAAGAAAAAATGGAAAAATCTCTTGCGGCACTTGACCGTGAGTATTCGGGAATGCGCGCAGGGCGAGCCTCTACGGCTGTGCTTGACAAAATAGTTGTTGATTATTACGGCGTTCCCACTCCCGTTCAGCAGATGGCAGCCGTTTCGGTTCAGGAGGGCAGAATTCTTATAATTCAGCCGTGGGACGCTTCAACAATCAAGCCGATTGAAAAGGCAATACAGGCTTCAGACATAGGTATTAACCCAATGAATGACGGCAGAGTAATCCGTCTTACTTTCCCGCCTCTTACCGAGGAACGCAGAAAAGAGCTGTCAAAGTCCGTTAAAGCTATGGGCGAGGAATGCAAGGTTAAAATGCGTAATATCCGCCGTGATGCCATTGATCAAATCAAGGCTTTAAAAAAGTCGTCTGAAATTACTGAGGATGACCAGAAAAACGCTGAAACAAAAATACAGAAAATTACCGATGACTTTGTTAAGAAGACAGAGGATGCATCGACGGCAAAAGAAAAAGAAATTATGGAGATATAATATTTATGGGCAGTATTCTCAGAGTACTGCTCATAAATGCGTTTTAACATACTATGGATAAAAAAAATCTTCCCGAATTTTCCGTTCTTCCCAAGCACATCGGAATAATAATGGACGGCAACGGCAGATGGGCAAAGAAACGCAATCTGCCGCGTTATAAGGGGCATATTGAGGGCGCAAAAACATTCCGTAAAATAGGCGAGTTCGCCGCAGATTTAGGCGTTAAATGTCTTACCTTTTACGCTTTTTCCACTGAAAACTGGAAAAGGCCGCAGGAGGAGGTTGACGCCATAATGGAGCTTTTCCGCGAATATTTATATGAAGCGGACGAACGCTCTGCGGAGAATGAGGAAAAGGGTATTACACTTAGGTTTATCGGTGATAAATCGGGAATTCCCGAGGACATTGCGGCGCTTATGAACCATATTGAGAATATCAGCAGCGACAAATCAAAGGTTGTGCTTAATATCGCTGTAAATTACGGCGGCAGACACGAAATTGCAGGCGCTGTTAAGAAAATAGCCGAAAAGGTTAAAAACGGCGAGATAGACGTTTGCGATATTGACGAAAATACAATTTCAAAGCATCTTTATACAAAAAATTTGCCCGACCCTGATTTAATAATCAGACCGAGCGGTGAGTGCAGGCTGTCAAACTTTCTCACATATCAGTCTGCTTATTCGGAGCTGTGGTTTTCAGATGTTTTATGGCCCGATTTTACGGAAGATGATCTTGTTTCGGCACTTCGTGAATTTGAACGGCGCAATCGCCGCTTCGGCGGAGTATAGCCTAAATGCAGATGTCCCCTCCTTTTTAGGCGGCGGGTTTCGATTTAAAACCAACATATTCAGAGAGGATATAGAATTTTATTATGAAAAAGAAAGTAATTGCCGGAATTATTTGCGCGTTGGCGGGAATTTCGGTTGTAGCTCTGCGTAATATTGCGCCGTGGCTTTTTCCTTTGGCGGCGGCAGTAGTCAGTTTGATGGCAACCTATGAAATAAATCACGCGCTCGGAATAAAAAACAAGCTTATGAAAATTTTAACGGGCGTTGTAAGCTTTGCAATTCCTATGTGCTTTGGCTTCAGAGAAAATATTTTGGCGTTGGGAGCAAAACTCGGACTTACATTAAATCCTGTTTATTTCCTTTTGCTCTACGCTCTCTTGTGCTTTATAATTATGGTAGCCGATTTTGAAAACATTAAGTTTCACGATGCGGCATCAGTCATAGTTACATCTTGGGGGATTCCATTTGCGGTAACTGTTTTGCTTTACTGCAACGAAATAGACAAAATTTTCCCCGATGCAGATTACGGAAAACAGCATGGTCTTTTCTTTATTCTTTACGTTATGTTCTGCGCGTGGATTACCGATGTTTTTGCATATTTTGCAGGAAGCTTCCTCGGCAAACACAAGCTTTGCCCCAAGGTAAGTCCCAAAAAGACTGTTGAGGGCGCTGTCGGCGGAGTTCTCGGCGGAGTTGCAAGCGCGCTTATTCTTTATGCGATATTTGACAATCTTATTTTTGAAGCTCCCCACGGTAAATATTTGGCAGTGGCGCTTGTTTCGGCGGTTCTCTGCATTGTGGGAATGTGCGGCGACCTTACGTTCTCAGTTTTGAAACGCAACTGCGGAGTTAAGGATTTCAGCAATTTAGTTCCCGGTCACGGCGGAGTTATGGATCGTTTTGACAGCGAGGTTTTTGTACTTATTGCATTTTACTCAATAATTAACATTTTCGGAGTGAAGTTTTAATGGCTGCGAAAAATTTAAGTATATTAGGCTCAACAGGCTCAATAGGCACTCAGAGCCTTGAAATTGCGGAGAAGTGCGGCTTTAATGTGTCCGCACTTTCGGCATATTCTAATGTAGATATAATCGAGGTGCAAATTCGTAAATTTAAGCCCCGCGTTGCCGCTTTGGTTGACGAAGCAGCGGCAGCAGACCTTAAAATCCGCGTTGCAGATACAGATACAAAGATTTTATCGGGCATTGAGGGAGTATGCGAATGTGCCGCAGTAAACAGCGCCGATACCGTGATTAACGGAATTGTGGGAATGGCAGGCTTAAAGCCTACTCTTACTGCAATTGAATGTGAAAAAACAATTGCGCTTGCCAACAAGGAAACGCTTGTTGCAGGCGGTCAGATAGTTATGAACAGGGCAAAAGAGAACGGAGTTTCAATTCTGCCTGTCGATTCCGAGCATTCTGCAATTTTTCAGTGCTTACAGGGAAAGCCTTCCAATAAAGCGCTTAAAAAGCTGATTCTGACAGCCTCAGGCGGTCCGTTTTTCAAAAAAACAAGAGAAGAGCTTAAAAATGTAACTGTCAAGGATGCGCTTAAACACCCCAATTGGTCGATGGGCGCAAAAATAACTATAGATTCTGCTACAATGATGAACAAGGGACTTGAGGTTATTGAGGCGGCTTGGCTTTTCGGCATTTCACCGTCAAAAATAGACGTTGTTGTGCATAGAGAGAGTATAATTCATTCTGCTATTGAGTATGATGATAATGCGGTCATTGCACAGCTGGGACTGCCCGATATGAAAATTCCCATTCAGTATGCTCTGACTTATCCCGAGCGTTATGACGCTCCGACAAAGGAGCTTGATTTGACCGAAATTTGCAATTTGTCATTTTATAAGCCGGATTATGAGACCTTCAAGCTTATAAATGTGTGTAAAGACGCGTTTGTGAGGGGCGGAATAGCGCCTGCATTTGCCAACAGCGCAAACGAGCAGGCAAACCTTATGTTCCGTGAGGGTAGAATCGGCTTTTTGGATATAGGCGATATTGTTGAGCGCGTTGCCTCAGAAGCGCCCGACATTAAGGATTATACTCTTGAAGATATAGAAAATGCAGACAAACTCGCAAGAGAATTAGTAATTAAGTACGCAGAGGAGCAGTGACTTTTTTGGAAATTTTTTCAAAGGTTTGGCCATATTTGGTGGCAATATTATTTTTCGGATTTTTAATAGCGTCTCACGAGCTGGGACATTTTTCATTTGCAAAGCTTTTTAAGGTAACGGTAAATGAATTTTCGCTCGGAATGGGTCCTGCGCTGTTTAAACGTAAAAAGAACGGAACGACCTATGCCCTGCGCGCATTTCCCATAGGCGGCTTTGTAAGTATGGAGGGTGAGGACGAAGAGAGCGAGGATGAGAACGCTTTTAATCGTAAAAAGGTTTGGCAAAAAATAATTATTGTTGCCGCAGGCGCAATAACCAATCTTTTGGTGGGTCTTATTTTAGTTGCGATTGTGCTTTCAATGGAAAACCTTATAGGTACAAACAAAATAATCAGCTTTTATGACGGCGCGACAAGCGCTCAGACGGGACTTCGCGAAAACGATGAGCTTTTAGCTATTGACGGACACAGAATTTTTTCCGACATGGATATTTCATTTTTAATGACACGTTCCGAGGACGGCGTTTTTGATATGACTGTTCGCCGTGACGGCAAAAAAACCGAGCTTAAAGATGTAACGTTTAAGAGCGAAAAACAGGATAAATATACGGTAATTGAGTATGACTTTGTAATTTTAGGCGAAAAACCAACCGTCTTGAATGTAATAAAAAATTCCTTTAAGCGTTCGGTTTCAATCGTAAGAATAGTTTGGCTCAGTCTTTTCGATTTAGTAACGGGTAAATACGGTCTTACGGATTTGTCAGGCCCTGTTGGAACTGTAAATGTTATTGCGGACGCAACACAGAGTGCAGTCGGAAGTAAAGAGGGGTTAAAATCCGCACTTGAAATGATGGCGCTTATTTCAATAAACATTGGCGTTTTCAACCTTTTCCCGCTCCCTGCTCTTGACGGCGGCAGACTTTTCTTCCTTTGCATTGAGGGAATACGCAGAAAACCCATTAACCCGAAATATGAGGGCTTTGTTCATGCGGCAGGTCTTGTATTGCTTTTGGGACTTATGCTTGTCGTAACATTTAACGATATTTTAACAATAGTAAGGGGGCATACCGCATGATTGAGAGAAGAAAAACAAGAACCGTAAAAATAGGTAATATTGCTATCGGCGGCAAAAATAAAATTGCCGTTCAGTCAATGCTTAATGTTCCTGCAAGCGATGTTGAGGGTAATGTTAAACAGGCTTTGGAGCTGGAGAGGGCAGGCTGTGAAATTGTTCGTTTGACCGTTCCCGACGCAGCGGCGGTGAAAACTCTTTATGCGGTTAAAGAGGCTGTTAAAATCCCCGTTGTTGCCGATATACATTTTGATTACCGCTGCGCTCTTGAAAGCGTCGCGGCAGGGGCAGATAAAATTCGTATAAATCCGGGCAATATCGGCGATGACAGTAAGGTTAAGGCTGTTGCCGACGCTTGCAGACTTCAGGGCGTTCCCATAAGAATAGGCGTAAATTCAGGCTCACTTGAGAAAAATATTTTGGCAAAATACGGTTCGCCCACGCCCGAGGCTCTTTGCGAAAGCGCATTTTACCATATATCGCTTCTTGAAAAATTCGACTTTAACGATATTGTTGTTTCGATAAAATCGTCAGATGTTCAGAGAACGGTCTCGGCATACAGACTTTTAGCGCAAAAATGTGACTATCCGCTTCATTTAGGCGTAACAGAGGCGGGAACGCACAATATGGCGCTTATTAAATCGAGCATAGGAATAGGTGCGTTGCTTCTTGACGGAATAGGCGACACAATACGTGTTTCAATGACAGACAATCCCGTTAAGGAGGTTAAGGCTGGCTTTGACATTTTAAAGGGCGCAGGTATTAAAACTGACTGTGTAAGGCTTGTTTCCTGCCCCACCTGCGGAAGAACAAAAATAGATTTAATTTCCTTAGCGAGTCAGATTGAGAGCGCTTTGGAAAACTGTGAAAAGCCTTTGACCGTTGCTGTAATGGGTTGCGTTGTAAACGGACCGGGCGAAGCTAAAGAGGCTGACATAGGCGTTGCAGGCGGCGACGGATGCGGTGTTTTGTTTAAGCGCGGCGAGGTGCTGAGAAAAGTAAATGAAGATGAAATAGTATCGGAGCTTTTAAAAGAAATAGACAGGATGTAATTATATAATGGCGTTGTTCAAAGATTTATTCGGCGAAAAATTTAATACAGACGAATATTTAGATATTGCATTTGCGGAAATTCTGTCAATGAAAACAGAAGATAATAATGCAGTGTTTTACATAAATCCGTACAGGCAAATAGACGAAAACAGACTTTCACAGCTGTCTGAGGAGGCTTCAAGGGCAGTCGGCGTTCCGCTGAAAATAATTTCCGAGAATACAAGAAAGGGATTTCAGCTTTCTTATATGGACTTGGTAATTTCTGTTCTGCGGGACAGAATAACCGTTGCAAACGGCTATTTTAGCGGTGCGGAATATGCTTTAAACGGTAACGAGATTAAAATTCACCTTAAAAAAGGCGGTAAAGAAATTCTTGAAAATGCGGAATGCGGCAAAGAAGCGGAAAAGGTAATCAGACAGATTTTCGGCTTTGACAGCGTTGTGGTATTTTCAGAGGATGAGAATTTTGATTCGCAGTCTGCGCTCAGTTCTATGCAGAAAAAGGCTGACGAGGAATACAAAAGAGAACACAATATTCCCGATATTCCTGTAAACGCGGCGGACGGCGAACCGCGCGAGCATATAGTAATTCCGGGAATTCCGCTTTATTTTGAAACTCTCAAAGCGCTTTACGGCAATCTTATAAGATATAAAAATATAGTTGCCTTGCGTGAAATCAATATCGAAAGCGGCGCCGTCACTGTTTGGGGCAGAGTTTTCGGACTTGACGTGCGAGTTACACGTGACAAGCGCAATTCAATAATCACCTTTAACATTACGGATGACGATTATTCTTACAGCGTAAAGATTTTTGAGGACAGCGAAAAGGCGAAGAATCTGCTTGACCACCTTTCTAACGATATGACCGTTGTGATTTACGGCAGAGTAACCTATGACAAATTTACGGGCGAAAATATTATTTCGGCAACCTCCGTAAATTCGGTAAAGAAGATTATGAAGCAGGATAATGCGGAGAAAAAACGTGTTGAGCTTCACCTTCATACAAATATGTCGCAGATGGACGGAATGACAGACGCAGGCAAGCTTGTAAAGCGTGCGGCTTCTTGGGGTCATACCGCGATTGCAATTACAGACCACGGCAATGCCCAAGGCTACCCTGATGCTATGAATGCAGCTGAAAAGCTGGCGAAAGACGGCAAGGAAATAAAAATTATATACGGTGTTGAAGGTTACCTTGTTGATGACATCGGCAATCCGAGCGCTTCATATAAGGATTTGCCAAGCTATCACATAATAATTCTTGTTAAAAATAAGGTGGGTCTTAAAAATCTTTATAAGCTGATTTCAACCTCTAACGTAGATTATTTTTACAAGAGACCGAGAATGCCCCGTTCAAAAATAATCGAATTCAGAGAGGGTCTGATTATCGGCTCTGCCTGCGAGGCGGGAGAGCTTTACAGAAGTATTGTTTCGGGCGCACCGGAGGAAGAAACAAGAAAAATCGCCGAATTTTACGATTATCTTGAAATTCAGCCTAACGGTAACAATCAGTTTATGGTTCGCTCCGAAGACCCGAAGTATGCTCACATTCAAAGTAATAAAGACCTTGAAGAGATAAATAAAAAAATCATCACGCTTGCAGACTCACTCGGCAAGCTGACCGTTGCCACGGGCGACGTTCATTTTATGGACCCTGAGGACGCAATTTACCGTGCCGTTTTAATGGCAGGTCAGGGCTTTAAGGATGCAGATAACCAAGCCCCGCTTTATTTTAAGACAACTGACGAAATGCTTGAAGAGTTCGCATATTTAGGTGAAGAAACAGCTTATGAGGTCGTTGTTGAAAATACAAATAAAATTGCGGATATGGTAGAGCCTGTCCGCCCTGTTCCCAAAGGCACGTTCCAGCCGTCCATTGAGGGCAGTGAAGAGGAGCTTCGCAAAATCTGCTGGGACAAGGCAAAGGAATGGTACGGCGACCCTGTACCCGAATATGTTGCAGACCGTCTTACAATGGAGCTTGAGTCCATCATCAAGCACGGATTTGCCGTGCTTTACATAATCGCTCAAAAGCTTGTTTGGGACTCAGAGGCGCACGGCTACCACGTAGGCTCAAGAGGCTCTGTCGGCTCGTCGTTTGTCGCCACAATGGCAGGTATTTCAGAGGTAAACCCCTTAGCGCCACATTACCGATGCCCGAAATGCAAGCATTCTGAGTTTTTCTTAAAGGGCGAGTACGGTTCAGGCTTTGATATGCCTCCGAAGGATTGCCCGAATTGTCATATTCCGATGGTGCGTGACGGTCACGAAATTCCTTTCCAAACATTCCTCGGCTTTCACGGCGACAAAGCGCCTGATATTGACCTTAACTTCTCAGGTGAATATCAGGGCAAGGCGCACAGATATACAGAAGAGCTTTTCGGCTCGTCGCACGTTTTCAAAGCGGGTACTATTGCAACGGTTGCGGACAAGACCGCCTACGGATTTGTTAAAAAATATCTTGAAGAGCGCGGTCTGAAGGTAACGAGAGCCGAAGAGGACAGGTTGACAAGAGGTTGTACGGGAATTAAGAGAACAACGGGTCAGCACCCCGGCGGAATGGTTGTTGTGCCTAATGAATATGACGTTTACGATTTTACACCTGTTCAGTTTCCTGCGGACGATACGGAGTCGGATATGGAAACAACGCATTTCGACTTCCATTTTCTTCACGATACAATTTTGAAGCTTGACATTCTCGGACACGATGTGCCGACTCTTTACAAGCATCTTGAAGATTTAACGGGTATTCCTGTTATGGACGTAGATGTTTGCGACCCCAAAATAGTAAGTCTTTGTACGTCTCCCGAGGCGCTCGGCGTTACACCCGAGGATATAGGCGTAGAAACAGGCACACTTTCAATACCCGAAATGGGTACTGATTTCGTTCGCGGAATGCTGGTTGAATCCAAGCCTCAAAAATTCTCAGACTTACTGCAAATTTCAGGTCTTTCGCACGGCACTGACGTTTGGCTCGGCAATGCGCAGGAGCTGATTAAAAAAGGCACTTGTACAATTTCAGACGTTATCGGTACACGTGACTCCATAATGATTTACCTTATGCACAAGGGGCTTGAACCCGGTATGGCGTTTAATATTATGGAGAAAACACGTAAGGGAATTGTCGCAAAGGTCGGCTTCCCCGAGGGTGCGGAAGAGGCAATGCGTGAATGCAATGTTCCCGAATGGTATATGGAATCCTGCCGTAAAATTAAATATATGTTCCCGAAAGCTCATGCGGCGGCTTACGTTATTGCGGCGCTCCGGCTCGGCTGGTATAAAATTTACAAGCCTGTTGAATATTATACTGCATTTTTAACCGTACGCGGAGGCGACCTTGATGCTGCAACGGTTATGCGAGGTCACGCGGCAGTAAAAGAAAAAATGGCGCAGCTTGATATTAAAATCAAAAACCGAAATGCCTCGGCAACCGAAAAATCGGCGTTTACGGCTTTGCAGGTTGTAAATGAAATGATGGCGAGAGGTATTGAGCTTTTGCCTGTTGATATTTATAAATCAAAAGCGACTGAATATTATATTGAGGACGGTAAAATCAGAATGTCGTTTTCAGCGCTTTCGGGAGTGGGCGAAAACGCCGCAAGAGGTCTTGAAGAGGGAAGAGCGGGCGTTGACCACTTTATCTCGATAGATGATTTTCAACTGCAAACAGGTGCCTCAAGCGCAGTTGTAGCCGCGCTGAAAGAGGCAGGAGCGCTCAAGGGTCTTCCCGATACGGCTCAAATATCATTATTCGGTTAAATTTGCTAAAGGAGAGTCTGAATTTATGAAAAAGTCAAAGCTAATAACAGTGACTGCAATTTTTCTGGCAATATTTTTAACGGGGGCAGTGTTTATCGGAGTCGGCGCAGGTACGATAATAAAAGATAAAAAATACATCAAAACAGCCGAAAGCGCAAATGCGTTGGTATCTTCTGTTCAGCAGACGGACGGGAGCAGAAAGTATATTCTTTGGTATAATGTTGACGGTGAAAACTTTGAACCGGAATATGATTATAACGAAGAGGAGGATTATATCGGTAAAGATGTAAAAGTTTATTTCACAAAAGGCGCTCCCGATAAAATTTTTATTGAAACCGATGAAAAATACAGCGTATTTCTTTATGCGGGACTTGTGCTTGCTGTGATATCCGCTGTTGCTTTAGGAGCAGTTCAGATTCCTTTCAATTTGAGAAAATACATTATAAAGAACGGAAAGAGCGAGCTTGTCAGAATTGAAAAGGTTGTCGATGTAATAGGCGGTAAAAAAATTCTTTGCGAAAGCAAAAAAATCCGAGGCAGAAAAGCAGAACCTTATAAGAGCAGAACAATAAAGCAAGAGCTTCCCAAAGAGATTGTCAACACTGCGGTAACGGTTTATTATCTTCCGAAACACAAGAACTTATACTATATTGATACTGATACCATAAAAGGGAGGAACGGTACAAAATGATAGGTTATATTATTTTAGGAGTAATTATTTTCCTTTTGGCTGTAACGGCAATCCGTGCGGCATTTTTCGTTCCGAAAAAGAAAGAATCGAAAAGTGATGTTTTGCCTGAAGAAAAAATAGATGTTGACCGTTACTGTCAAAACCTTTCTGATGCAATAAAAATAAAAACCATTTCAAATTATGACCGTGATAAAGTTGACTGGAACGAATTTCAAAGATTTCACGCTTTTTTGGAAGAAAGATATCCGTTAATTCACAAAACACTCACTAAAACTCAAATCGGGGACGCAAGTCTTATTTACAAATGGGAGGGAGCAGACCCGTCGCTTGACGGAATAGCGCTTCTTTCCCATCAGGACGTTGTGCCGATTGCCGAGGGTACTCTCCAAGACTGGACTCACGACCCCTTTGACGGCTTTAATGACGGAGAGTTCATTTGGGGCAGAGGCGCTATGGATATGAAAAACCACCTCATAGCCGTAATGGAAAGCGTTGAACAGCTTATAGCTGACGGCTACAAACCCAAAAGAACGGTTTATCTTTGCCTTGGACATAATGAAGAGGTTGTAGCCGCGATAGACAACGGCGCTAAGCAAATAGCGCAGTACTTTAAAGAGCAGGGGGTTCACCTTGAAGCAGTTCTTGACGAGGGCGGAGCAATTCTCCCCGTAAATGTGAACGGTGTTTTAAACTGCAATCTTGCAGGCGTAGGTGTTGCCGAAAAGGGCAGTGTTAATTATGAAATAAGCGTAAATGCTAAGGGCGGTCATTCCTCACAGCCGCCTAAGCACACGGCTCTCGGTCACCTTGCAGACGTTATTAAGGATATTGAAAATCATCAGTTTAAAGCGACTATGCCCAAATTTGTTTATGAGCTTTTCACGGAAATCGGCAAACGGTGTACATACCCCGTAAGGCTTGTAACCTGCAACATTTGGCTTTTAAAACCTATTATTCTTAAAATAATGACAAAAATTCCGCCCGCCGCATCGCTTATCAGAACCTGTACTGCTGTTACAATGGCTTCGGGAAGTCCCCAGTTTAATATCTTGCCGCAGAAAGCTTCAATAACCGTCAACTTCAGAACAATGCCCGGTGTTACAAAGGCTGATGTTGAGGAGCATATAAGAAAGTCCGTCAGGAATAAAAGCATTGATATTAAGTTTTTAACAGGTAAAGATGCGTCCGCGGTTTCACCGACCTCTTCAAGAGCATTTAAAGCGATTAAAGAGCTTTGCGAGAGCGCAGACAGTAAAAATCTGGTTGCTCCGTTTCTTGTAATGGGCGCAACCGATGCCTACAATTATGAGCCTGTTTGTGAAAATATTTACAGGTTTGCTCCCTTTGTTGTAGACACAAAGCTGCTTCTCTGTACTCACGGAACAGACGAACGGCTGCCGCTTTCCGCGGTTAACGGCGCGCTGACATTCTTTAAGCGCTATATAAAAGAAATGACAGCAGAATAAAAACATTGAAGATGAACAAAAAAGTCCCGAAATGCAGATTGAATGCAAATCGGGACTGTATTTTTATATATTTTATTTTTTGATTTTTTTAATCAGCTTTTTTGCCTTCGGCAACAGCTTCTCAAATCCGAAATAAAACAGCTTGTCAATCACCAAGTCAAATTCGCCGACAAATTCAAAAATGTGCGGTGAAAATTTCTTTTTAAAGATAGCTAAAGGTGATTTTAAATCACCGTCTATTCCGCCTAAGTTGTAATAATCACAGCCTAAATCCAAAGCGTCGCAAGCAGAAGCGAACACAATGCCGTTGGGTGTAGAAAGATTCGGAAAAATTGAGGTGTCCGCGCCTGCGTAAAGGTATTCGGCAATTTTAATTTTTTCCTCTTTTCTCGGCAGAATAATAAGTCCGGTTGAAAGAGCTAAGGTGTCGCCGCGCGAGGCTAAAATCTGCTGAGCTTCATTTTTCAGAGCTTCATTTTTCTCGGCATTTTCACCCTTGTCAATGCTTTTTTGAAGATAGTCAATGTATGTGGGCAAATGAATTTTAGCAAAATAAAGCTTCGCTCTGTCACCGTAGGCTTTCATTATTTTTCTGAAATATTCTTCGTTCCGCAGATGTATGTTTTGGCGTTGCTCAGTGAAAGACAAAAGCCTTACAAATTCGGGCAGCGCGTCGGGAGAATTTGTACATTCAAAGTAAACTCCCCTGTTTTTGTGATAATTTCCGATGTAGCTTCTCGCTCCTTTTGAAAAGGTTTTGAGCAACGCTTTTTTGTCAATCGGACCGTTTTTGTCGAACAGCGGAATTGCCATATTGAACCGAGGCTGAAAATAGTCGCCTACTTCCTTGCCGAAGCCGTGGTGAACACAACCCAAAGCAGTGAGATTTTCAATAGTTTTATTAAAGCTGTTTTCAAAATCCGGCATAGAGTCTTGACCGTCAATATTTTCGTTCGGTACAAACGGGTCAAATTTAACCGAAATTGCATTTATGCTTTTTGCATACTTTTTAAGACCTGCCAAAAATGCTTTCAGCCTTTGCATATCTGAATAATCAATGACAAATCCGTGTGGGGAATAGATTATGCACTTTCCCAAGGGCAGCCGTCTTATAAGCAGTAATGCGCCGCCTGCAAGACGCTTGCCGTCGTAAATACCGCAAATTTCCTTTTCCCAATTGTCCTTTACCTGCGCCCATTCGGGAAGCTGCATAAAGGAATGATAAGCATTTTCTGCTAAAAATGCTCTGTATTCGGTTTCGTCAATTCCTGTTTTAAATTGATACATAAAATTACCTGTAATTTTTATAATTTCTTTTTTATATGCTTTAGTGTTTGATAGCCTTTAAGCATCAGATTGTATAAATGATAAGTCGGTTTGCTGATTATTAAATCAAATTCGCCGATAAGCTCGCGAACAACCGCTCCGAAGCCGCGCTTGAAATCAAACAGACCGAAGTGCTTTGAACTTTTGTCAAAATTGCCGTCAATGCCGTAAAAATTAAATCTTTCAAAGCCGTTTTCGATAGCATATTTAATAATATCCTGCTGTAATAAATACTGAGAATTGTATTTCATAAACGGCTTGTAGCTTGCGCCGAAAAGATAGACAATCTCCTTGCCGTGCATAATGTACCAGCCGCCTGCAATTATCTTTTTTTCGCCGAATTCGGCAATATTCTGTTTAAGTGTTTCAATTCTTTCCGATAAACACCCTTGCTCAAATTCGGTTTCGGCCGCCTCTTTGGCTTTCTTCGGATTATCCTTAATCACTGAAAGACGCTGACTGTTTTTATCATATTTTTCCTGAGAAGAATTGAGTAAAGCTTTAAAATCTATCTGAGCCAAAAGTACCTTGACTGCATTTTCTCTTTTAAGAACTCTGTACATTTCCTGATAATATGAAAGCGGACGGTCAATGAAGCCTCGTCTTTCAGCCGTGTGGACCATTAAATCCTTGAATTCAAAAAGATTTTCCTCATCAGCTTCAAGAATTGTAATAAAATTCTTTTTACTGTTATTTATGCCCCATTTTGTTCCGCTTCGCATATTTTTGTAAAGCTCGTCAAAGGTTTTGTCTTTAATGTCAAGAACTGAAATCCAACGTGGCTCCAAATCGCTTTTTTCATCCTGCTCAATGTAAAAACCGTTATGCTTAAAGCCCAGCTCGAAAAGCTTGTTCATTAAAGCATCATTTGCGGTATTTTCAATTACATTTCCGTCAATATCACGGAGCTGATAGTCAACATAAGGATTTATTTTCAGGCAGAAAACATTTTGCGTTTTAAGATATTTTTTAATTTCTTTTGTAAACTCTTCAAGTAAATCAAAATCAGAATAATCAAGCAAAAATCCGCGGGGGGCGTAGGCAAGCTTTGCGTTTATTACGGGAACCTTTTTGAAAAGCAACACAGTCGCCGCAATAATTTCGCCGTTTTCTTTAAATCCTACGATTTTTCCGCTCCAGTTATTTTTTTCTTTAATTTCTATCCAGTAAGGCGTTTGAAAGAACAAAGCCTGCGGATTGCTTTCGGAAAATCGCGTAAATTCCTGCTTGTCAAGCTCAGTCAGTTCCATTTTTAATCTGTCCTTTAATTTTTTTCAATAAGTTATATACATCGTAAAACGGACTGCATTTCAGCTCAAACTGACCGATATATTCAATAACATTTGCCTTAAAGCCTTTTTTGAACTCATAAATGCCGTAATACTCGTTTTCGGGGTTAAAGTCGCCTGTAATTCCGTAAAAATTACAGTATTTGAAATTTTCTTTATACGCTTCCTTAATGTGATGCTCATACATCAAATATTTCGGAGTAAACTGGCGGTACTCGTAAAGCACGCCGCTTGAAAGAGTAAGATACTCATTACCGCTTCTGAGTGACAGCAAACAGCCTATGTCTTTTCCGTTCGGGTTTTCTTCTTTAAATTTTGCCGCTTTTTCAAGCTCTTTTTCATATTTCTCAATTTGCTTTAAAGCGTTTTCTTTGTTTTTAAGAAGTCTTTCGCCCACGCTGTTCTTTTCCAGCTTTTTAAGAATATCCTCGTAATTTGCTTTTGCCTCATTTAAGAGATTTTCGGTATGCTCATAATAAATATCAGGGTCTAAATAAGCAATATAAATTGTCATAAGGTCTTTCATATGCTTATACATTTTCTGATAGTAATCAAGACTTCTGTAAAAGAAATTCCTGCGTTTTGAAGTAATTTCAAAGATTTCCTCCATAACCTTAAGGTCGTCAATAGTGCCTTCTCTTACGGAAAGACCTTTTTTAATGCAGGCGTCAATATTTTTTCTTGTCTGTTTTGAAAATTTAGCTTTTTTTGCTTCATACGGCTCGTCGAGATTAAAACGGCAGCACCAGCGAACCTGCAAAGCGTCAAGGTAAATGTTAAAGCCGTAATGCTTATATCCCAGTTCAAGAAGATTGTTTACAGACTCATCGTCTGCCTTTTCCTCCGGAATAATTTCGCCCTCATGGGTGCGTACTCTGTAAATGACGTTAGGGTCAATGGTTAAAACAAAACCGCCCTGCTGTCTAATATATTTTTTCAGCTCTTCCGTGAAAAAACGGAGAAGCTCCTTGTTGTGATAATCAACTATAAGACCGCGGGGAGCATAAAACTTTTTTTGTCCGAGAACAGTTTTATCCTCTAAAATCATAGAACCGGCAATGATTTTGCCGTTCTCTTTTATTCCTACAAAGTGTATTTTACTGCCAAGCTCTTTTTTCAGTTCGGACAGCTCTACGGTCTGCATAAAAGAAGCCTGCGGATTTTCGTTTAAAAAACTGCGGTATTCGCCGCTTGTTAATACGCTGAAATTCATTAAATCACCTTAAATTTTTTCAGAAGATATACATATTAAATATTATCATAATACCTATATTTTGTCAATAAAACGCTGTTCTTAAACATCTGACGGGAACAAATAAAAAAGCACCGCAAAAAGCGGTGCAAATATTATGAATTAAAGAAGTGCAATGCCGTTTTCTTCACAGATTCTGTATGTTTCGCTGTCCCAAATGCTTGACTGAACCTCGCCTATGTGAGCGCAGCCCATAAGAAGCATACAAAGTCTTGACTGACCGATTCCTCCGCCGATAGTAAGCGGAAGCTCGCCGTTTAAGAGCATTTTGTGGAACGGTAAATTACGTCTGTCGTCACAGCCTGATTTTTTAAGCTGTCTGTCAAGGCTTTCGGCGTCAACACGAATGCCCATTGATGAGATTTCAAAGGCCCTGCCGAGAGTGTCATTCCAGAACATTATATCGCCGTTAAGCTTCCAGTCATCGTAGTCGGGCGCTCTGCCGTCATGAGATTTACCTGAACGTAATTCACCGCCGATTTGCATAATAAATGCGGTTTTGTGTTCTTTAAGGTACTCGTTTTCACGCTCGTGCGCGGATAAATTCGGGTACATATCTTCTAATTCCTGAGATGTAACAAAAGAAATGCTTCTTGAAAGCTGAACGTCAATTACAGGAAACTGCTTTTTCAGCTTTTCAGAGGTGTCGCAGATAACGTCCACAATATTTTGAACGGTAGATTTAAGATAATCCGTTGTTCTGTCTTCGGGAAGAATAATCTTTTCCCAGTCCCACTGGTCAACATAAACAGAATGAAGATTGTCAAGCTCTTCGTCACGGCGTATTGCATTCATATCTGTGTAAAGACCCTCATGAACGGTGAAATTGTAGCGCTTTAAAGCAAGCCTTTTCCATTTAGCAAGGGAATGAACCACCTGCGCGTCCTCGCCTACTGCGGGAATGTCAAAGGATACGGGTCTTTCAACACCGTTAAGATTGTCATTAAGACCTGAATTTTCTGTTACAAAAAGGGGAGCGGAAACTCTTTTCAAGCCGAGCGCGTCCGCAAATCCGAATTGAAATGTCTGCTTTATATATGAAATAGCGCGTTGCTGGTCATAACTGTTAAGCTTTGAAACATAGCCCTTAGGCACTGTTACGGTGTTCAAGGTTAAGACTCCTCTCTGAAAAAATATAAAATATGATACCACATCAGACTGCGTCAGTCAACCGAAAAATGCTTATAAAGCATATTCTTCAACTGCTTTGGCAAGTCCGTCCTCGGCATTGGAAAGAGCTGTGTGCCGAGCTTTTTTCTTTAATTCCTCACAGGCATTTCCCATTGCAAAGGAATATTTCGCAAATTCAATCATTTGCATATCGTTCATTGCGTCGCCGAAGGACATTACCTCTTCGCTTGTAATATTCAGTATTCCGCAAAGATGCGAGAGTGCGTCACCCTTGTTTGCCGACGGAACTGTCGCCTCAATTTCATCTTTTAGAGATGCGGTGACAAGCAATCCTAAACTTTTGAAATATTCAGCCAAAGACTGCCTTATACTTTCGTCTGCCGAGTAAACGGCTATTATTTCCGCACTTTGACCTTTTAAGGTTTCACAAAGATTTTCGCAAAGAACAGAGGACTCCATAAAAATTTTAAGGAAATCCGCAGGCAATTCTCTGCCGCTGTAAAATTGCTGTTTGTTTTCCTGAATGTAAACTTCGCTGTCAACATAGGTGTTGTAATAAACCGTCGAATCATTTAATTTTGCTAAAATTTCAGCGGTCAAATTCGGCGGAATATGATTTTTGTAAATTATTTTCTTCTCGTTCAAATCGTAAACGCTTGCACCGTTTGAAAAAATAACATAATCGGTAAAAGGAATTTGATTTATAACAGGGGTTATAAATCCGAGAGTTCTGCCTGTTGCAATGGCAATTTTTATGCCTTTGTTATGCGCCTTCAAAAGCGTGTTCTTTGTCCTCTCGGTCACAGTTATGTGGTCAGGCGCCATAAGAGTGCCGTCAAGGTCTGTCGCTATAATTTTAATTGACATATTAACTCCGAATGATATGTTTATTTGTATTTATGCGGAACCCCTCCGCCTTCGAGGGAGGGGGTGTTTTCGTAAGAAAATGACGGAGGGAATTTACTTTTTTTCCTGTTACTCCCTCAATGATGGAGCGAATCTTTCAAAATCAAATTCCGAAATATTTTTTCGCGTTGTTGAATGAAATATCCGCAACTACCTGTGACAAAAATGCAATGTCGCACGGGTACTTTCCATCTTCAACAAGGTCGCCGAGCATTTCGCAAAGAATACGGCGGAAATATTCGTGACGGGGGTATGAAAGAAAGCTTCTGGAGTCCGTTATCATACCGACAAATTTACCGAGAACGCCGAGGGCGGCAAGGTCGGAGAGCTGTTTGCGCATACCGTTGTAATGGTCGTTGAACCACCAAGCAGAGCCGAACTGAATTTTTGATTGCGCTTCACTGTTCTGAAAATTGCCGAGCATTGTGCCGAGTACGGTATTGTCCTTAGGGTTAAGCGTAAAGAGGACAGTTTTGGGAAGAAGTCCGTCTTTTTCAAGCGAATCCATAAACCTTGAAAGCTTTTCGGCTATCTGGCAGTCGCCGACGGAGTCAAAGCCTGTGTCAGCCCCCAAACGCTCAAACATTTTTGTGTTGTTGTTACGCATAGCGCCGAGGTGAAACTCCATCACCCAGCCTTTTTTTGCATATTCTCTGCCTAAAAACTGCAATAAAGCCGTACGGTATTTGTCCAGCTCATCAGTTGTAAAGCTTTCGTTTGCAAGAGCTTTTGTAAATATTTTTTCAAGCTCTTCGTCAGTCGCTTCGCTGTACGGGCAGTATGCAAACGAATGGTCAGAGGCGCGGCAACCCATAGAATCAAAGAATTCAATTCTTTTTCCGAGCGCGGTTTTTAAATCCCTAAATGATGTGATTTTCATTTGCGCGGCAGTTTCCATAGCATTAACCCACGAAATAAACACGGGCGAGTCAATAAGAAAAGCCTTGTCGGGTCTGAAGGCGGGTAAAACCTTGCATTTGAATGAAGCGTCCTTCGCCAAAAGAGCGTGGTATTCAAGCGAGTCTGCGGCGTCGTCGGTTGTGCAAACGCAGACAACATTCGATTTTTCGATAAGCTCTCTCGGTGTAAATCCGCCGCTTTTGATTTTATCGTTGCATTTTTTCCATATTGCAGGAGCAGATTTGAGCGTTAAAGGTTCAAAAACATCAAAATACCTCTGAAGCTCAAGGTGAGTCCAATGATACAGAGGATTTCCTATGCAATAGCTTAATGCTTCGGCATATTTTAAAAATTTTTCATAAGGCTCGGCGTCACCTGTTATATATTTTTCATCTACGCCGAAGCCGCGCATTGCGCGCCATTTGTAGTGGTCGCCGCCCAGCCAAAGCTCCGTGATGTCACGGGGAGTTTTATTCTCGTAAATTTCTTTGGGGGACAGATGACAGTGCCAGTCGAAAATGGGCGTGTCCTTTGCTCCGTAATTAAAAATTTCTTTAGCTGTTTCGGTTGTCAGAAGAAAATCTTCATCCATAAACGATTTCATAATATCACCTTATAAATAAACGATTTTATTATATTGTAGCATATTTTTGGAAAAATGAACAGTATATTAAATTTTTTCAGCGAAATATTTTAACCCTTTCATACGCACTAAACTCTTGAATTATATACTATTATGTGATAAAATGAAGAGTAAAAATTTATAATGCAAGAGGTATAGCTATGTCCGGACATTCAAAATGGAGTACCATTAAAAGAAAAAAAGAAAAAACAGATAATGCCAGAGCAAAGGTGTTTACAAAAATCGGCAGAGAGATTGCCGTTGCCGTTAAAGAGGGCGGGCCGGACCCTGCCGGTAACTCAAAGCTAAAGGACGTTATTGCCAAGGCAAAGGCGGCTAACGTTCCGAATGACAATATTGACAGAATAATAAAAAAGGCAGCCGGCGAGGGTGGCAGTGACAATTACGAAGATATAGTTTACGAGGGCTACGGCCCGTCGGGAATTGCTGTTATTGTTGAAGCGCTCACTGACAACCGCAACAGAACAGCGGCGGACGTTCGCCACGCTTTTGACAAATTCGGCGGAAATATGGGTACAAGCGGCTGTGTTTCGTTTATGTTCAGCCGTCAGGGCGTTATTCTCTTTGAAAAAGAGGATATTGACGAGGAACAGCTTATGATGGACGCTATTGAAGCGGGCGCTGTTGATTTTATTACAGACGAAGAAATTTACGATGTAAGAACAGAGCCTAACGATATGGGCGCTGTTCGCGATGACCTTGAAGCAAAGGGATATAAATATGTTTCGGCAGAGGTCGAATATGTTCCGTCATCTTATACGGCTCTTTCCAATCCCGATGACATTAAGAATATGGGAAGAATGCTTGAAATGTTTGAGGATAATGACGACGTTCAGAATGTTTATCACAATTGGGAGAATGAGGACGATTACGAAGGGTAATGTACCGCGGGAGGATAGGTTTTGAATATTCTTATAGTATCTCAGCACTTTTATCCTGATAATTTTCGCATAAACGACATCGCAAAAATGCTTGCGGAAGAGGGGCATCGGGTAACGGTATTGACATCGCTTCCCGATTATGAAACAGGTAAAGTACCTGCCGACTGTAAGGGCAGGAGAAACAGAAAATTTCAATGGAACGGCGTAGACGTTGTCCGCTGTTTTTCGGTTTCAAGACGAAACGGTCTGATTTTCAGAGCATTGAATTATATTTCTTTCTACCTGACCTCAACGCTTAAAGCACTTAGAACGGACGGGGATTTTGACATTGCGGTTTGCTATCAGACGTCTCCCGTGCTTATGGCTAATGCCGCGCGCGCTTTTGCTGAAAAGAGGAATATTCCGTTTTTTATTTACTGTCTTGACCTTTGGCCCGAATCGCTGAAGGCATGGCATATAGGCGAAAAAAATCCTCTTTTTAAAATAATGCATAAATATTCAAAGGGTATTTACAACAGTGCAGACTGCATCGGCGTGACCTCAAAGCCGTTTACTGAATATCTCAGTAAGGTGAACGGGGTTTCTGAAAACAGAATAGTATATATTCCTCAGCATTCGGAGGATATGAATTTGAAGCCGAAAACGCGCACTGAGGGCGAGCCTTTTGTTTTCTCTTTCGGCGGAAATATAGGCAGTGTTCAAAATATTGAATGTATAATTGAGGCTGCCTCGCTTCTTAAAGGAAGAGACGATATAAAGATTGAAATTTACGGCGACGGAAGCGCGCTTCAGAACTGTAAGGCTCTTTCAAAAAAACTGGAAACAGATGATATGATTACTTTTTTCGGAAGGCTTTCAAAAGAAGAGCTTTGGAAAAGATATGAAAATACGGATGCATTCCTTTTAACATTAAAGCCGCAGGGCGTTATCGGTCAGACGGTGCCTGCAAAGCTGCAGGAATATATGTCAGGCGGCAGACCTATAATTGCTTCTATCGGCGGAGCGGCTGAGCAGATAATTAAGGAATCCGGGTGCGGAATTTGCGTACCTGCCGGTGACAGCGCGGCTTTGGCAAAGGCAATGGCGGATTTTGTGGCTGATAACGAAAAATATTCTGCCTGCGCAGCTTTGGGAAGAGAATTTTACGAAAATAATTTCACTGGAAAAAGCTTTATTGACAAGCTGACGCAAACTCTCAGCAGTATAATCGGCTCTTCGGAGGAAAATAAATGAAAATTCTTCAGATAAACTCCACCTGCGGCTTCGGCAGTACGGGGCGTATAGCGGTCGATATTTTAAACACCGTTGTAAAAAACGGCGGCGAAGGGCTTATTTGTTACGGCAGAGGCGAGGCTTCGGGCGGTGTTCCATCTTATAAAATCGGCAGTGAAGCAACGGTGAAAATTCACGGAGCTTTATCACGTATTACAGACCGTCAGGGCTTTTATTCTACGGGCGCAACAAAAGAGCTTGTCCGCAAAATAAAGGAATATGACCCTGACATTATTCATCTTCACAATATTCACGGCTATTACCTTGACATAAGAGTTTTATTTGATTATTTGAAGAAATGCGGAAAACCGATTGTTTGGACGCTTCACGACTGTTGGTCTTTTACCGGACACTGCGCATATTTTACAGCTTCGGGCTGTGATAAATGGAAAACCGGCTGTAATAACTGTCCGTCAAAAAAAGAATATCCGCAGAGCCTGTTGTGTGACAGTTCGGAAAAGAATTATAATGAAAAAAAAGAGCTTTTTACGGGAATTCCGGATTTAATATTAGTTACCCCGTCGGTTTGGTTAAAAAATTTGGTTGAAAATTCGTTTTTAAAGGAATATCCCGTAAAGGTTATAAATAACGGCATAAATACAGATGTTTTCAGGTCGACGGAAGGCGGTTTCCGCCGCAGGTACGGCATTGAGAATAAAAGAATTTATTTAGGAGTTGCAAGCGTTTGGGAAGAGCGAAAGGGTCTTCGCGATTTAATCACGCTTTCAAAAATGCTGAATGAGAACGAAAGCTTGGTTTTAGTCGGTCTTACAAAGGCTCAAGCGGAGCAATTGCCTGAAAGCGTTATAGGAATTGAACGCACGGAAAGCGCAAAGGAGCTTGCGGAAATTTACACTGCGGCAGACGTTTTTCTTAATCCTACCTATGAAGATAATTATCCGACGACAAATCTTGAAGCTATTGCCTGCGGAACTCCTGTTGTAACATATGAAACGGGCGGAAGTCCGGAAAGCGTTACTGACGGTAGGGGAATTTCGGTTCCGGTGGGTGATACTGAAAAAATGTATAAAGCCGCGAAAGCTTTAACTCCGATAAAGGCGGACAACCTTTTTTCACTTGACGCAAGGGAAAGATATTCCGAATATGAAGCGCTTTATAAAGAATTGCTTGAAAAATAAGCTTTAACTTAAAATTTAAGGAATACGCTGTTGTGACAGAACGGTGCAAAGTAAATTTATGGATAATTTTGATTATTTACCCCATCTTCACCGATGCGAGCTGTTAATTGTAAATGAGATTAAACGGCTTTGCGAGAAAAACGGAATTAAATATTTTATGATTGCGGGAACACTCTTGGGCGCTGTACGCCACAGGGGCTTTATTCCGTGGGATGACGATATGGACATCGGTATGCTCCGTGAGGATTATGAACGGTTTATAAGTGCCGCAGAAACAGATTTGGACAGCCGTTTTTTCATTCAGACAACCGAAACCGACGCTTACTACGGCTTAAGCTTTGCAAAGCTTTTGCTTAAAAACACATCTCTTGTGGAGAACAGCGCGGCAAATAACGCTGCAAACGGAATTTTTGTTGATATTTTTCCCTTTGATGCTGTTCCCGAAAGCCCGAAGGAAGAGTCGAAGCATAAAAAAAGAACATATTTTTTGAAAAGACTGCTTTTAGCCAAGCAAAATTACAGGGTTTGCGGTAAAAAAGAATATGCTAAGCGTTTGGTTTATTCGGGTCTTAAATTTGTTTCGCTGTTTTATTCGCGTGAAAAGCTGTGTAAAAAGCTTCAAAGCGAATGCCGGCGGTACAATATACCAAATAAAATGCCGGAAAGAATTGTAAATATAGGCGGCGCTTACGGATATTCCCGGGAAACAATACGCTGTGAATGGGTAGACAGTACTGTTGAGCTTCCCTTTGAGGAATTTACTTTTGCTGCTCCTGTCGGCTATAAAGCATATCTTGAATATTTTTACGGCGATTATATGACTCCTCCGCCCGAGGACAAAAGATATAACCGCCACGGTGTAACAGACCTGGATTTCGGACCGTATTAAATTTAATATATAAAAAACCGTTTACTAAGGAGATATCTTTATGAAAAAAATTATTACATACGGCACCTTTGACCTGCTTCATTACGGACACATAAATCTTTTAAGAAGAGCTAAGGCGCTGGGTGATTATCTAATAGTTGCGCTTTCGACAGATGAATTCAACTTGAACGAAAAGCAGAAAAAGTGCTATTTTTCCTATGAGCAGAGAAAAAAACTGCTTGAAGCAATAAGATATGTTGACTTGGTAATTCCGGAAGAAAATTGGGACCAAAAGGTGAGCGATGTTAAGGAATTTAAGATTGACACCTTTGTTATGGGCGATGACTGGAAGGGAAAATTTGATTTTCTTAAAGAAAACTGTGAAGTAGTTTACCTTGAAAGAACACCTGAGATTTCTACAACTCAGATTAAAAAAGATTTAGGAAAATAAGATGAAAAAGGTTCTGATTTTTGCGCCTACTGCTTGTGGCACGGGGATTACCCAGTATATTCTCAATATTTTGGGTGAGCTTAAAACCGACGGCGCGCGTATAGACATACTGTCCTTCCGCAACGAACGGCTGAAAAAATGGACAGAAGAGAACGGAACGCAGTATTTTGAATTTGACATTTCAATGTATAAGCATCCTTGCGGATACAGGAAGTTTTTGAAAGACGTGTTTTCAAGAGGCTATGATGCAGTCCATTTCAATCTTTCTGCGGTTTCAACGCTGACAATCTTTAAATATGCCAAAAAGTGCGGAATAAAGAAAATTATTATGCATTCCCACAGCAGCTTTACTGATTTGGCGTCGCCGCTCAGGCGGTTTGTGTTCAGCAATCTGCATAAATTTTTGAGGGTATTTGCCAACAGATATTATGACGTTAAATGTGCCTGCTCATTGCCTGCTGCGCAGTGGATGTACGGCAGGAAAAATGCGCAGGAGGCGCTGATACTTAACAATGCGGTTGATACGGCAAGGTTTGCTTACAGTGTAAGTAATGCAGAGGAAATACGGCGTAAATACGGCGTGAAAACGAAATATCTTATAGGACATATAGGTCGTTTTACGGTACAGAAAAACCATTCTTTCCTTATAGAAATATTCAGTGAGCTTTGCAAAATCCGAAAAGACTGTACGCTGATGCTTGTCGGTAACGGCGAATTTCTTGAGGGTATTAAAAATAAAGTCAGTGCTTTAAATCTGAGTGAAAATGTGATTTTTGTCGATTTTCAGGAGGATATATACAAATATTATTCTGCAATGGATTTGTTTGTAATGCCGTCCCTTTTTGAAGGACTCCCGATAACGCTTATTGAAGCGCAGGCAAACGGACTTTCGTCGCTTGTCAGCGATGCAGTTACGAAGGAGTGCGATTTAACGGGGCTTACACAGTTTTATCCGTTGTCGGCAGGGTGTTTAAAATGGGCAGAAAAAACGTCTGAAATTCTCGATGTCGGCAGAAAAAATAACGTGGATGTAAAGGAAAAGCTGGAAAAAAGCGGATTTTCGCTTAAAAATCAGGCAAATGTTATTTCAAAGTTATACTTTGAATAATAACGGGGGAAAACTATGAAAATTTCAGAGAATGCTAAAAATTCAATCGTATTTTATTATAAAGCGGCGCTTTTAATTTTTCTTATTCCTACACTGTTAGTGCCGTGTGTGTCATTTTGCTATAAGCTGATGTTTGTAATGCTTGGCGCAGGCGCTTTGCTGTTGCTTTACGATTTGTTTACAAACAGAAAATTCCTTAAAGCAAGGGGTATGTTTTGGCTTATAGGCTTTATGCTGGTATTCGCTGTTTCCGTGGTTTTAAACTATAAAACGGGATTAAATCTTAATGCGGCAAGCTGGGGCTACACGGCAATAGCACTTCTTTTGCTTTATCCCGATTCGCTGAGCAAAACAAAGGAGCGTTCTCTTTTTGAGCTTTCCGTATTAAATAACATTTTTATTGCAATGACAACGGTGCTTTCCACAGTTTCAATAGGAATGTTTGTATGTCTTTATCATAAAGATGTTATTTTCGGCGATCAGAAATATGCTATGGGCTGGTCACAGAACAGGCTTTTCGGTCTTTACAGCAATACGGGTTATATGATAACGGCTCTTGCTTTGGCGATAACGGTGCTTCAGATAGCCGTAACAAAAGCGAGAGGCAAAAAGATTGGCTTGCTTTACGGCTTCTTCCTTTGCTATACATCTGTATTTAATTTTATGTCTATGTGTATGGAAAATGCAAAGGGCGCCTTTATTTCACTTTTTGCTTTTGTATTTGTGGCGGTAATGTTTTCGGTTGCCGGGAAAATTCACGAAAAGAAAAATTCAGGCACGGTAAAATGCGCGTTGGCAGGTGCTTTGGCGGCGGCGCTGTCAGTTGCCGTTCTTTTCGGCGCTGTTACGGTTTCACGTAAGGGCTTCTCTTATATTCCCAGTATTTACCGTTCTTTAGGCGGGGCATATTACGTTGAAGGCAGCTCCGAAGGCAATGAAAAATTGCCTGACGGCGATGATGAAAAGGAAAAAATCGAAGGCGTTGAAATTGACCGTAATATTGATGAAAGCTACGGCTTTTTCACAGGCAGAACGGTAATTTGGAAATTCGGTCTTGAACAGTTCAAGGAAAAGCCGATTTTTGGCTACGGTCCTCAGTCACACAGAGATGTATTTATTGTAGACAACTATCTTCGCCATTTCCACAATCTTATAATTCAGACAATAGTCAGCGTTGGAGCAGTCGGCTCGGTATTCATTTTCGCATTCTTTGCGGCGATAGCGATTTATTTACTGAAAAATATATTTATACATATTAAGAAAAACGGCAAGTATTACTATGTGTTTGCTTGCTTGCTTGCCTTGCTTGCAATGCTTGCGGTAAACAGTATGGCAGAGGTTACAATTTTGTTTATTTCCCGTTTTTCAATGTTCATTTTCTGGATGTATTTAGGATATATTCAGGTTTTTGCCGATGATGACAAAAGGCTGAAAACAGACCTGATTACAGAAAAAATTGATAAGCTTTTAGAAAATATTTTTAATAAATTTACGGGAAAAGCTAAAAATGAGAAGTAAAAAGGTTTTAGTTAACTCAATATTCGGCGTCGGCGGTTATGCAATTTTAATGCTCAGTAATTTTATTACGAGAGCGGTATTTGTGTCAGAGCTTGGACTTTCAATGGGCGGAGTTGACACCACATTTAAAAATTTCCTTCAGGTTTTGTCTTTGGCTGAATTGGGGCTTAGTACCGGTCTTCTTTATAAGCTTTACAAGCCTATTGAGGATAAAGACAACGCCGCAATTAAGCGTGTGCTTAATTTCTATAAGCAGGCTTATAAGGTAATTGCCTCTGTCTTTATGGGCGGCGCTTTAATTCTTTCCTTTGCCGTTAATTTTGTTATTAAAGATACAGACAAGCCGAAATGGTACATTTCACTTCTCTTTATTCTCTATGCTGCGGACACTGTAGCATCTTACCTTTACGCCAACCGCAAGGCTTTAATTGTTGCCGACCAGAATAACTATGTCGTCAACAGAAATGACGCTTTTGTTTCTCTGATTACGCTGATAAGTCAGGTAATTTTACTGAAGACAACTCACAGCTTTATAGTATTTGCAGTTGTCAAAATTGTTTGCAGACTTATAGGCGCTGTTTCAATAGGCTGTCAGTTTAAAAAGCGTTATCCCGAAATAGCTGCGGACAAATCAAAGGATACAATTACGGGTGAGGAGAGAAAATCGCTCACCAAAAATATGGGCGCAATGCTTTGCCACAGAGTAGGCGGGGTCAGCGTTACAGCGACAGGCTCGGCAATAATCACTTACTTTATAGGCACGGCAACGGCAGGTGTGTACGGTAATTATACGCTGATAACAAATGCGCTCAATCAGCTTGTGACGCAGGTCTTTAACGGAATTACGGCGAGCTTCGGAAATATTATTACGGTTGAAACTAAAGAAACGGTTTACAAACGCTTTAAGCTGTTATATTTCTTTAATTATCTGATATTTTCGTTTTTTACAGTGTCCTTCGGCGTTTTGGCTCAGCCGTTTATGCGTCTTTGGATGCACGGCAAGCCGAACAGTCTGTTTTCGACCGAAACGCTTATTTTACTGGTGGTTTACTTTTATGTTTACGGTATGCGCCGAGTTGTTCTTATGGCAAAGGACAGCGCAGGGCTTTACAGGCAGGACTGCGGTTTTGCAATTTTGGAGGCGGTAATCAATATTGCGCTTTCAGTAACACTTGCTTGGAAATTCAAGTCTATTAACGGCGTCATAGCGGCAAATGTTTTGAGTATGCTGATAATTCCTATGTGGACTCAGCCGTATCTTGTTTACAAGCACGTTTTGAAGCAAAGGGTGACTCCGTATTATTTAACATATTCGCTGTATGCCCTGCTCACCTCAGGTGAATTTGCAGCAACGTGGTTTTTGGCTGAAAAAGCAACTGCATTTACGGACAATTTGTTTGCGGAGCTTGTTATCCGCGCAGTTTTGTGTGCGGTTATTCCGAATGCCGTAAATCTTGTTGTATTCATAAGAACACAGGAAATGAAGGATTTAATAACTCTTATTACGGGCGTTTTGAAGAGTAAAACGTCTGCGGGCAAAGGCGGTAATGAAAATGCTTGATAAAAATTCAATAAAAAGCAAGCGTCTGTTTTTGCTTGATATGGACGGAACAATTTACGAGGGGGCAAGGCTGTTCCCTTTCGTTAACGAGTTCCTTGAATATATTGAAAATAACGGCGGAAGGTACATTTTCATAACGAATAATTCTTCACGCTCGGTAAAAGATTATGTCTTAAAGCTCAGCGGAATGGGTGTTAAAGTAACAGAGGACAACTTTTTCACTTCATCTCAGGCAACAGCGCTTTACCTTAATGAGCATCATAAAAATAAAAAGATTTACTGTATGGGTACTCGCTCAATGGTAAAAGAAATGAAAAAAATGGGCGTTACAGTTACAGAAAGCACTGAGGACGCTGAGTGTATTGCCGTGGGGTATGACACAGAGCTTACATATCAAAAGCTTATTGATGTGTCTTACCTTTTGCAGACAAAAAAGGATATTCCTTACATCGCGACAAATTCCGACAGGGGCTGTCCCACGGAATTCGGATTGGTTCCGGACTGCTTTGCAATTTGCGAGGCAATAAATTACGCGGCGAAAAGACGTCCAATTTACATTGGCAAGCCTGATAAGTTTATGATTGAATATGCCGTTCAAATGAGCGGATATTCAAAGGAAGAAGCTGTTGTTATCGGCGACAGGCTTTATACCGATATAGCGTCAGGGGTGAATGCAGGCGTTGACACGGTCTGTGTTCTTAGCGGTGAAAGCACACAGCGGGACATTGATGAAAGTACGGTTAAGCCTACATACGTTTTTGAGGATATTAAAGAAATATACAGTATATTACAGGAGAAAAATTATGGAGTATGATGCATTTGATGCGGGAATTGAGCTTGGCGGGCTTCGCAACAGAGATGACATACGCTTGCTGATTTGCTATTTGCTCAAATCCGTAGATTCACCGATGACACGCCAAATGCTTAACGAAGCAATGCAGGAGGACGGTCTTGCAAATTATTTTGAAGTCGGTCAGGCTATTGAAGAGCTTTTGAAAACTGCAAATATTACTGCCGATATAATGGGCGAGGAAGAGGTTATCTCCGTTACTGAAAAAGGCAGAGAGGCAGCTGAAATGCTTCAGACGAGTCTCCCGAAAACCGTTCGTGAAAAAGCGGTCAATTCTGCAATTCGGCTTATTACAAAGGCGCGAGTCGAACGGGACAATAAAATTGAAGTTATCAAAGAGGAAAACGGCGGTTACACAATCACATTTACCCTTTCTGATAAAAATACGCAGTTTATGAAGCTCTCGGTTTATGTTGTTGACAGCTTACAGCTTGAGCAGGTAAAGCAGAATTTCATAAATGATCCCGTTAAGGTTTATTCGACAATAATAACGTCGCTTACGGTTTGAATCTATTAAGGAGTGAAAATATAAATGGCAAAGGAACTTGAAAAACAGTACAACCCGAAATCCACTGAAGAGCGGATTTATAAAACATGGGTTCAGAACAAATATTTCCACGCAAAGCGTGAAGAGGGGAAAAAGACTTACACAATAGTTATTCCGCCCCCCAATATTACAGGTCAGCTTCATATGGGACATGCCCTTGACAATACGCTTCAGGATATTCTTATCCGTTATCACAGAATGGCGGGCTATGACACTCTCTGGCTCCCCGGCACTGACCACGCTTCAATTGCGACTGAGGCTAAAATTGTTGAAGCTATGCGCAAAGAGGGTATTACAAAAGAGGATTTGGGAAGAGAAAAATTTCTTGAACGCGCTTGGGACTGGAAAGCGCAGTACGGCGGAAGAATCATTGAACAGCTTAAGAAAATGGGTTCTTCTTGTGACTGGGACAGAGAACGCTTTACTCTTGACGAGGGCTGCTCAAATGCGGTTAAGGACGTTTTTGTACGTCTTTATGAAAAGGATTTAATCTATCGCGGCAACAGAATGGTTAACTGGTGTCCCCACTGCAACACCTCAATTTCAGATGCTGAGGTTGAGTATGAAGAAAAGGACTCAAACTTTTGGCATCTTCTTTATACAGTTAAGGAAACAGGCGAAAAGTTAGAGCTTGCAACAACCCGTCCCGAAACAATGCTCGGCGACACAGCGGTTGCTATCAATGCGGATGACCCGCGCTATGCTCATCTTCACGGCTGTCACGTAATTTTACCGCTTCTTAATAAGGAAATTCCGATTGTATGTGACGAGCATGCCGATATGACAAAAGGAACAGGTGTTGTTAAAATTACGCCTGCTCACGACCCCAATGACTTTGAGGTAGGTCTTCGCCACAATCTTCCCATTGTTCGCACATTTACCTATGACGGCTTCCTTACAGGCGCTAAGGATAAGGCAGAGGCAGACGAGCTTCGCGCGTCGGGCAAAATGGCACAGAATGAGCCGGAAGTGCTTGACTGCGGCAAATATGCAGGAATGAGTACAATGGAAGCGAGAAAAGCCATACTTCACGATCTCGAAGAGGGTGGATATATCAAAGAGATTGAACCTCTTAAGCATGAGGTAGGCACTTGCTATCGCTGTCACACAAGCATTGAACCGATGGTTTCAAAGCAGTGGTTTGTACGTATGGAGCCTCTCGCAAAACCTGCAATTGAGGCTGTTGAAAAGGGCGAAATTAAATTTATTCCCGAACGCTTTACAAAGAATTATATGAGCTGGATGCGCGGCACGAGGGATTGGTGCATTTCACGTCAGCTTTGGTGGGGCCACAGAATACCCGCATGGTATTGTGATGACTGCGGCGAAACGGTAGTTTCAAAGACAGATGTTACCGTTTGCCCGAAATGCGGCGGGACTCACTTAAATCAAGACCCCGACACGCTTGACACTTGGTTCTCCTCAGCGCTCTGGCCGTTCTCAACTCTCGGCTGGCCCGAAGAAACAGAGGATTTAAAGCATTATTACCCCACAAACACACTTGTTACGGGTTACGATATTATTGGTTTCTGGGTTTCAAGAATGATATTCTCTGCTCTTGAATATACAGGCAAAGCACCCTTTGATACAGTTCTCATTCACGGTCTTGTGCGTGATGCCCTCGGCAGAAAGATGTCAAAATCTCTCGGCAACGGTATTGACCCGCTTGAAATTATTGACAAATACGGCGCAGATGCATTAAGATTTACCCTTGCAACGGGCAACAGCCCCGGAAACGATATGAGATTTTCCGATGAAAAGGTTGAGGCAAGCCGTAATTTTGCTAACAAGATTTGGAATGCGGCACGTTTTATCATTATGAATCTTGATGAAAACGAGCCTGCGCCCTATATCCCTGAAAATCTTGCGATTGAAGATAAATGGATTCTTTCACAGTACAATGACCTTATAAAAGCTGTTACGGATTCACTTGAAAAGTACGAATTAGGGCTTGCGGTTCAAAAGCTTTATGACTTTATTTGGGATGTATTCTGCGACTGGTACATTGAGCTTGCAAAAATACGTCTTAACGGTGAAGATGAGGCGGCAAAGGCAACGGCAAAGGCAGTTCTCGTTTTCGTAATGAGCAATACTCTGAAGCTTCTTCACCCGTTTATGCCCTTTATCACGGAAGAAATTTGGCAGACGCTTCCACACAGCGGCGAGTCAATTATGATTTCCGATTGGCCTGTATATTCAGATGCGCTGAATTTCGAGGCGGAGGAAACAGAGATGGAAAGAGTTATGACGGCAATTAAGGCTGTTCGTAACAGAAGAAGTGAAATGAACGTTGCGCCCTCAAAGAAAGCAAAGGTTATTATTGACACCGCTTTTGAGGACACATTTAAGAACGGCGCTGATTTCTTCACACGTCTTGCATCTGCAAGCGAGGTTGACATAATTTCCGGCTTCGAGGACGATGGCGCAGTAACAATAATCACTGCCGACGCAAAGATTTATATTCCGATGGACGAGCTTGTTGACTTTAAAGCAGAGCTTGAAAGACTCACTAAGGAAAAAGCGGCAGTTCAAAAGGATATTGACTTTGTTTCCAATAAACTCAACAATCAGAATTTCGTTGCAAAGGCTCCCGCAAAATTGGTTGAAGAGCAGAAGGAAAAGCTTGCGAAATACACTGAGAAAATGAATATGATTGACGAAGCAATTAAGAAAATCGCAAGCAAATAATCAACAGCAATAAGCTGTAAATAAAAAACTCCGAGCTTTACAGCGGCTCGGAGTTTTTGTGCTTTTCTTTAGTAACAGTCGTTGCTTTGACCTGATAAATTGCATTTTTTCTGCATTTTACATTGACTCGGGAACAGAAATGTTAAACATTTTAAGCACGTTTGTGATTGTTGTCATAACGCAGTTGCAAAGGTACAGTCTTGCCTGCATAAGACTTTCGTCTGTGGTTGCAACACGGCAGGCGTTGTAGAATTTGTGGAAAAGTGTAGCCAAATCAACGCAGTAGCGTGTAATTTTTGCCGGGTCATAGTTTCGGGCGGCATTCTGAATTTCGCCTGTGAATGAAGAGAGATGGCGGATTAACTCAATCTCCTCGGGAGCGTTAAGATGCATAAGCTCTGTCTTTTCACAGTCACGAATTTTTATGCCGTCGCCCTCAATTTTCTTAATAATGCTGTGTATTCTTGCGTTTGCGTACTGGCAGTAGTAAACAGGATTCTGTGACGACTGCTCAACGGCTAAATCAAGGTCAAAATCCATAGCCGAGCCGGGTTCACGCATATTAAATAAGAACCGTACTGCGTCAACGGGAATTTCGTCCAAAAGGTCGGTAAGAGTAATTGCCTTGCCAGTTCGTTTTGACATTTTAACGGGTTTTCCGTCTTTAACAAGATTTACAAGCTGCATTAAAATAACGTCAAGTCTTGACTCATCTAAATCAAGCGCACGCAAAACCCCCTTCATTCGTGCAACGTGGCCGTGGTGGTCTGCGCCCCAAACGTCAATCGCTTTGTCAAAGCCCCTTGTAACAAGCTTGTTGCGGTGATAGGCAATGTCCGCCGCAAAATATGTGGGATTTCCGTTTTGACGGATAAGAACATCATCTTTAAGCTCAAGAGCGTCAATTTGCTCCTGAGTTTTGCCCTGTTCCTTTAACATTTCGGTCTGCACCTCTATGTTTTTATACCAAAGTGCGCCGTCCTTTTCATAGGTAAGACCTTTTTTAGTTAAATAGTCAATGCAGTCCTTAACGTCGCCGCTGTTGTGAAGAGTGCTTTCAAGAAACCATGTGTCATAGTTTATACGGTATTTCTCCATATTTTCGTGCATCTTCTGAATATTCAGCGGAAGAGCAAAATCGACAAGAGCTTTTCTTCTTTCTTCGGTCGGTTTGTTGATATATTCATCGCCGAACTTTTCACGGAACTGCGAAGCTCTCTCGGTTATATCCGCGCCGTGATAGCTGTCCTCGGGAAGCTCTACTGCATCTTCACCCAAAATCAACTGCTGATAGCGAATGTCAAGTGAAAGTCCGAATTTTTCAATCTGATTGCCTGCGTCATTAACATAAAATTCACGCTCGACCTCATAGCCTGCAAATTTCAGCACTGCGGCAAGGCAGTCGCCAAGCGCTCCGCCGCGAGCATTACCCATATGCATAGGTCCTGTTGGGTTGGCTGAAACAAACTCAACATTATATTTCTTGCCTTTGCCGAAATCGCTCTTACCGTAATTTTCACCGAGAGTATGAATGTCAATTAAAACGTCTGCATAAAATTCCGGCGACAAAAAGAAATTAAGAAAACCTGCGCCTGCCGTTTCGCATTTTGTGAAATAGGAATTGTCAAGATTTATATTCTTTACTATTTCCTCGGCAATTTGCTTCGGCGCTCTGCGAAAAGCCTTTGCGCAAACAAATGCCGCATTTGAAGAGTAGTCGCCGTTTTCACGGTTTGCGGGAATTTCAATGTTAAACTGCGGAATTTCCGCCTGCGGCAGACTGCCGTTCTCAATTGATTTTTCAATTGCACTTACTATTAAGCCGTATAAAGCGTCGGTTGCTTCTTTTACAATTTTTGACATCTTAATTTTCTCCTTTATTCCTCTATTTTAAGGTGATGAGAGTCGAACACAATATGGTTTAAAGCGGTAAATTTCCGCCTGAGCTTCGTTAAAAATCTC
>CANARN010000010.1 GCA_947364045.1 uncultured Clostridia bacterium
AACAATGCCGCTGCTCATGTATCTTATGCATTTACTGAAGTAGCAGGTATTTACCCCATTACCCCATCAAGCCCCATGGCAGACTTTGTTGACCAGTGGTCAGCTCAGGGACTTAAAAACATTTTCGGCACAACCGTAAAGGTTGCTGAAATGCAGTCTGAAGCAGGCGCTTCCGGTACTGTTCACGGCTCTCTTGCGGCAGGTGCGCTCACAACTACTTATACTGCTTCTCAGGGTCTTCTTCTTATGATCCCGAATATGTATAAGATTGCAGGCGAACTTCTTCCCTGCGTATTCCACGTTTCAGCTCGTTGCGTTGCTTCACACGCATTGAACATTTTCGGTGACCATTCAGACGTTTATGCTTGCCGTCAGACAGGCTTTGCAATGCTTGCAGAAACAAATCCTCAGGAGGTTATGGACCTTGCCGCTGTTGCACACCTTGCAACAATTAAGTCAAGAGTTCCGTTTATCAACTTCTTTGACGGTTTCAGAACATCACACGAAATTCAGAAAATTAAAGTTTGGGATTTTGAAGACCTTAAAGAGATGTGCGATATGGACGCTGTTGAAGCATTCCGTAAGCGCGCTCTTAACCCCGAAAGACCCGTTATGCGCGGTTCACACGAAAACGGCGACATCTTCTTCCAGCACAGAGAGGCTTGTAACGAATATTACAACGCTGTTCCCGCTATTGTTGAAGAGTATATGGGCAAGGTTAACGAAAAGCTCGGCACAGATTACAAGCTTTTCAACTACTACGGCGCTCCCGATGCAGAAAGAGTTATCGTAGCAATGGGTTCAGTTTGCGACGTTGCCGAAGAGGTTATCGATTATCTTACGGCAAAGGGCGAAAAGGTTGGTCTTGTTAAGGTTCGCCTTTACAGACCCTTCTCAACAAAGCATTTTGTTGACGCTATCCCTGCAACAGCTAAGAAAATCGCAGTTCTTGACAGAACAAAAGAGCCCGGTTCAATCGGCGAGCCTCTCTTCCTTGACGTTATCGCTGCTCTTAACGAGCAGGGCAGAGACGGCATTAAGGTTTGCGGCGGCAGATACGGTCTCGGTTCAAAGGATACTCCCCCTGCAAGCATCTTTGCAGTTTATGAGCATCTCAATGCCGAAACTCCTGCTCGTCAGTTCACAATCGGCATTAACGATGACGTAACACACCTTTCACTTGAAGAAAAGGTTGCTCCCATTACTGCGGCAGACGGCACTATTGAATGTAAATTCTGGGGTCTCGGCGGTGACGGTACAGTTGGTGCAAACAAAGACTCTATCAAGATTATCGGCGACCATACCGATAAATATGTTCAGGCATATTTCCAGTATGACTCAAAGAAAACAGGCGGTATTACAATTTCTCACCTTCGTTTCGGCGACAAGCCCATTAAGAGCTCATACTATATAAATAAAGCTGATTTCGTTGCCTGCCACAACCCCTCTTACATTGAAAAGGGCTACAAGATGGTTCAGGACGTTAAGCCCGGCGGCGTATTCCTTATCAACTGCCAGTGGGACGAAGCAGAGCTTTGCGAAAAGCTTAATGCTGAAACAAAGCAGTACATTGCAAAGAACAACATTCAGCTTTACACCGTTAACGCTATTGACCTTGCCGCTAAAATCGGTCTCGGCAAGAGAACAAATACAGTTCTTCAGTCTGCATTCTTCTCACTTGCTAAGGTTCTTCCGCCTGAAGAAGCTATCGGCTATATGAAGGAGAAAGCTCAGAAGTTTATGAAGAAGGGTAAAGAAATCGTTGAAATGAACGAAAAAGCAATTGATGCAGGCGCATCTGCTTACGTTAAAATCAACGTTCCTGCTGATTGGGCAAATGCAGTTGACACTGTTGCTCCCGAAAAGAGTGAAGGTCCTGCAAAGCTTGTTAAGATGGTTGACAGCATTATGAAGCCCGTCGGCAAAATGGACGGCGATTCACTTCCCGTTTCTGCATTTAAAGACCACGTTGACGGCACATTTGAGCAGGGCGCTGCTGCTTATGAGAAGCGCGGCGTTGCAGTTATGGTTCCCGAATGGGACGCATCTACCTGCGCACAGTGCAACAAGTGTTCTTATGTTTGCCCCCACGCTACAATCCGTCCTTATGCATTAACTGCTGAGGAAGAGGCTGCTGCTCCCGCTTCTGCAACAATCGTTGAGAAGAAGGGTAAGGGCAAGGGCGTTTACAAATACACAATGGCAGTTTCTCCGCTTGACTGTATGGGTTGCGGCGTCTGCGTTGGCGTTTGCCCGACAAATTCACTTAAGATGGTATCACGTGAATCACAGGATGCAAAGCAGGAAGCATTCGATTATATGGTAGCAAATGTAACTGTTAAGGAAGACCTTGCAAACAACACTGTTATCGGCAGTCAGTTCAAGACTCCTCTCCTTGAGTTCTCAGGCTCCTGCGCAGGCTGTGCTGAAACATCTTACGCAAGACTTATCACACAGCTCTTCGGCGACAGAATGTACATTTCAAACGCAACAGGCTGTTCTTCAATCTGGGGCGGTCCTGCGGCTACATCACCTTATACAACTGACAAGAACGGCCACGGTCCTGCTTGGGCTAACTCACTGTTTGAGGACAACGCTGAGCACGGCTTCGGTATGTACCTCGGTCAGAACGCAATCAGAAACAGACTTATCGGCAAGGTTAACGCTATTGTTGAAGAGGGCAAGGCTCCGGCTGAAATTCTCGACGCTGCTAAGGCTTACCTTGACACTGTTAACGACGGTGACGCAAACAAGGGCGCTTCCGAAAAGCTTGTTGCCGCTCTTAAGACTCTTGACTGCGATTGCGAGACAAAGAAAGACATTCTTGACAATGCTGAATATCTTTCAAAGAAATCCGTATGGATTTTCGGCGGCGACGGTTGGGCATACGACATCGGCTTCGGCGGTGTTGACCACGTACTCGCTTCCGGTGAAGATGTAAACATTATGGTATTCGATACTGAGGTTTACTCAAACACAGGCGGTCAGGCATCTAAGGCGTCTAACATCGGTCAGGTTGCTCAGTTTGCAGCGGCAGGTAAGGCAATCGCTAAGAAGAGCCTTGCTGAAATTGCTATGAGCTACGGCTATGTTTACGTTGCACAGATTGCAATGGGCGCTGACCAGAATCAGACAATCAAGGCTCTTACAGAGGCTGAGGCTTATCACGGTCCGTCAATCATTATTGCATACGCACCCTGCGAAATGCATTCAATTAAGGGCGGTATGACAAATTGCCAGGCTGAAATGAAGAAGGCTGTTGACTGCGGTTACTGGAATATGTTCCGTTACAACCCGGCTCTTAAGGCTGAGGGCAAGAACCCGTTCACAATTGACTCTAAGGAAGGCGCTGAGAGTTACCGTGACTTCATTATGAATGAGGCACGTTACTCTTCACTTACACGCTCATTCCCCGAAAGAGCAGAAGAGCTCTTCACTCAGGCTGAGGCTACTGCAAAGGCAAGATATGACCACCTTCTTCGCCTTAAGGACCTCTATGCTCCGAAAGAAGACTGATTGATTAAGAGTAATATCAATTAAATAAAGCTCACACGTCCGAGGAAACTCGGACGTGTTTTTTTTACTGTATTTGTTTTCGTATAAGCTATTTTTTTATTTTGTCAGTCAAATAATTATTATCAATAAACCGACAGCAAAAAAATGAAATAAAAAATACTCTCATCCTCCGAAACAACAATCAATCCAAACAGCCGATATTCAAATGACAATAAATAACGGCGAGAGCAATATTTTTGCTCCCGCCATACAGTTGGAAATTTTTTATTCCTTATTTCATTTTTAATAAATCGGCGTTTATGCTTTTCCTGTCAGTCTGTCCTTATTCGCCTGCCAAAAAGCGTCATGCTCTTCGTAGGTTTTTGAATAATGCGCCTCATAAGGCGGAACAGTACCGATTATAAAGTAAAGATAGTCGGTTTTTGCAGGACTTAATGCGGCATTTATTGATTTCATACCCGGGTTACAAATAGGACCTGCAAGTAACCCTGTGTTTTTAGCATTATAATATCCCTTTATAGTGGGAAATTTGTCGGGATAAGCAATTTTTATTACTCCCTCACAGTATTTAATGCAAACGTCGCACTGAAACGGCATTTTCGCCTTAAGTCTGTTATAAAGCACTGAAGCAACCATAGGTCTTTGCTCATCTGTGCATGCTTCTTTCTCAACAATTGACGCAAGCGTTAAAATCTGGTGAAGATTATATCCGCTGCTGTTTACCCTTGCCATAAAATCTGAATTAAAACGCGCCTTTGCACCGTTTAAAAACATTTTTATGATTGATTTAACGTCTGTTCCCTTTGGAATTTCATAAGTCAAGGGGAAAATATAGCCTTCAAGATAAAAGCATACATTTTTAGCATTAAACGTATCCTTCAAAAACGGGTATTCACTTAGATTTATCCAGTCCTTTGCAGTCTGAGCCGCTTCAACAAATTCGTCTGAGGTGCAAAGTCCCTTGTCCTCTAAAAGCCACGAAATTCTCAAAAGCGTATAACCTTCGGGAATTGTAACCTTTACTTTTTGCACGGAATTTTTTCGCGATGTAGTTTCCTGTCCGTTTTCAGAATTATTTTCCGCATCTGTCATATTACTGTCAGTCACACCGTCATTTTGACTTGATTGTGAATTGGAATTAGCTTTTGTATTCGTATCGCTCGGATTTGGATTTTCCTCTTTTACGCAGGAAACAAGTCCAAACAGAAGTAAAATACACAGTAAAATTGATATTGTCTTTTTCATATTTGCCACCGTGCAGCACAGCATTTTTACCGATATAAAAGGTGTTTTATCTGCTTTGCCGCCCCATTTTCCTTATTGTTCACACTGACCGTTATTACAAAAGAGCCAAGAGGAAATCCCCCTCGGCTCAAATTGTTTATAAAATCAATATTTTTTTCTGGGAGTGTAAGATGTATGCAAAATCTCGTGAGCCTTGTGGCTGCCGGGCTTTTCAAGATAAGTATCGTAAAGCTCTTTAATTGCAGAATTTTCGTGTGACATTCTCTTTTGGTTTGCCTTATCTGCCTCGTAAAGAACCTGCGCTCTTCTCGCCTTAAGGTCAATGAAGTTGTGAACAACTGCATGCTGAATCGGCTGTCCGCCGCCGTTGATACAGCCGCCCGGGCAACCCATTATTTCAACAAACAGGTAATCGCCCTCGCCCTTCTTGATTTTTTCCATAATCTCTTTTGCGTTCTTTGTACCGCTTGCAACCGCAACCTTAACATCAAGATCGCCTACCTTATAGTCGGCTTCCTTAATATTTTCCATACCTCTGACTGCTTCAAAGTCGGGTGACGGAGCTTCCTCGCCTGTAATCATCTTAACCGCAGTACGAAGAGCCGCTTCCATAACGCCGCCTGTTGCGCCGAAAATGGTAGACGCGCCTGTTGACTCACCGAACGGATTGTCAAACTCTTCATCGGGAAGGTGCTTAAAGAAGATACCTGCGCTTTCAATCATTCTTGCAAGCTCACGCGTTGTAATTGCAATATCAACATCCGGATAGCCTGAAGCTGCCTGATTCGGTCTTTTTGTTTCAAATTTCTTGGCTGTACAGGGCATAACGCCGACAACAACCATATTTTTCGGGTCAATTCCCATCTTCTCAGCATAGTAAGTCTTCATTGTAGCGCCGAACATCTGCTGAGGTGACTTACAGGTTGAAAGGTGCGGAATAAGCTCGGGATAATAATGCTCGCAGTATTTAATCCAACCGGGTGAGCAGGATGTAATCATCGGCAGAACTCCGCCGTTCTTTACTCTTTCTACCAGCTCATTTGCTTCTTCCATAATTGTAAGGTCAGCTGCAAAGTCAGTGTCAAATACCTTATCAAAACCGAGTCTGCGGAGAGCCGCAACCATTTTGCCCTCAACATTTGTACCGATGTGCATACCGAATGCCTCGCCGAGAGTTGCGCGAATTGAGGGAGCGGTATTTACAATAACAAACTTTTCAGGGTCGTTAATAGCGGCAAATACTTTGTCTGTGTCATCCTTTTCTACAATAGCGCCTGTCGGGCAGTTAACAATGCACTGACCGCAGGAAATGCAGGAAACGTCTGCAAGGTCTTTGTCAAATGCAGATGAAATGTGTGTGTCAAAGCCTCTTGCATTCGCGCCGATTACGCTGATGCCCTGCTGGTCGCAGGCTGCCATACAGCGACGGCAAAGAATACACTTGTTATTATCTCTTATCATATGAGCCGCAGAGTCGTCAAAGTTATACTTAACAACCTCGCCCTGATAGTAGTTTGGATTGTCAACGCCGAACTCCTTGCAAAGCTTCTGAAGCTCGCAGGTCCCGCTTCTGACACACGAAAGACAGCTCTTATCGTGAGTTGAAAGGATAAGCTCAAGAGTTGTTTTACGTGAATGGCGAACCTTTTCGGAGTTTGTGAAAATTTCCATTCCCTCGTTAACAGGGAATACGCAGGCAGAAACAAGGCTTCTTGCGCCTACAACCTCTACCATACAAATACGGCAAGCGCCGATTTCGTTTATACCCTTTAAGTAGCAAAGTGTCGGAATTTCAATACCTGCATATCTTGCAGCTTCAAGAATTGAAATACCAGCAGGCACGCTTAAGGACATGCCGTTGATTTTAATATTTACATTACCCATAGTGGCACACTCCTTACTCTTTTACAATTGCCTTAAACTTACATGTTGACATACAAGCACCGCACTTAATGCACTTGTCGGGGTCAATTTCATAAGCAGGCTTTTTCTTGCCGGGCGCGGTGTAATCCGTAACCTTAATTGCGTCCGCAGGACACTGTTTTGCGCACATTCCGCAACCGAAGCAAGTATCTTTAACAATCTTATATGTGAGAAGGTCTTTACAAACTCCTGCCGGACACTTCTTGTCAACAACGTGTGAAATATACTCTTCTCTGAAGAATTTAAGTGTTGCAAGAACGGGGTTGGGAGCTGTCTGACCGAGACCGCAAAGCGAGTTATTCTTAATGTAATAGCAAAGGTCTTCAAGCTTGTCAATATCCTCAAGCGTTCCCTTGCCCGATGTAATCTTGTCGAGAATTTCAAGAAGGCGTTTTGTACCTACACGGCAGGGAGTACATTTACCGCAGGACTCGTCAACAGTGAAGTTAAGGAAGAACTTGGCAATGTCAACCATACAGTTGTCCTCGTCCATAACAATAAGTCCGCCCGAACCCATCATACAGCCGATAGCCGTAAGGTTATCATAGTCAATTGGGGTATCCATCAAAGATGCGGGAATGCATCCGCCTGAAGGACCGCCTGTCTGAGCAGCTTTAAATTTCTTGCCGTGGGGAATACCGCCGCCGATTTCCTCAATAACCTCGCGAAGTGTTGTTCCCATGGGAACCTCAACAAGACCTGTGTTATTGATTTTACCGCCGAGAGCAAATACCTTTGTACCCTTTGACTTCTCAGTACCCATTGAAGCGAACCAATCAGCGCCTTTAAGAATAATCTGAGGAATATTTGCAAAGGTTTCAACGTTATTTTCCGTAGTGGGCTTGCCGAAAAGACCTTTAACTGCCGGATAAGGCGGACGGGGTCTCGGCTCGCCGCGGTTGCCCTCGATTGATGTCATAAGAGCGGTTTCCTCACCGCAAACGAATGCGCCTGCGCCAAGTCTTACGTGTAAATCAAAGTCAAAGCCCGAATCAAAAATATTCTTGCCCAAAAGACCGTATTCTCTTGCCTGCTCTATTGCAATCTTCAAACGAGCGACTGCTATCGGGTACTCAGCACGAACATAAATGTAGCCCTCTGTAGCGCCTGTTGCATAACCGCAGATTGCCATTGCCTCAACAATGCAGCTCGGGTCGCCCTCAAGAACTGAACGGTCCATAAATGCGCCGGGGTCGCCCTCGTCAGCGTTACATACAACATATTTTTGGTCAGCCTTGTTAGCTGCTGTAAAGCTCCACTTTTTACCTGTGGGGAATCCGCCGCCGCCGCGTCCGCGAAGACCTGAATCCATAACACATTTAATAACCTCTTCGGGAGTCATCTCCGTAAGAGCCTTACCGAGAGCAGCATAGCCGTCCATTGCTATGTACTCTTCAATGCTTTCGGGGTTAATAACGCCGCAGTTACGAAGAGCAACACGTCTTTGTGATTTGTAGAAAGTTGTGTCGCTTAAGGAAACGTGTGCCGCCTCCTCTTTAACGGACTCGTCAACATCAGAATAAACGAGTCTTTCAACAATACGTCCTTTAAGAAGATGCTCAGTAACGATTTCGGCTACATCCTCCTTCTGAACTCTGCTGTAAAATGTACCGTCGGGATAAACGATAACAACAGGACCCAATGCGCAAAGTCCGAAGCAACCGGTTCTAACAATTTTCACCTCATCTGAAAGACCGTTTTCCTGAATACGATTTTCAAATTCGTCAATAAGAACCGCACTGCCTGATGATGTGCAGCCTGTACCGCCGCAAATCAGAACCTGTGAACGAATCATATTTTTTACCTCCAATTTTTATACAATAGAAACTTAAAATCAAGCGTTTGTCATAGTGTATTCTTCAATAACATTGCCGCCTTTAAGATGCTTTTCAACAACCTCTTTAGCCTTTTCGGCAGTCATCTTAACATAAGTTACCTTTTCCTTGCCGGCTTCAAAAATTTCAACAACAGGCTCATACTGGCAAATGCCGATGCACCCTGTCTGTGTAACCGTTACGTTACCTGCAAGACCTTCGTTGTTGATTTCTTCAACGAATGTATTAAGAACAGGTCTTGCTCCTGCCGCGATACCGCAGGTCGCCATTCCGACAACCACTCTGATGTCGCCGCTGCCCTCACGCATAACAACCTTGTTCTGCATTTTTTCTTTAATTGCCGCAAGCTCAGCCAATGATTTCATATTTTTCTTATCCTTTCATAAAATATATACTTTTTTATATCTTCAAAGCAAGCTCATACCGTTTCCGAATAAGCCTCCTCTAAATAGCCTTTTATCCAGAGTATTACCTCAGTATTGTCAAGAGGAACATCGCCGAGAACCGATTTCAGTTCATCTGTGTCCAGCGAAATTTCACCTTCGGGCAATGTATGCTTAAAAACCCAATGAATATCGGGGCTTCCCTGTATCAGTGTTGTTACAGTCGAAACAATATCGCCCAAAGGCGTAAAGTCAATACTGTCTTTATTAAAAACCGCCGTTGTCACAGTACCGTGGGAGTCAGGATATTCACTCTCGTGCTTTGACTCAATTTCAAAGCTCCCCCCCGTCTGCTCTGCCGCAAGCTTCAGAAAAGGAATCCCCATTCCTACCTTTCTTGTGGTTCTTGTGGTTGAAAACGGGTCGGTCACTGTTTTAAGGAAATCCTTTTTCATACCGCAGCCGTTATCCGCAATGCTCATTGTAAAGGTATCCGCCGTTTCGGTAAGCGTAACCCAAACCGTGTCTGCCTTTGCTTTAACCGAGTTCATTGCAATATCAAGAATATTAAGCGACAGCTCTTTCATCTATATTGCCTCCAACAGTTCAAAAAGTTTTTTTCGCACCAAATCGCTGCTGTACGGTTCATCGTCAATAAGAAAATACTCTTTCTTTTCTTTTATATTCCACAGATAATGCGCGTCTGATGATACGATTATCTGTTTATCACGTGTTTCCGGATATTTTCCGTTATATTTTTCTATATTCTCTCCGTCGTGAAATTCCGCCGCGGTAAAGCCGCTGTTCACAGGGAAATCACCGAGAATTGAGATTATGCCGTTTGCTTCTCTGTCAATGTGGGCGGGATAGCAAAATCCGCCGTAGCTTTTAATAATTTTCGGCACACTTTCAACAGAAATGTCGGTTGCATTCGGAAGAAAGAATTCTTCCGTGCCGACAAGCTCGTCATTCTCGTCTAAAATGAGCTGATTACCGAAAATATCCGTTCTGTTCGGATATTTAATTCTGTGACTGTCAACCGTACTGTCAAAATCCATCGCTGCTTCAAGGTCTTTAAAAAGGCAGACAACGTGAATATCCTCCGCCGTTGTAAGCTCCATTCCCGCAATGGCAATTATACCGTTTCGCTTCGCCGCTTTAAAAAAAGCGGGGCAGTTTTTTGAAGTATTATGGTCGGTCAAAGCCATTATATTAAGCCCGTTAAGCACGCCCATTCCCGCAATATTGTTAGGAGTCATTTCATCATCTCCGCAAGGAGACAAACAGGAATGAATGTGCAAATCGTAATAATACTTATTCATATATTTTCGTAAACGGCAACTGCCGTTTCATAGGTTTTTTTGTCCGACAGTAAAATATTAACGTCCTTTTCCTCAGCTAATTTAAGTATACTGTCATCTACCGTTACGCCTTCTGAAAGGATTATGCAGGAAACATCCGCAAGAGAAGCTACTGCAATAATGTTTAGATTTGACATTATTGTTATCCAGACGCAGTCTGCCTCAGCTCTGCCCATTACCCAGCTCAAAAGGTCGCCTATATAGCACCCGTCAATTTCACGGTCGCCGTCAGGCAAAGCCGCTGTTTTAAATTTACATTTTTCGGAAAGCTCTTTAACTGTCACGGTGTTTCCTCCGTCGGAGATTTAGATGAATTTTTAAGAACACAGCATTGGTCAATGCTCGCCGTTCCCCTGACAACGTCCTCTGCAAAAGCTCGGCAGCCGGGTGAGCCGCACGCACCGCAGTCAATGCCCGGAAGCGTTTCCCTTATCCGCTGAATTTCAGCCATCATTCGCATTGACTCGCTGAAGCTCTCGCTCAGTCTTGAAATCGGCATATACGTCGGCAATTCAGAGCAAACAACATTTTCAGGTATGTAATGCATATCGCAGGGCAGTCTGTTGAGCGATACGGGTAAATATCTTCTCACGGACTGCAAGCGTGTTCTTGCAACAAACGGATTTTCTATTGTCATAACGCCGCCCACACAGCCGCCCGGGCAAGCATTAAGCTCAACAAACTCCAATTGCTGAATATTGCCGTTTTCTATGGTATCAAGAACTTTGTTTATATTCTCAATGCCGTCTGCGGCAAGGTATTTATCGTTAAGTATTGCGGACGACTCTCCTCCGCTGGAAGCCCAGCCGATTCCAATCATTCCCGCCTCGGACGCGATTTTAGGTGCATTGCCCCGTTTCATTACGCCCATTAACATAAAATATACATCTTTAAGAGAAATGACAACGTCTATTTTGCTTTTGTAATCGCCGAATCCGTTTCTGATATAGCTTACCTTTGCCGCGCACGGAGAAATAAAGAAAATTCCTATATCCTCCTCCGCAAATTCGGGATGCTCCTCACGAGCTTTCTTCCTTGCGAGCATAGCCGCAATTTCAATCGGCGGTAAAATCGGCATTATATTGTCACGAAGATACGGGTATCTTAATGAAATAAGCCTTACAACTGCCGGACAAGCCGAGCTGATAACAGGTTTCTTAATCCCCTCGGTTTTAAGGTAAAGCCTTGTGTACTCAGTAACAAGCTCCGCCGCCTTTGCAACCTCAAAAACATCGTCAAAGCCAATGTCAAGAAGCCCCTGCAAAACAGTGTCAACATCGTCAAGCCCTTCAAACTGCCCGAAAAGCGCAGGTGCCGGAAGAGCAATTTTCCATTTGTAGTGGGAGTAATGCTCAAATTTACTGCACATCGCGCGTTTTGCGTTATTGGGGCAAACTCTTATACATTCGCCGCAGTCAATACAGCGGTCATCGTTTATAACGGCTCTGCCGTCTCTTATTCTGATAGCTTCGGTAGGGCAGTGGCGTATGCAGGTTGTACAGCCTGTGCATTTGCTCACATCAAGTTCAACAGAATGCTTGAACATCTTAATTACCCCCTTCTGTCAAAATAGTCAGGAAAGGTAAACCGCCATTTTAATGGTTGTTCCTTTACCTACAACCGAGTCTATTGTCATTTCGTCCATATAGCGTTTCATATTGGGAAGACCCATTCCGGCGCCGAAGCCGAGTGAACGCACGCTGTCGGGAGCGGTCGAGTAACCCTCCTGCATGGCAAGCTCAACATCGGGAATTCCGGGACCGTGGTCCTCAAGAATAATTTCAATCTTATTTTCGCTGACTATTACGTCCGCTACTCCTCCGCCGGCGTGAATTACCATATTGATTTCGCCCTCATACATAGCAATTGAAACCTGTCTGATAATCTCAGGCGGAATTCCCAAGCGTCTTAAATTCTTTTTTACCTGAACCGATGCCTGACCCGCAGAGGTAAAATCCTCGCCGTCAACATCAAAATGAAAAGTCAAAGATTCACTCATGGTGCACCTGACCGTTTCCTACAAGGCCGTTTACATAAAGCTTTCCGCAAGCCTCATAAAGACGCATATCCGTGGTAAGCACCGCCATGCCGTTTTCCTTTGCAAGCTCAATCATTTCACTTGTAGGACGCTTAGACCTTACAAAAACAATGCATACCATATCCATCATTTCCGCCGTTCTGATAACCTGTGAATTTACAAGACCCGTAAGCAGAACCGCCTGGTCCTTAACGTAAGCCAAAACGTCGCTCATCATATCGCTTCCGCAGGCAGAAAACACATCGTTATCGAGCATATCCTCACCGCAAACAATCTGCGCATTAAGCAAATCTCTTATCATGCTGATTTTCATAAAGAAAAGCCCCTTCTTTTAATAGGAAAAAGAATTATTTGTATTTAGCAAGTATGCCTGAAATATCCTCAGGAACAAGTCTGCCGTAAACGTCGTCATTAACTGTCATTACGGGAGCCAGACCGCAAGCGCCGATGCAGCGGCACTCTTCAATTGAAAATGCAGTATCCTGCGTGCATTCGCCTGCCCCTATGCCAAGCTCCTCCTCAACCTTGTCAAGAATTGACTGCGCGCCCTTAACGTAGCAGGCCGTGCCGAGACAAACGGAAATATTGTATTTACCCTTGGGGGACAGCGCAAACTGAGCATAGAAGGTTGAAACACCGTAAATCTTTTCAATCGGAATATCCATACCCTCAGCAATCATAACCTGAACCTCATACGGAAGGTAGCCGTATATTCCCTGCGCTTCCTGCATTACGTGCATAAGCATACTTTTGTCATTTTTGTTAGCGTCGATAACAGCCTTTAACTGCTGTTCCTGCTCAGCTGTCCCCTTAAAAGGAACAGTACTTATCTTTTTGAGCATTTTTTATATTTCCTCCTTCTTCAAGGTGATAGGAATCGAACCCGATATGCCGTCACCTTATTAAATAAATATTTAACAAGCCTTAATATGCGTATTTATATATACAATTATATATAAATATAAACACAACATATGCGTAACAATTATAACAGAAGCCGTCTCAAAAATCTATGCTTTTTGTAAAAAAAACAGGATTTTATTAAAGAATTGTCATTTCATACATTTACTCTTGTTTTTTTTGTTGTTATTCACTATCTGTTATTAAACTTTTTAACAAATTAACGCCGTTTTCCATTTTTTCCGCGCTTATCGCCGACACTGAAAAAGCAATTTCAATTCCGTTGCCGTTTTCGCTTATCGGAATAATTCTGAGTCCGTTCTTTTCGCAGGAGTCAACAAGCTCATTCAAAGATATATCCGTTTTAATCTCTGCCTTTACAAAAAGCGGCGAATCCGTTTTGCCTATGCTTATACTTTCGGCAAATTCCCTTTCCAGCAAATCGCAGAGATTTTTTGATTTCTGTAAATAAAGCTTTCTGGATTTTCTTATCTGAGAGGACAAATGCCCGTCGCGGATAAAGCTGCAAAGCGCTATCTGGTCAGCTTTTGACACAGTCTGATTATAGACAGACGAAACCTTGCGGTATTTGTCGTTAAGCTCTGACGGTAAAATCATATAGCTTATTCTGATAGACGGCAGTAAAAGCTTTGAAAAGGTCCCCAGATAAACAACATTTTTCCCGCCGCAAAGTCCCTGTAAAGACGGAGTCGGTCTGTTAACATAGCGAAATTCGCTGCCGTAATCATCCTCAATAATCAGTTTGCCTGAGGCAGAGGCAAATTCGGTCAGCTTAAATCTTTCGGAAACAGAAATAGTTTCGCCCCAACGCGTTTTTCTTGAGGGGGAAGTGTAAATTATATCCGCGCTGTCAGCTTCGCTCACTGCTTTAAATCCGTGGTCAACAAATACCGACACGCCCTGAATGTAATTCGGGTCGGAAAAGGCAATGCTTTCTCTCTCCTTAATTAACGGGCATAAAATATGCAAAAGCGACTGAACACCTGCGCCTATAACAATATTTTCCGCATCGCAGACGCAGTTTCTGCTTTGCTTTGCAAAAAGGGCGATTTCCTCCCGAAGCTCCTTTTCCCCCTGCGGCTCGCCGTAGCCGAGAAGCCTTTCGGTTTGGCGCAGAGCGCTTTTAACATATCTTCGCCAAAGGCTTAAATCAAAGCTTTCCGAGTCAACGCCTGACGAAGAAAAGTCATAAACCATTTTGTTTTCAAGCATTTCATCGCTTTTTTTATTTTCGTTTTTCTTCTGCTCAGCGCGCCTTGAAACGTAATATCCGCTCTGTCTTTTAGGCACTAAATAGCCGTCGTCGCAAAGGCACATATACGCCTGTTCAATGGTCGTTTTGCTGACATCAAGCTCAGCGGCGCTCCGTCTTATCGACGGAATTTTTTCACCGTTACGCATTTTTCCCGACTCAATTAAATTACAGTAATAATCATACACCTGCATATAAAGACTGTCCTGTTTTTTCATAAACTGTCCCCTAAAAATTTCTTTAATTTGTATATTTTAATAATGACAATTTAAGTATATTATATATCACGGAAAAACAAAAAGCAATGTTATTTTTTGTAAATGAAAGAAGGCGAAAATTTTGAAGCGTATAGCTGTAATCGGCGATATTTCAGGCTTCGGCAGATGCTCGCTTACGGCATCAATTCCCGTAATATCCTCGCTCGGAATTGAGTGCTGTCCGTTTCCCACCGCTGTTCTCTCCGCGCAGACTGGGTACAGCTCATATCATTTCATCGACCTTACAAGTGAATTTACCGCTTATGCAAATGAATGGGAAAAGCTCGGGTACAGCTTTGACGGAATTTTGACAGGCTACATAGCGTCGCCCCTGCAAGCAGATTTAATTTCTTCTTTCATTGAAAAATTTAAGTCAGAAAAAACAGTCCTGCTTGTTGATCCCGTGATGGCGGATGACGGCGAAATTTACGGAACTTATTCAGAAGAGCTTTGCAAAAAAGTTGCGGAAACAGCAAAAAAAGCCGACATTATCACGCCTAATCTTACAGAGCTTTGCGTTCTCGCAGGGTTGGAATATTCCGACGTAATTCTTAAAAGCGAAGATGACGGATACATCGAATTTATCGGCTCTGTTGCCGGCAGCCTGCTCAGTAATACGCTTAAAGCGGTAATTGTTACAGGCGTACGCTTAAAGGGTGAAATTTACAATATTGTCTGCGAAAAGAACTCACGATGTCACATAAAATCGCAGATTTTCGGCGGCAGCTATTCCGGCACGGGCGACCTTTTCGCAAGCGTAATCTGCGCCAAGGCTGTTTTGGGCGTCCCCTTAAAAACAGCGGTAAATACAGCGTCAATATTTTTAGAAAAATCTGTTAAAAGCACATTTTTCGAGGGAAGCGACCGCAATGACGGAATAAATTTCCAAAAATATTTAGAGGTGCTGAAAAATGACTGACAAAAATCTGAAAAATCTTAGGCTCGTTGCGCTGACCGCACTTTTTGCCGCGCTTACAGCGGTTGCAACAGCGTTTATCAAAATAAACACGGGCATTAACGAAGGGTATCTTCATTTCGGCGACAGTGTAATTTACCTTGCCGCCTGTGTTCTCTCGCTGCCCTACGCCTGCATTGCGGCGGCTGTCGGCGGAGGAATTGCGGATTTACTTGCAGGCGCGGCGGTTTGGGCGCCTGTAACGGCGGTAATTAAAGCGCTCAATGTACTGCCATTTGCCATTATGTACAGCGCAAAAATCACAAAAAGCCCGAATAAAATTGTCAACAAAGCGACTGTTGCAATGCCTGTTATTTCGGGGCTTATTACAATTTTCGGCTACCTTTTGGCTGAAGGAATTATGTACAGCTTCCCAACCGCTTGGACGTCTGTTCCGTTCAGCATCGTGCAGGCGTCAGGCAGCGCGGCGGTATACTGGATTTTAGGCGCGTCCCTTGACAAATTAAATTTCAAAAACAGATTGTTTAAATAATAAATACATAGGAGAAAGATATGGCAAACATAGTTTACACCTTTGAAAATCACGTTTATCTTAATATTACAAATTCCTGCCCGTGCAGATGCGAATTTTGCATACGCAATAACGGTGACAGCGTTGGCGACGCCGATACCCTCTGGTTTTCGGGGCACAGCCCGTCATTTGACGAAATAAAGGCTGAAATTGACGCTTTCGATTTCAATAAGTATTCAGGCGAAATAATTTTCTGCGGCTACGGCGAGCCGACATGCGCTTACGATAATCTTATTAAAACCGCAAAATATCTTAAATCCAAAATGCCAGACTGCAAATTACGGATTAATACAAACGGCCTTTCGGATTTGCTCAATAAAAAGCCGACTGCAAAAGAAATCTGCGAGAATTTGGATATTGTTTCAATATCGCTCAACGCCCCTACAAGCGAAAAATATGAGGCGCTGTGCCACCCCACATTTAAAGAAAAAGCATTCCCCGCTATACTTAAATTTGCAGAGGAATGTAAAAAATATGACGTGACTGTTAAATTTTCACTCGTTGACGTTATCTCGAAAGAGGATATTGCGGATTGCCAAAAGCTTGCGGACAGTATGGGAATACCTCTTAGAGTCAGAGAATACACAGCGGACTGAAATTTATGAGCTACAAATTTTTTGAAAATAAAGAATGTGAATACTACCCTTGCCACAAGGGGCTTGACAGAATAAACTGTCTTTTCTGCTTTTGTCCGCTTTACAAAGAGGACTGCAAGGGAAATTTTACTTATCTTCCGAACGGCGTAAAGGATTGCAGTAACTGCACCTTCCCCCACCGAGCCGAAAATTACGATAAAGTGATTGAGAAAATTAAATGATAACGCATACGGGGCAGTACGTTTTTGTACTGCCCCGTAGCTTTAAATGGGTGTGAAAAAATAAAAGAAAATTATAATTAGAATAATGCTGTTTAAAATTGACATTATAGGGTACGCCGTTATTCCTCTGCAAATAGAACAGTGCAGTTTTTAGGACGATGTGGGCATCGTCCTCTACGATTTTATAAAAGCATTGAACAGTAGGGGCTGATGAGGGGTAACATCCGTAAACACCTGCATCAATACTGTCAAACATATATAATCTTACGCAACTGTTGAGGTTGTATCCCCTGTAATTCTGCGGTTTGCAGATTCGGAATAAAGGTGAAGATGCTCGCCCCTTGCCACTGCTTTTTTACGGTTCTTAATACGGATATATCTTCTGATATTACCGATTACTATTCTTCTAACCGTCATTTCAAAGTCAATAACCTTTTCTTCGTTAATAAAGCCGTAAATCAAAAGAGCCACCGCCAAAAAATCCACTAAAATTGAAATAATACTTGCTGTTGTCATAATTCATACCTCACATCTATATTGATTTTTAAATTATCCGAACAAATTTGAACAAATGTTCTTTACGAGTATTATTATATCAGCTTTTTTCGCTTTGTCAATACAAATGTTCGTAATTTTTGCGATTTTTAGTCCGAAATATCGGACTTATATCACAATTAACTGAATTTAAAATGCTTTCCGGATTTTTCTCCCTCAAAGAGGGTGCAAAAAAACGGACAGGCGTGGAAGCCTGTCCGTACAATATATTTTTTCAACTGCGCACTTTTAAAAAGCATAAAATCTTATAAGTTTGTATATGTTTCCGTTTTTGTATCTTTATTTCGAGTATTTTCTTCAATTAAAGAAACTTTTTCTATTATTTCACCGAATCCGTAAAGCAGCCATGATGAAATCCAAGCGATTACACAACCGATTATCATTACAAGAACACCTATACCGACCATTTTTTCGTCATCAGTAAACATAAAACTACTTGCAATGATTACTGTTATAAAAGCTTCAATAACTGCAATTGTTTTTGAAAGTTTTTTAATTTTACCTCCGATATCGTTATACATAAATATAACCTCCTCCTAAAATAAAAAGTGCGCAACCGAAGCTACGCACCGAAAAACGCAACTCCGATTGTCGCCAAACAAATCTTAAATGCATAAGGTAAACCTTAATACACTTCAAGTGGAATTGCGCTTTTGCATAATTCATCTTGAAGTGTTTGCATAAAAGAATATAATATTCCTATAAAAAATAAAGGAATACCTCAAAAATGCTATTAAGATTTGTTTGGCATATATATTTTATCATTGGCATTTTCGATTGTCAACATACAAATGATGTTGCTGTTTTATTTTCAATAAAATTGTAGGGTATGCCGACCTCGGCATACCGTTATAAATTTGATATTTTTTCAATTTCGTTTCGGACAGGCGTGGAAGCCTGTCCCTACACTGTAATTATAAAAGCACATCAAAAAGTAGGGGCGGATGCCTTCATCCGCCCAAAAAGTTATATGCAATTTTCACGGGACGGTGGGGCACCGTCCCCTACAAGATGGGTGCAACAAAAACGGACAGGCGTGGAAGCCTGTCCCTACACGGCGAGAGCAAGCCCTCACCCTACGTGACGCAAAATATCCTATATAAAAAATAAAAATCTTTTCAAATACTATTTATTATTTTTGGATTTTGGTGTAAAATAATAATGTATATGTATATTTGTGTAAATTTTGAGGTTACATTATGTTTGTTGATATTGCGAAAATTAAAATCAAAGGCGGTAACGGCGGCAACGGCGCTGTTGCATTTCACCGTGAAAAATATATAGCGTCGGGCGGGCCTGACGGCGGCGACGGCGGAAAGGGTGGCAATGTAGTTTTTAAGGTTGACGATAATCTGTCAACCCTTGCCGATTTCCGATACAAAAGAAAATATGTTGCCGAGAACGGCGCAGACGGCTCAGGCAGCCGAAGAAGCGGTAAAAAAGGACAAGACCTTATTATCCGTGTGCCGAGAGGTACGGTTATTCGTGAAGCAGAAAGCAACACTGTAATGGCAGACCTTTCGACAGATGATGAATTTATCGCCGCTAAAGGCGGCAAAGGCGGTTGGGGTAACTCACACTTTGCCACATCCACAAGGCAGACTCCCCGTTTTGCAAAAATGGGCGCTCCCGGTGAAGAGTGGGACGTAAGTCTTGAATTAAAGCTTATTGCAGATGTCGGATTATTAGGTTTCCCCAATGTCGGAAAATCATCGCTCATTTCCGTTGTAAGCGAGGCAAAGCCTATTGTCGGCGACTATCATTTTACTACTATTATTCCCGTTTTGGGTGTTGTCAGAATGGGTCCCGAAAAAAGCTTTGTTATGGCGGATATTCCAGGTCTTATTGAGGGAGCAAGCGACGGCGTGGGTCTCGGTCACGAATTTTTGCGCCACGTGGAGCGATGCCGTATGCTCATTCACATTGTAGACGTTGCAGGCAGTGAGGGCAGAGACCCGATAGAAGATTTTGAGGCAATAAATGCTGAACTTGAGAAATTCAATCCCGAGCTTGCAAAGTGTCCGCAGATTGTAGCAGGCAATAAAATTGATTTAGCCACAGACGAACAACTCTCAACATTCAGAAAATATATTGAGGGCAAGGGACTTCAGTATTTTGAAATCTGCGCGCCCATTAAGCACGGCACTAAAGAGCTTATTGACGCGGCGGCACGTCTTTTAGACACGCTCCCCCCTGTTAAGCGCTATGAGGCTGAGGAAATCCCCGTAAGTATGCTTGAAGAGAAGAGCAAAAAGGACGGCTTTACAGTCACCGTGCACGACGATGTATATATTGTTGAGGCGGAATGGCTTTACCGAATCCTTTGCCAGACCGACCTTGACGACTACGAATCTCTTCAGTATTTTCAAAGAGTTTTACAGTCAAGCGGAATTATTGACGAGCTTAAAAACAAGGGTATTCACGAGGGCGACCTTGTAAGTATCTACGACTTGGAATTTGAATATATACCGTAAGGCGAGGAGAGCCGAACAAAATATGACATTATTCGATAAACAAACAAATCCCGACGCATTAAGTCCGCTGACTTTGGCTTTCGTCGGCGACGCATATTTTTCACTCGTTATCCGTGAAATGTTGGTAAGCGACGCAAACAGACCCGTGCGTGATTTACATAAGCTTTCGGTTAAGGCTGTTAACGCTCAGGCGCAGGCAAAGTATATGAAAACACTTTTGCCCGTGCTTACTGAAAAAGAAACCGAGGTTTTCAAGAGGGGCAGAAATGCCCACACCTCTCACACGCCGAAGAACCAAAGCGGATGTGACTATCACTATGCAACGGGTTTTGAGGCTCTTGTAGGCTATCTTTATTTAAGCGGCTCTTTTGAGCGCCTAAGCTCATTGTTTAATGCAGTCATCAATGAAATAGGTGCTGACATTTTTGAAAAAAACGAAAAGAATTAAAACGTTTATATCTGACACGGCAATATATATTTTCGGCGGAACGCTTTACAGCATTTCAGTAAACTGCTTTCTGTCAAAAAACCAAATACTGAACGGCGGGTTTACGGGCTTTGCAACAGTAATAAACTATTTGTTGGGTGCTCCTATCGGTACTGTTATTTTTCTTTTAAACATTCCCCTGTTTATCATTTCTTATAAAAAATTGGGTCTGCGTTTCGTTGCGTCCTCATTTTGGGCAACGCTTATTATGTCCGCTCTTATTGACATCGGCGATTTTCTGCCCGTGTATAAAGGCGATTTACTTTTAGCCTCGCTTTTCGGGGGATTTCTGTCGGGAGCAGGTTTAGGTATAGTTTTCATAAACGGAGCCACCACGGGTGGCACGGACATAATCGCAAAGCTTATCGGAATGAAATATCCCCATATTACCTTAGGCAAAACAATTTTTATTGTTGACCTTGCAATTATAATTCTCGGCGGTCTTGTTTACAGAAATATTGAGTCCTCGCTCTATGCGTCGGTTGTAATTTTTGTAAGCTCGCAGACCATTGACTATATAATTTTCGGTATGCACCGCTCAAGCCTTATTTTCATAATATCCGAAAAGGGCGACGAAATAAGAACGCTTATAACAAACGAAATACACCGAGGGGTTACGATACTGCGTGGGCAAGGCGGCTACACAAACACTCAAAAGGATGTTTTAATTTGTGCCTGCTATGACAATCAGACAGGCAAATTTATTAAAAGAATAAAAGCATTTGACGAAAAAGCGTTTCTTATAATTACAAATGCAAAGGAAATACTCGGAGAGGGGTTTAATCACTATTAACAGGAGACGGAAAATATGTCCTATTATAAGGAAACATTAAAATTTTTGTTTTTACCGATAATCGCACTGCTTATAGGAGTTTTTCTTATAGGTCTCGGAATATACGAAAAAGTTACGTCCCCCACAAAGGGCTTTGAAGCTGCCACCGGATATTTGTGCGGCAGTACGCTTTACAAGGACGAGCATTACGATGCGGTTAAGCAAGAATCAAGTGCTGCTACATACAAGCTTACCTACTGCTTTACCGTTGATTCGGAAAAATATTTTGTAACAAGCGACTTTTCAACAGCTTTTGTGCCTGCCGAGGGTACACCGTGCGAAATTCTGTATAATCCGGAGAATCCCGATGAAGCTGTTATCGGCGGTCCGAATAAGAACAGCACACAGCTGATGTTTATAGGCTTTTTCTTTGCGTTAGGTTCACTGCCGTTTTTTATAGGAAGCGTCGGCACTATCATTCCTAAAAAGCAAAGTAAAGCTGAAACCTCCAAATCATCAAAAAAAAGAAAAACAAAATCCGATAATTCGGAATTACAATTCAATTCACTCGGCATAATTATGAGCGTAATTGTTATGTTGTTCGGGTACGGCGCATGCTGTATGATGTCCAATTCATTTTCAATTAAAGGTATTATTAGTTACTATATAACATCCTTTACTTTGCCAATGATAATTCCGATTCTTCTCATTGCCGCAGGACTGTATACAGTTATCAATATAATTTATAAATATTTCAAAAACAGCAACAAGAGGTAATATATGTCAAAAAAAGAATTTATCAGGAATTTTTCAATTATTGCTCACATTGACCACGGCAAATCAACCTTGGCTGACCGCCTTTTGGAGCTTACCGAAACCGTGGCAAAGCGTGATATGCAGGAACAGCTCCTTGACAATATGGACTTGGAGCGTGAGCGCGGAATTACAATTAAGGCGCACGCCGTAAAGCTTGATTACAAAGCCTTAGACGGCAACACCTATAACCTTAATTTAATTGATACCCCCGGTCACGTTGACTTTAACTATGAGGTTTCACGTTCGCTTGCCGCCTGCGAGGGCGCAGTGTTAATTGTTGACGCATCTCAGGGCGTTGAAGCGCAGACACTTGCCAATACATATTTAGCTCTTGACCACGATTTAGAGCTGGTTCCCGTTATAAATAAAATTGACTTGCCTGCTGCCGACCCTGAGCGTGTCGCAAAAGAGGTTGAGGATATTATAGGACTTGATTGCAGTGAAGCGCCCAAAGTTTCGGCAAAAACGGGTGAAAATGTTGAAAAAGTGCTTGAAAGCATTGTAAAGCTTGTTCCGCCGCCCGAAAACAACGATGATAAACCCTTGCGTGCGCTTGTTTTCGATTCTGTATACGATAGTTATAAGGGTGTTATTGTTTACGTGCGCGTTGTGGACGGGCAGATTAAAGCAGGCGACACTATGCGAATGATGGCAACGGGCGCTGAATTTACCGTTGTTGAGGTGGGCTATATGCGCCCCACATTTATGGAAAAGACAGATGTGCTATCCTCGGGAGAGGTTGGTTACATCACCGCGTCAATTAAAACGGTAGGAGACGCGAGAGTGGGTGACACGGTTACAACCGCTGAAAACCCTGCCGCTGAAGCGCTTCCGGGTTACAGAAAGGTAAACCCGATGGTATTCTGCGGAGTGTACCCTGCCGACGGAGCGGACTACGAGGCACTGCGTGAGGCACTTGAAAAATTACAGTTAAATGACGCCGCGCTTTCGTTTGAGCCTGAGACCTCAGGCGCGCTGGGATTCGGATTCCGCTGCGGATTTTTAGGACTTTTGCACCTTGAAATTATACAGGAACGCCTTGAACGTGAATACAACCTTGATTTGGTTACCACCGTTCCGAGCGTTATTTACAAAATTCATCTGACAAACGGCGAAATGGTCGAAATCGACAATCCGAGTCACTACCCTGACCCTGCAACGATTGACTATGCGGAGGAGCCTACTGTCGAAGCGCACATTTACGCTCCGCCCTCTTATGTCGGTCAGATAATGGATTTATGTCAGGACAGACGCGGAGTATATATAGGTATGACTTATCTTGACGCCGACCGTGTTGATTTGCATTACAAATTACCGCTTAACGAGATAATTTATGACTTTTTCGACGCTCTTAAATCACGCACAAGAGGTTATGCATCATTTGATTACGAGCTTGCGGATTATCAGCGTTCAAGCCTTGTTAAGCTTGACGTGCTTTTAAACGGCGACACAATAGACGCGCTTTCATTCATTATCCACTCTGACAAAGCATACGGCAGAGCGAGAAAAATTGCCGAAAAGCTGAAAGACAATATTCCGAGACAGATGTTTGAAATTCCCGTTCAGATTGCCGTGGGCAGTAAGGTTATTGCCCGTGAAACCGTTAAAGCTATGCGAAAAGACGTTCTTGCAAAGTGCTACGGCGGCGACATTACAAGAAAGAAAAAGCTGCTTGAAAAGCAGAAGGAAGGCAAAAAGCGTATGCGCCAATTCGGTACGGTTGAAGTTCCGCAGGAGGCGTTTATGGCGGTACTCAAGCTTGACGATGAATAAGCGCAATGCCGAATTTATTATCGTATGAAAAATATAGGACTTTATTTGCATATTCCCTTTTGCCGTTCAAAATGCCCGTACTGTGATTTTTATTCGTTAAGGGCTGACGACAGCACAAAAGAGCAATATGTGAACGTGCTTAAAAACAGAATAACGGCTGAAATGAGTAAAATCCCCTGTAAAGCTGATACACTTTACATAGGCGGCGGTACTCCGTCCGTTCTCGGAGCGGAGAATTTGGGCAAAATTGTGAAATCAGCGTTGCCGTTTTTAACATCCGATGCCGAAATAACGGTTGAGTGCAATCCCTTCGGCTTATCCGAAGATTTTTTCAAAACACTTGCTTTTTACGGTGTTAACAGAATTTCAATGGGGCTTCAGTCAGCAAATGACGGCGAGCGGCGGGCACTCGGCAGACTTTCGGATTCAGAAACCGTAAAAAAAGCCGTAAAAAACGCTCAGAAATCAGGAATAGAAAATATTTCACTTGACGTTATGCTCGGCATACCCTGTCAGACTGAAAAATCGCTTGCAGGGACACTTGATTTTTGCGTATCTCTCGGCGTTCCGCACATAAGCGCATACATTTTAAAGCTTGAAGAAGGCACGGTATTTTATAACAAGCAAGCTTCACTCTCTTTGCCTGACGACGATGCAGTTGCAGATTTGTATTTGCAGGCGTGCGAAACACTCGAAAAAAACGGCATAATGCAATACGAAATCTCTAATTTTGCTAAATCGGGGTATGAAAGCCGGCATAATCTTAAATATTGGAATTGCGAGGAATATTTAGGTTTAGGTCCTGCCGCCCACTCGTTTTTAAACGGAAAACGGTTTTATTTTGAGCGTGATTTAAATGCATTTTTGAATAATGCAAAGCCTATACAGGACGGCGACGGCGGCGATTTTACCGAATACGCAATGCTTCGTTTAAGGCTAACCGACGGGCTTTTAAACAGCGAAGCCGAAAAGCGCTTCGGGCATAAAATTCCCGACGAAATGATAAAAAAATCCGCTGTTTTTGCGGATAACGGTCTTATGGAAATAAGCGAAACGGGTATTCGCTTAACCCGAAAAGGCTTTCTGATTTCAAACAGCATACTCGCAGAAATACTCTGATTATTGATAAAATATTAACCGCCCTGCACCAACAGAGCGGTTATTTTGTTGTTCATTTTAAATAATTATCAGTAAACTAAATTTTGCTTATTTCTTATCGTTATTATTCAAATTACTGTCCTGTCCTTGACCAAAAAGAGTATTACGCATTTCAAGCAGTTGACATTGCAATGAATAAATTGCTTTCTTATTTTCTTCATTATCTTTCATTTGCTTATAAGCAGCCCAAACAAGATATATAAAAACCGGCGCAAGGAACGGCGAAGCCATTTGATTTACCAAAGGAATATTTAACACTCCGTATGCAATGAGAATTATTACTAAAATTATAAAAATCGCCATAATATACATTCTCCATAAAAAATAACCCAATATATAATTTTACAGTTATATTATATCAATTATAAATTTTTTGTCAATTGAATGGTATGATTTTGTATCTTTTGCATAAATCTTATTATGATTAATTTATTTTTAATCTTGAATTTGCAAAATCAAGGGCTTTATGTTAAAATAAATATTTGAAACTGTTTTATGATAAAAATAAATTAAAGGAAGTGATGAACTGTGCCTATTAAAATTGACAATCAACTGCCCGCAAGACACAATCTTGAATTAGAAAATATTTTCGTTATGAGTGAATCACGGGCTATGACACAGGATATTCGTCCGCTTAAAATTCTTTTTCTCAACCTTATGCCCACAAAAATGGAGACAGAAACGCAAATTCTGCGACTGCTCAGTAACTCTCCCTTGCAGGTTGACGTTGAACTTTTGCAGGTTGCAACCCACGAAAGCAAGAACACCTCAAAAGAGCATATGCTTAAATTTTACAAGACCTTTGACGACGTTAAGGACGAGCGCTTTGACGGAATGATTGTTACGGGCGCTCCCGTTGAGTTAATGCCATTTGAAGAGGTTGACTATTGGGACGAGCTTTGTATGATTTTTGAATGGGCAAAAACCCACGTTTATTCAACCTACAACATCTGCTGGGGCGCTCAGGCTGCGCTCTACTACCATTACGGAATTCCCAAATATATTCTTCCCGAAAAAATATTCGGCATTTTCAAATGCCGTCCGCTTGATATGTACCACCCTCTTCTCAGGGGATTTTCAGATGTGTTCAATGTTCCCCATTCACGCCATACGGAAATACGAAAAGAGGATATTGCTCTTGTAAAGGATTTGCAGATTCTTTCTTATTCGGATTTAGCGGGAGTTCACATTGTAGCAGATATGGAATGTCGCAATTTCTTCTGCACGGGTCACTCGGAATATGACAGCAACACGCTTGCAAAGGAGTATTTCAGAGATTTAAGTAAAGGCTTGCCCATAAAAATTCCGCATAACTATTTCCCGAATGACGATATAAAACTGACTCCGCCTATAACCTGGCGCACTGAGGGCAGTCTTCTTATGCAAAACTGGCTTAACTATTTCGTATATCAGCGTACTCCCTACGATATATCGGAGATTAAATAAGAAAATTACAATAATATAGGTGCGGGCTCGGCTCCCCTGAAATGGGAGCTGTATTTTGCATAGCAAAATACTGAGGGGTTAATTTTTTTTTGACAGAAAGCTTTATAACCCCTCTGTCAACTCCGTTGACATCTCCCCTTTCAGGGGAGACAAGAATTTTGTGTGGTACCCGTCGTTCCCTGCATTTTTAAGGAGAATATACTATGAGTAAAACCAAATGGGTCTACATCGGCAGCGGCAGTATTGCTTCAAAAACTGCCGAGAGCATCAAAAAGGGCGACCACGAAATTGTCGCCGTTTACAGCAGGAATTTCGAAAAAGCGCAAAAATTTGCCAAAGCGCACGGAGCAACAGCTTACAAAACAAGCAAAGAAGCTATTCAGCATTTAGGCGCAGATGCTGTTTACATCGCAACTCCGCACACCTCTCACAAGCAGTATGCTCTTGAAGCGCTGAACTTAAAAATGCCTGTCCTTTGCGAAAAGCCGATGGGTATTACGCAAGCAGATGTCAAGGAGTTGATTGAATGTGCAAGGGCAAATGACACATACCTTGCGGAAGCTATGTGGACTTGGTTTTCAGACGTTGCAATCACCGTTAAAAATTGGATTAAATCAGGTGAAATCGGCGAGGTTTTATCTGCCTCAATTTACTTTCAGTTCCCGGGGATTATGAAGCCAAAAACCTCACGGGTACGTCTTCCCGAAACAGCGGGAGGCGCGCTTCTTGACGTAGGCATTTACCCAATTACCTACTGCTACAATTTATTCGGATACCCTGACAAAATTGATTGTAACGGCGAAATCACGGGCGGAATTGACGTTTCTGAGGACATAACCCTGACATACGGAAACCTAAAATGCGATTTACATTCCGCTCTTAAGGGACTTCGTGAGGACTGCACGATTGTTGGTACAAACGGCACAATAAAGCTTCCTTCTTTCTTTCATATGTCAAACAAAGCAATACTCCAAAATGAAAACGGCAAAAAGGTTTTCAAAGGCGCAACCGATTATCTTACGGAATTTACAAGAGCCGCCGAAGAAATGAAAAGCGGTCTTAAAGAATCGGGCTATGTTCCGCTTTCGGCAACGCTTGACTGTATGAAAATTATGGATGAATGCAGACGGCAGATGAAGCTTGTTTACCCGTTTGAAAAATAATATTATTGATTTTACAGAAAAAACAGCTTACCGAAAAAACGGTAAGCTGTTTTTTATTTGATTATATATAATTTATTTCTTCTTTTCACCGTTTTCAGACGGTTTATTTTTGGCTCTTTTTCTTATTGAATATCTGTTTGCCAATACGGCAAGCCCGGTAACTGCAAGCAGGAACATAATAACGGACGGTATTACGATTTTAAATGCCGGATGGATATACGGCGTCACAATTTCCGTTTCGGGAAGAACGTAAAGCTCTGCTTTATTTTTATCTCCGTAGGGTATCCTTATAACATTTACAGACAAACCGTCTAAATTGAAATTCAGCTTATTATTTTTAAAGGTATACTCCTTTTCTCTCGGGGCTACGTGAAGCTTTCCGCCTATTTCATTGCAGGCGGCTTTAAAAAGCTCAGACATATATTGATTTGAAGCCGCGGAAATGTCGCCGAAGCCCTGAATGTTAAGAGTTAAATCAATATTCTTATTCTGAGTATTTACAAGCTTTACATAGATTACCTGTTCCTCAGTATCAACCGTTACGGCTTCAAAAACTCCCTGCTGTTCCATATTAAGCTTCGCAGAAACGTATTTGGTTCCTATATTATTAGCAAACAGCATTTGCGTGTAATAATCGGGAGTCAGAACCGTTTCCTGAGAATCAAACCAAACAAGGTTAACGTCCTCGCACTGCGCATTCACCTTTGAAAACAGCGGCGCGCAGGAAATCATTCTGACAACATCTGCGTTTCTTTCAACTCCTGTAAGATAAGCCGCCTCTTCAATTGCCGACCAGATATTATTTTTGGTTTGAACTGTACCGTAGCCGTCTGATTTTACCGACCACTCGCCTACGGCTGCCTTTGCTCCGCTTCGCTCATAGCTGTCATACCTGTGGGTCTTTTCAAAAAGCTTGCCGCCTTCGGAGAAACAGCTTTCACCCAATACCGCATCGGGATATTCAGCGTTAATTATCGCTTTGTTCTCCTTAAATTCATCACTTTCAGCTTCAGCCTTCGGCGAAGCGATAAGGATTATATGCGGAAACGCCTTTTTTACCGCCTTGTAAATACTGTCAAAATTTCGCCAATATATATCCCCGCCGATTTCGCTGTCAATTTCAAGGTATTTCATAGCGAACGGCTCCGTCCGTCCGTTTTCGGCGCGTACTGCTCCCCATTCCGAATCAATGCCGCCGACAGCAAATTCAATTAAATCTATAATATCGTTTACATATTTTTCCCATTTCTCCGTATTCGGCTTTAAGGCAACGCTGTCAAGGTAAGAGCGCCATTCGTTCTCGGTTAATTCTCCGTTTTCGTAGTCGCTGTGCTTTTCTCTGTAATCCTCATAGCTTTCCACGCTTATACCTGCACTGACCGCAGGAATCGGCAACGCATTCAAATCCTCGCAAAGCATAAAATATTCATAAAATCCCACTGCATTGGAATTATTGTAATCCCTGCCGTTCTCGCTGTCGCTCCAGGGATTTTCTGACTGCGCCCGCTCTTCAAGAGGTCCTATAGTGCTTTTCCAATTGTAAAGCTTTTCAGTATTCCCGCCGTTTGAAGCAATGCTTCCGGGAAAACGGATAAATTTCGGAGAAAGCTCTTTAACTGCGCTGTAAAAATCCGAACGAATGCTCGAATATTTCCATTCTTCACTGTAAAATCCGTAGCTTTCAATGGGAACAAGAGTGACAAAATCCATTAAAAATGTTCCCGTACCCACCGCTTTTATTAAAAGACCGCCGTCCGCAGTCACATTTGACTCAATTTGAGATATTACCTTAGTCCATTCGTCATAACCGTCCAGACTGAATTTATACTCCTCAGTATTTCCCTTAGCATTAAGCGATACAATTATGTCGCCTTTAAAGCCTATATTTTTAAAATAAGCGGAAAATTCATATTTTTCGCCTTTTTTAAAGCCCATATCAGACGTATTTTTCTTCTTTTCATTTAAGTTATACGTTTTGTAATCGTAAATCTCAGTGTAACCGTTATTTATTGCCGTTCCCTCGCCGTCAACTGTTACGGAAAGGTAATGACGGTTATTTTTATTAAGAGACTCCTTACTTTGAACAGAATAGCTTGCGGCGTCAATGTTCCAAGCAGAAAGGCTGTCGCTTTCATATTCAAAGGAATTATTGTTAACCAAATTTGAGGAAAGACCGCCGTCAACGGCAAAATTCACATCCTCCAGCGAAACGCCGTAAAGATTATTGCTTATATCATATGAAATATTGTCCTTTGAAATTAACAATTCCTTGCCGTTTTTATTATAAGTGAACGCAATTACGGTAACAGAAACAATAATTGCCAGCGCCAAAAACAGCGAAACAGCTTTTTTCATACGATCACTCCCGATAAAAATACATCTTGGCTTATATTTTATCAGTTTTTTAATATAATGTCGAGAGTATTTTAATATATTTTGCGATTTTTAATTGCAATTTTCAAAAATTTTTTATATAATTTTTATAATATAGTATTATTAAAATTTACTCATTTAACCTAACAGGAGGAAATATGAGCAAAAAGAAAATTTACACTATAGCGAATTCGCATCTTGACACTGTTTGGTGCTGGGATTTTGAAACTACTGTAAAAAAATATATCCCCGCAACTCTTGACGAAAACTTTGCATTATTTGAAAAATATCCTGACTACCGCTTCAGCTTTGAAGGCGCTTACCGGTATGAGCTTATTAAGGAGTACTATCCTGAAAAATGGGAAAAGCTCAAAAAGTACATAGCGGACGGCAGATGGAATGTTTGCGGAAGCGCATACGAAAACGGTGATGTTAATATTCCTTCACCCGAAGCGCTGTTCAGAAACATTCTTCTCGGAAACAGCTTTTTCGAGAAAAATTTCGGTAAACGCTCAACGGACATTTTTCTTCCCGACTGCTTCGGCTTCGGCTATGCGTTGCCGTCGGTTATGCACCACGCCAACCTTAAAGGCTTTACAACACAAAAGCTCTCCTGGGGTTCTGCTTACGGCATTCCCTTTGACATAGGTAAATGGTACGGTGTTGACGGAAATTTTGTCTATGCTGTAACAAATCCCGGTAAATATGACCTTTGCTTTAAAAAAATCAGAAATTATGATTTTGTAACCGATAAACTTACTGAAAATGAGAAAAACGGTATAAATTATACCGCTGTTTTTCACGGAAGCCACGGCGACACAGGCGGAGCGCCGCCCGAACATTCAGTTAAAGTGCTTCAAAAAGAGATGAAGCAGAACAAGGACAGCGATACGCAAATAATTTCAGCCGCCGCTGACGATATTTACCGTGACATTGAAAAAATGCCTTACGAAGAAAAGCAAAAGCTCCCCGTTTGGAATAATGAGCTTGTTATGACCAACCACGCTGTCGGCGGATATACCTCTCGCGCTGTCGGCAAGCGTTGGAACAGACGCAATGAAGAAATAGCGGATATGGCGGAAAGAGCTTGCGTTGCGTCAGAAGTAATTGCAAACAGCAAATATCCCGATGAAGCGCTTCGTACAGCGTGGAAAAGAGTCATCGCCCACCAGTTTCACGATGATATTCCCGGAACCTCTGTTCAGCGCGCCTACAAAAGAAGCTGGAACGATTATGCCATGTCCTTGAATGCATTTACGGGAGAATACGAAGCGGCTGTTAGTAAAATTGCTCAAAAGCTAGATACCTCTTTTGTCGAGGGTATCCCCGTAATTGTAGCAAATCCTATGGAATACGAACGCTCGGATATTGTTAAAATCAAGCTTGACAGAAATATTGACGGCACAGCGGTTTCCCTTTTTGACGCTCAGGGCAGGGAATACCCGACTCAAATAATGGCGCACAGCTTAAATTCAACGGCAATTCTCGCCAAGGTTACCGTTTCCCCGATGGGCTTTAAGGTATTTGACCTTAAATTTCAGAAATGCACTCTCGCAACAGACGTTAAAGTATCACAGGATGTTCTTCAAAACGAAAAATATACCGTTACATTGAATTCTCAGGGAAATATTGCTTCGATTTTTGATAAAGAGTTAAACAAGGAGCTTCTGTCCGCTCCCATAACTACGGGAATTTTTGATTATAACGGAAGTGAGCATTGGCCTGCCTGGGAAATGAATTTTAAAGAGCTTAACCGCAAGCCGCAGCACACGCCTGAGATTAAATCTGCAACGATTGTGGAAAAAGGACCTTGCAGAGTTGCAATAAAAATTGTAAGAGAATACGGCGACTCTGTGTTTTCAAGCCTTATTGCTCTTTCCTCAGGCGGAAAATACGTTGAGGTACACAATGACATTGAATGGAGAAGTCTTCGCTCCTGCTGTAAGGAGATTTTCCCGTTTACAGCCGAGAACAAAACTGCCGTTTATGATTTGGGACTCGGCGCAATTAAACGGGGAAATATGAACGAGAAGCTGTTTGAGGTTCCCGCGCAGAAATGGGCTGATATTACCGACAAAAGCGGTGAATTCGGCGTTTCGGTAATCAGCGAATGTAAATACGGATGGGATAAATTTGACGACAGCACTCTTCGTCTTACGGTTGTTCACACACCGAAAAAAAATTACAAAATAGACAGTATGCAGTCTATGATGGATTTAGGCTGTAACAAATATACCTATGCGCTTTTCTCTCATAAAGGCTCTGTCGGCAGTGACACACAGGCGGCGGCCCGCGATTTCATTATGCCGCTGACAGCGTTTGTATGCTCAAAACATAACGGCTCTCTCGGTACTGAATTTTCATTCGGCTCTCTCTCAAGCAAGGGTGCAATACTCAGAGCTATGAAAAAAGCCGAGGACAGCGACGAAATCATTATCCGTGTAGGAGAAGGCGAAAAGAAGGCACAGAAAAATGTTGAATTTTCCCTTTGCGTGCCGATTGTTTCGGCAAGAGCTGTTTATGCCTCAGAGGAACACATTGCAGACGTTCCCGTGACCGACGGAAAGCTCATTTTTGATTTAGAGCCTTATGAAATTAAATCCTTTGCTCTTACAGTAAAGCGTGAAAAGTCGACAGACGGAAACACAGCTTCACTGCCTATTCCGTCAAATGTAAGCGCTTTTTCCTCAAACTATAATTCTAAAGGAACGCTTCCGAAAATAAAAAGAACCCTTCCTTTAGAGCTTGCTCCGAAAAAAATATATGTCAGCGGAATACCCTTTGACCTGTCTGAGAGGAACGCCGTTCTTTGCGGCGGTCAGACGATTATTTTGCCAAAAGGAACCGAAAAAGTTCATTTCCTTGCTGCATCTTTAAATGGCGACAAGCTGGCAATGTTCGGCGATAAGCTTTACGAAATAAACGATATACAAGAATACTATGCAGGCTGGGACCTTTATGATTACGGCGAAGCTGCATTCACAAAAAACGGTAAGCTGGGCTTTGAATTTACACATTCACATTCCGAAAACGGCGATGAAATTGCTTCTCAGCTGTTTTTCTGGATTGTTACGGTTGACGTTGACAGTAACGGTTCTGTCACTCTGCCCTCTGACCGTGAAATTATAATTCTTGCCGCAACTGCCGACGGCGAAAAGGAAGAGTGCCGCCTTGCTTCTCCCCTTTACGATGATATGAAAAACAGATTTTTCGACTATAAAATGAGCGCTAAAGACCGACTCATCTATAAATTTGAAAAAACTTATATGTGTATCGGCGACAAAAGAGATTTTTTCACCGCGCAAAACAAATAAAATAAAAAAATATTTGGGGGATTAATATGGCAAACAACAGTAATGACATTCGCTATGTCGGTGTCAGGGAAAACCTCGCCTACGGCTTTGCAAACGCAGGTCAGGTTTTCGGCTACAATATGGTTGCGGGAGGGTACCTATCTCTTTTCTTTACAAAAGTATTTGGAATTCCGCCGCAGGCTGTTGCAACTATGATAATTGTTTTAGGAATATGGGACACAATAAACGACCCGCTTATGGGCGCACTCATCGACAGAACAAGAACAAGGTACGGTAAGCTTCGTCCATATCTTTTATTCGTTCCGCTTCCGCTTGCAATAACAACAGTTTTGCTGTTCTCAGGTCCTCTCATTTTACAGGATGTAAAATCTACGGCGGTTAAAGTAGTTTATATGTACCTTTCGTACATAATTTGGGAGCTGTTTTACACCATAGGCGATGTTCCTTTTTGGGGAATGAGTACAGCAATATCGCCGTCGCCCTCGGACAGAACAAGAGCAATTTCATCTGCCCGTTTCATTTCGGGAATTGTGGGCGGTCTTTCTCTTACGCTTATTCCGCTTCTTATGGATGCCTCCGAGCATAACATTATTTCTCTTTCACTGCCGCAGGTTTTCTTCCTTTTGTCAGTTATTGCGGCAACCTTCGGAATGGGACTTTTCTCACTTGCAGGCATTTTTACAAAGGAAAGAGTTGTTCAGTCGGTAAAAGAGCCGTCTGTTTTGGAGGGCTTCCGTATACTTGCTAAAAACAAACCGCTTTTGCTTATCGTTTGCAGCAGTGTTATCGGTTCGCTCGGCGGTCTTGCAGGCGTATTCCAAAGCTATTATTATGCAGAGGTTGTTAACTTAAGCTCGCTCGTTCTTATCATAAATCTCCCCGGAACCATTTTCGGCTGGGCAACATATTTGATTATTCCAAAGCTCAAAAAGCGCTTTGACAACAGGCAGATAGTTTTTCTTAACACATTTGTAAGGGTGATAACTGCCGTAATCGTATTCATAATCGGTATGAATCACTGCACGGATATACGCTTTATCATTCCGCTTTTGCTTGTGAGAAATCTTATTTACAGCTTCTTTGACACAGTAAATATGGTTATCCCTACTGAGATGATTGGCGACACGGTTGACTATATGGAATGGAAAACAGGTCAGAGAAACGAGGGCGTGTCATTCTCTGTACTCACGTTCGTGGGCAAGCTGACAGGCTCAATTTCAACGTCTGTGGCAACGGCTTTGCTTCCGATAATCGGTCTTTCTTATGTTGACGTAGGCGGTGTTCAAACAGCTGTTAAGGGTGAGCATACAGACGTGCTTATTTGGGCAATGTTCACTCTTGTTCCGAGCCTTTTGGGAATCTTGAGCGCTGTTCCGTATATTTGGTACGACCTTACAGGCGAAAAGCTCAACGGGATTCGTTCCGATATGGCAGAGCGCCGTGCCGAAAAGTCAAAATCTGTTTCCGGAGGTGAAAACAATGCTTGAAAATAAATGCCCGAAATGCAACGCTAGCTTAAGTTTTTTTTATTTAAAGCAGGAATGTCCCAAATGCAAAACCAACTTGCTTTATTATGACCTTGAAAACCGGCTTGAGCAGGACAGAATAAAGGCTGAAAAAGAGGTAAATGCCGTAAATGCATTTTTATACCGCTTGAAATTGTCAAGCATCGGAGGGTTATGGCAGATAATCCGTTTGGTACTTATGTTTACACCGCTTTTATGGATGCTTCTGCCTGTATTTACCGTAAAAAACCAAGATAATTCTGTTTTCAAATTTACCCTGCACGGCTTAATTATCAGCCTTATAAAAGGAGAACTGAGCTTTGATACGGTTCTCAGTAACAAAATGTATCTTTTGCCGACGCTTACAATGGCTTTTGTTATCATTTTCTCTTTAGCGGTTATTATCGCTTCGCTGTTTTCCTGCGGAAAAAAAGCTCTTGCAAAAAATACGGTTTTCAGTATAATAAATACAGCAGTTTTATCTGTTATGACATATTTGTGCATATCAAACGGTCTTAAAGCAGGAACAGGGCTTTACATAATATTTGCTGAATATATTATTACATTTGCTATGCACTGCATTTGCAATACAAAAATAAAATTAAGAATAGAGGAAAATTAAATGGAAGTAAGAATTTTTAACGACAAGGAAGCTTTAGGAAAAGAATTGGCTGAAATACTTATCGGCCGTGTTAACGCAAATCCAACCCTTTCCTTCGGTTTTGCCACGGGAGCTTCTCCTCTTCCGGTTTACAGTAATATGATTGAGCTTTATAAGCAGAGTAAGGTTTCGTTTAAGGATATTACAACCTTTAACCTTGACGAATACTGCGAGCTTCCCCGCGACGATAAAAACAGCTATTACACCTTTATGCACGAAAATCTTTTCAATCATATTGACGTTAAAGAAGAAAACATCAACTTTTTAAACGGCAATGCCGAGGATTTTGACAAAGAATGCAACCGCTACGACTGCCTTATCCGAGATAAAGGCATTGACGTTCAGCTTTTGGGTCTCGGCAGAAACGGTCACATCGGCTTTAACGAGCCGTCAACTAAATTCACAAAAGACAGCTTTAAAGTAAAGCTCTCTGACAGCACAATTGCCGCCAACTCAATTTATTTTGACGAAAATCCTATGCCGCATTACGCTCTTACCATGGGAACGGCTTCAATTATGCGTTCAAAGGAAATATTTATGATTGCAACAGGTGAAAGCAAAAAAGACGCTATTTATGAAATGATAAACGGCGACATTTCACCCCTTTGCCCTGCAAGCGTTCTTCAGCTTCACCCGAACGTTCACGTTTTCATTGACTCGGAAGCGGCAAAAAGACTTTAATATGAACGGAAGGTTTTATTCGGCAAGCGAATATTACAAGGCGGTATTCGGAGAAAAGGTTTACCGCCTTTCTTTATGTTTAGGAGTCACCTGCCCTAACCGTGACGGAAAATCAGATACAAGAGGCTGTATTTTTTGCAGTCAGGGTTCATCACACTTTGCAGAAAACGGAAGCGACATCAAAGCCCAAATCGAGCAAGCCAAAAGAAGAATATGCGAAAAAACAAATGCAAAAAAATATATAGCCTATTTTCAAAGCTATACAACCACATATTTACCTGCCGAAGTCTTGCGGAAAGCCTTTTTTGATGCTGTAAAGGTTCCTGAAATTGCGGCTTTATCTGTTGCGACAAGACCTGACTGTCTGCCGAAGGAAATTCTTGATTTACTGTCTGAGATAAATAAAATAAAGCCTGTTTTTGTTGAATTGGGGCTTCAGACCTCAAATGAGCAAAGCGCCGAATATATACGGCGTTGTTATAAAAATGACGTTTACGAAAACGCCGTAAAAGAGCTTAAAAAACGGGGAATAAATGTTATTACTCATATAATTATCGGTCTGCCGAACGAAACCGAACAGGACATCTTAAATACGGTGCGCTTTACCGTAAATGCAGGCACGGACGGCATAAAGCTACAGCTTCTGCATATTCTTAAGGACACTGACCTTCATAAAGATTATCTGCTCGGCGATGTCAGACCTCTGACGTTAGAGGAATATACAGATTTAGTATGCAAATGCATTGCAATTATCCCGCAAAATGTTGTAATTCACAGAATAACAGGCGATGCACCGAAATTACTTCTCGAAGAGCCAAAATGGAGCGGAAATAAAAAGGCAGTGCTGAACAGCATTAACCGTGAATTAAAATTGCAGAATATTACACAGGGATGCGGCTTAAAAGCACAGTAAAAATAAAAAGAATTGCCCTGATTAATCTTGACAATTCGCTTTGTAAATGATATTATTTAACGGTTGAGAAAATAATAATTCTCAGATGAGGTGAATCAGTAAAATTTCAGTAATAACACCTCTGTAAATGGGATAATTTCAGCATTTGCTGTTATTATAAATGCGGACTCAGCCGAAAAGTAAGTTTTCAACCGAAAGTAAGCTCCGCCTCGGACGGCTCTTACCGTGTAAAAATCAGAGAGCAAACTTAAATGCGGATTAAGCAAATCGCTCCGCCTCGGACGTCCTCGCCGTGTAAAATGTAGAGGACATTTAATATGCGGATATGGCGGAATTGGCAGACGCGCTAGATTCAGGTTCTAGTGGTAGCAATACTGTGCAGGTTCAAGTCCTGTTATCCGCACCAAACAGTACAAATCCGAACCCAATACCAATCGGTGAAGGGTTCGGATTTGTCATTTTTTATGACTATCCGAACTTTAATGCAAAACACAAAAATTAAATTTCGGAGGTTGATTTTTATGAAAACAGAACTTAATAACATCGGAACTTGGGGCAGACTGCATTATGATTTTCTTTATCGCAATCAGAGGTCGGTTATCAATGCTATGCGGTTGAAAGGCACATTGCATGATTATCTTATGGGCATTGATAAAGACGCTGAGGATATGTTCAATCTTATTGTCAAGCAGACGGCTGAAATTGAGGGCGTAACCGAGCAACTCAAAGCTGCTGACCAAATGGAATGGATCCGCCGCATAAACAGTATTAGGAGTAGAGCAAGGGAATTTGTGCTGAAAGAGCTAATATATCAATAATACCAAAAAGGCGAGGGATGACATGTCCCCCGCCTTAATCATTTAATAATCAATATGCTCTCTCACAAATCTCTCAAACACCCAATCGGCGCCGTCGTAAAGAACCTCATACAAGGTTTGCCGTAATTCTTCTTTGGAAAGACTTTTAATATAAGCGACAACCTTTTTATCAAGTTCTTCTTGCCGCCGTTCTTCTTCCTCCTCATATTCAATAACTTCTTTATAGTACTGATCAGCCTCTTTCGGAAAAACAGAAAAATACAGTGCAACCTGATGCTTGCAAATAATTCTTTTTCCATTGGCATGCGGACAATTGCAATGAGATTTTCTCGGATGTTCGATATCAATAAAGACATCATAATGCTTATTTCCGCTACCACGCAAAGAACCGCTATATTCGTGGTCGGTGATTTTCTTTTTTAGCAGAACACTACCGTCCTTATAGTATTCATAGCCTCTCCACACAGAAGCGCTGCTTGCTAAATTTAACAATCCCATATTGTCCCCTCACATCACTTTTTGTCTTTCTTTTCTTGTTCTGCTTTCCATGCCGCAAATTCTGCTTGTCCTTCTTTTGAAAGAAAGAATTCACGGATATCAGGTAGCATCGTGCGTGCAATGGCTTCAAGAATATTGTCCGGAATCTCCGATGTTCCGAAACGGTTTCCGAATATCCTGTATTTTATACGAACAAATAGTTGCTTGAATATGTTTCCGTATTGAAGATTATAAATGTCACACCAATACGGAATCATTTGTTTTTTTAGTTCATTTATATCCATATAATTCTCCGTTCAAAGGGTTTTAGGGATTTGCCCTAACAAGTGCCGGGCAAGCAACGCATTTGGATATCCAAATGCGTTGCTTGCAAAGGCAATGTCGTGTGGATACAACGACGATGCTTGCTCAGACATGTTGTTATGACCTTATAACAAATTATATATTGGAAATTGCTTGAAAATATTTTGCGCTTCTTCATTCATTTTTTCAAAATACAATAAGTATTCTTCTTTGGACTCCAATAAAATACAACAAGCACACTTGATTAAAAAATCAGTTGCCGTATCCTTTATTGACAATAGTACTTCTTTTTCTTTGGTAAACAACGCCCGTGTTCTCTTATACGCCTGACATTTATTTATGAAGTTTATATCTCGATTGTCATAATCAAATAGAACTTCCGATAATTTAATTGCAGCTTCTATAGATTTACTGTGCTTTGCTTTGTCGTAAAAGCAAAGCAATTTAAGCAGGAGTTGCACAGACATATCTTGAGCATAATCGTTATTCAAATATATCTGTATATCCTCTAACATGTCATCGTAGTTAATATTATCAACTAATTCAAAGCCGTTTTCGCCTTCTTGAAGCAAGACGAAGTACTTACTTACAGATATTTTTTCTCCGTTTTCTTGCTCAGAAGCAAGCAATAATAAATCCTTATGAAAGATGCTATATATATGATTTTTTCCGTTTTCAAGGTTTTGGCAATAGCACAAAATGTTGATATCACCTAACCTCAAAAAAGCATTTCCGCTTTTGCCGATTCCTAACGCAACTTCTTCTCCGTACAATTCACTACGCAAAAAGTCATATAAATTTCGTTGTTCTGCATCAGACAAAGTATCAAGCGATAGCTCTTTTAACAATCCGATTTGCTTAGTGAGCTTTTGCAAATCCAGGCAATATGATAAACTGTAATCTATTTTTTGAATTTCACTATCTCGATTAACGCTTTTGTCAGAAGGTATGTCAATGTTTCCAAAATGCAAAGTATCTCCGTTGAATAATCCTCGCATAAATTGAAGGGTTTTTATACGTTCATCTATATTACCGCATACCTTGTAATTAAAGGTGGTTTTATTATCTGAAAAATGGCCTGTAATGTTTGGACCAATTTTACAAGTAAAACCATTTTCCGTTTGAATCAATTCATATGAACGATATAGATTTCGTAATTCACCAACACCGACAGGAACATCAATATGTCGACCAAAGCCCAAGTGAACGCCTTGCAAACGGTCTACAACAAAGTTCAAATTTAATTGGTCAGAATGATAATACAAATACGGTTTTTCCTTGTGAATAGCAGACAATACATCATTCCCATTAAAAGAAGCAGGAACATTGATATGGAAAGTCGCTTTTCCATTTGGTATTTTCGCCATTAACTGTTCCATACTGGCAACGCCTGGAATCATTTGTTTTTGATTTTCCGATTCATGCACAAAATTTATCAAGATGTTTTTTAATTCATCTGCCGAACCAAGCGGCAACTCTTCAAAATCGGTCGTCATTGATTCTTGACCTTGACTATCAATCAAAAAACGATTTATATCCCATAAAAGAAGGGGCTTATAATAAATTTTATAATCGTCGTCCTTGAGCATAACAACAAAATACAGTGCTTTCAATTTCTTTTCATAGTTTTTCATGTCTGCTACTGAAATACTGATTCTATTTGAATATGAATTACAAGTTCGGCACTTTACTTGAACAGGTATCTCGTCTATAAGTGTTTCTTTTGAAAAAGGAACAGAATTATAAATGCTAATACTACCGTCCCATGAAGTGGCTTTATCTTTTCTTGGAATATTAGATTCTACTATTCCTGTTTTTAGTAATTCATTTTCAAGATAGTTGATTCCTAAACATTCTTTTGCCGAGTTATCAAGATAAGTACAGTTTGCCAAGCGATTCACATCCTTTACTTCTACAGGTGAGGCAATACCATATCCGTTTAACATATTATAGCACATATCATCAAAAAAGTCTATGTTTTTATAAACCAAATCGCAAATAATCGAAATATTATATTGACATCATCAATCAAATGGTTTATAATATAAAAAATTCAAGGAGGCGAAAATATGACAACTTCAGAACAAATAAGAGTTCTCTGCGTTCGCTCTGGAATAAGTCTTTCAGAGCTTGCAAGAAGAATTGATCAAACGCCGCAAAACTTTAATGCCAAATTAAAGAGGAATACCATTACACAAGATGAATTGATTCAAATAGCAAAAGCATTAAATGCAACCTATGAGCAATATTTTATCTTGTCAAATGGAGATAAAGTTGAATAAGAAAGGATTCCCTTATGACTAATCATAAAATAGTATTTGGTGATAGCAGGAAAATGAGCCAAATACCGGACAAATCGGTACAGCTTATCATTACTTCTCCTCCTTATTGGCAGTTAAAAGACTACGGAGCAGAAGACCAAATAGGTTTTAATGATAGCTATGAAGAATACATAAATAATCTGAATTTAGTATGGAAAGAATGCAATCGTGTTCTTTCCGATGGTTGTCGCCTTTGTATTAACATCGGTGATCAATTTGCTCGTTCAGTTTACTATGGTAGATACAAAGTCATTCCGATAAGAACTGAAATTATTCGATTCTGCGAATCTTTGGGAATGGACTATATGGGGGCAATTATTTGGCAAAAAACAACAACCATGAACACCTCCGGCGGCGGTGCAATAATGGGTAGTTTTCCATATCCAAGAAACGGCATTTTGAAGATGGATTATGAGTTTATATTGCTCTTTAAAAAATTAGGTAACGCACCTAAGCCGACGCTTGAGCAAAAGAAAGCTTCTGAGATCACAAAAGAAGAATGGAATCAGTACTTCTCATCCCATTGGAATTTTAACGGTGTAAAACAATTTGGGCATATCGCAATGTTCCCGGAAGAACTACCCAAAAGACTAATAAAAATGTTCTCTTTTGTAGGCGAAACAGTCCTTGATCCTTTTGCCGGTAGCGGTACAACATCCTTAGCCGCAAAACATTTGAATAGGAATTCCATCGGTTATGAGATTAATAAAGAATTCAAACCGCTTATTCAAGAAAAGCTATCTGATTCGCAAATGGATTTGTTTTCGTCTGAAGATAAAGTGTATTTTATCGATGATTCTTCTGCTGATTATTCTTTTGAGGAATTACCATACCTTTTCCATGATCCACATAAATTGGACAAAAAAATTGATGTAAAAAAGTTGCAATTCGGATCAAAAATTGATAGTTCAGAAAACAAGAGAGAGGATATTTTTGGCGTAAAAGAAGTTTTATCACCCGAGAGAATTGAATTAAGTAACGGCTTAAAGGTAAAATTGCTTGGAATAAAAGAAAATCCGCAATATACAACAGAAGCCGTCGAGTTTTTAAAACAGAAATTCAAAAAGAGAAAAGTTTATTTGAAATACGATGCCCAGAAATATGACGAACACAACAATCTGCTTTGTTACATCTACCTCGATAACAAAACATTTATTAATAGACATCTAATAAGAACAGGATTTGTTAATGTTGATTGTTCATCAAATTATAAATACAAAAATAAATTCTTGGAGGATTTTAATCATGGCTAAAGAGTGGGTCTTGAATAGTGCGACAAATAGGTTTCAATTAAATTTTAAAAGGAATGTTGGAGCAACATCAGAAGCAATAAGAAAATGTTCTCCAAAATCGCTTGAAGAGTGGCAAGATTATTATTTTTCTAATGTTCGCTCAGAAGAACATATTATTGAACTGGGTAAAAAACTATATGTAAAAATCACAGAGGTTTTAGTCGCAGAAATTGACGAGATCACCGAAGAAGACTGTATAAACTACATCAAAGAACTTGTAATTGATAGAACATACGATGGATATATTCGAGAAATTAAAACCATATATGAGCAACTTCAACAAGTTTTGCAAGTGAGAATATCTCCTGCTCCAGATGAGTGGGACAGATTGTTTAATGTTGACTTCTTTATTCAAATCAATGATAAATACATCGGCTTGCAAATTAAGCCAGTATCACAAGTATCCAGTATCCCTGAAATATACAAAGAAAAAGGAATACAGCATAAAACTCATGAAGAGTTTTTGAAAAAATATGGAGGTAAAGTATTCTATTTGTATTCTTGCAAAGCAGGTGACAAAAAGATAATAGTAAACACAGAGGTCATTGAAGAAATCAAAGCAGAAATTGAGCGTTTGCAATAATATATAGCGTTATCTTCGCAAGCAACGCATTTGCTTGTGCAAATACACGGCGTTGTCTCAGCAAGCACTGAATTTGCTGTAGCAAATTCGTTTGTCGCTTTCGTCGCTTGTTAGGGAGATCCCTAACACCCCAAAATCCAGATAACATCAAGGAAAACTTGTGTTATACACTCCAAAAGAAAGGCAGGTGAAAAGAAATGAAAGGCGTAATCTATGCGAGATATTCTTCGGATAATCAGCGTGAAGAATCCATTGAAGGCCAGTTGCGTGAATGCAAGGCTTTTGCCGAGAAAAATGATATTCAAATCATTGAAACCTACATCGACCGTGCGTTGTCGGCAAGAACCGACCGCCGTCCCGATTTTCAGCGGATGATTAAAGACAGTTCCGGCAAAAAGTTTGAGGTTGTAATCGTTTGGAAGCTTGACCGATTTGCCCGTGATAAATACGATTCGGCACACTATAAACGAATCCTCAAAAATAACTGCGTAAAGGTGATTTCCGCAACCGAAGCGATTTCAGCCGGTGCAGAAGGCATTTTGCTCGAATCAATGCTTGAAGGTATGGCAGAGTATTACTCGGCTGAACTTTCGGAAAAAGTCATACGGGGACTGACCGAAAACGCGCTGAAATGTAAGTACAACGGCGGCACATTGCCGATCGGTTATATCATTGACAGTGAGCAATATTTTCAGATTGACCCCCTGACGGCTCCGGCAGTGCTTGACGCATTTAAGCATTATGCGGACGGGGCGTCGATGCGTGAGATTACCGATGAAATGAATCTGAAAGGTGTTCGCACTAAGCGTGGTGGTAAAATCAGCATTAACAGCGTCACCAGAATGTTGCATAATCGCAAATATATCGGCGAATACAAGTATAACGATATTGTCCAACCGAGCGGCATTCCGGCAATCATTCCTGAAGATTTGTTCAATCGGGTGCAAGAGCGTATGGCAGCAAATAAAAAAGCTCCGGCAAAACATAAAGCCGAAGACGAATATCTGTTGACAACAAAGCTGTTTTGCGGCAAGTGCCAATGTTATATGGTCGGTGAAAGCGGAACAAGCAAAACCTCTCATGTGCATCGGTATTACAAATGTGCAAGCGTAAAGAATCACAAGGGTTGCGATAAGAAATCGGTCAAAAAAGAATGGATCGAAAGCCTTGTGATTGAGCAAATTAAAAATCTGATTTTTGATGATGATTTGATAGAAAAGATTGCCGATAAAGCAATGGCATTACAGGGCAAGGAGAATACAACATTACCTCTGCTTAAAAAGCAATATGCCGAGACGCAAAAATCCATTGATAATATGCTTAATGCCATTCAGCAAGGCATCTTGACGGCTTCAACGAAAGAGCAGCTCGAAAGCCTTGAAAAGCAGAAAAGCAAATTGTCCGTTCAAATCGTTAAAGAAGAAATGGCAAAGCCGATGCTTTCATATGAACAGATCGTTTTTTGGTTTCACAGATTCAGAAAGCTGGACACAAAGAAGCTTGAACACCGTCGCAGGCTTATCGACAGTTTTGTCAATGCGATTTTCCTTTACGATGACAGGATTACGTTCACATTCAATTACAAAGACGGTTCAAAAACAATAACTTTCGCCGAGCTTGAAAAATCAGGCTTGGGTTCGGATATAAATGCACTCGCTGCACCAGACTGAGTTCGGACGCAATACGCGTTCGGACTCTTTTCTTTTTTTGATAATCAGCCGTACGCATTAAAGACACATCTTTTTTATACCCAACAGACAGCGGCAAGTGCCGCAGATAAGTCGCATACTGCATACTACTTTTTATTACGACTTTTTAAAATCAGGACAGTTGTTAAAAACTGCCCTGCTGTATTTTTGTTTCTTATTTATAAAGCGGACCGTAAGTTGCGCAGGCACGGAAATCGGCAGACTGAGTGTCCTCAGTTCCGAATGCAGACCATGCGTGCGGACGGAAAATGTCCTTGCTGTCAACATTGTGCATATTAACAGGAATTCGTAGCATCGAGGCAAGAGTAATTAAATCTGCGCCAACATGTCCGTAAACAGTTACACCGTGGTTAGCACCCCAATTTGCCATAACGCTGTAAACGTCCTTAAATGCGCCCTCGCCTGTAAGACGTGGTACAAACCAAGTTGTAGGCCATGACGGGTCTGTTCGTTTATCAATAGTATTGTGAATTTCATCGGGCAAATCGGCAGTATACCCTTCTGCAATCTGCAAAACAGGTCCGATACCCTCTACAACATTAACTCTGAGCATTGTTACGGGCATCTCTGCTTTGCAGCGGAAATGGCTTGAAAATCCGCCGCCTCTGAAATATTCATAATTGGCTCTGCACCAATCGGTTGCGTCAAGGCAGGCTTTAATATCGCTGTCTGTCATATCCCAGAACGGTTTCATACAGCCCTCGCCCTTACCGTTCTTAGAAGCGCCGCTGCCGTCAAGAGCCGTTGCTCCTGAATTTATCAGGTGAATAAATCCGTTTTTCGCAACTCCGTCGGGTTTATGCCCTGTTACACGCTCACAGGCTTCGGGACTCCAATATGTGCGGACATCATGGAAGCAAGGCGCAGAGTGCGAAACGAGCGTGCCGAGCATCATTGCAACGCCGTTAAGAGTGTCATTTTCCGTTGCAAAGGGTGTAGGCATTTTTTTGCCGTTCCAGTCAAATGTTGACGCCATAATTGCTTCCGAAAAGTCTGCGTTCGGCAGCCAGTCAGTCCAGTTACGCTGACCCTGAAAACCGCCGGCAACGGCATTTTTACCGAGGGCCTCTTCGTGCCATCCCATTTCGTCCAGCTTTTTGTTGCCGTAAAGAATGTCACGCATAATCATAGTCATTTTGGTGATAAACTCCCAGTCCTTATCGGGCGGTACTACCTTTGATTTTCTTATAATTTCAGGTAAATCCTTACCCTCATTCAAATCGAAGCCCTCTTTACAGTTTGCCTTTACCCAAGAGAGCGCTTTTTCATATTCCTCATGGTCATAAATTTCAAGAGTTATTCTGCGGACAATTTCTGTCATATCAACCCATTCAGCGCGGATGCCGAAATACTTCTGGAACATATCCGCATTGCAGTAAGAGCCTGCAATACCCATTGCAACTCCGCCAAGATTAACATAAGCCTTATTTTTCATCCAGCCGACAGCCACTGCCGCTTTTGCAAAACGAAGAATTTTCTCTGCAACGTCTGCGGGAACAGATGTGTCTGTCATATCCTGAACATCGTGACCGTAAATTGAGAAAGCAGGCAAGCCCTTCTGCGCAAAAGCCGCCATAACCGCCGCAAGATAAACAGCGCCTGGGCGCTCCGTTCCGTTAAAGCCCCAAACGGCTTTGATTGTATTCGGGTCCATATCAAAGGTTTCTGAGCCATAGCACCAGCAGGGCGTAACTGCAAGCGTAGCAACTACGTTTTCTGTTGCAAACTGTTCGGTACATTTTGCCGCCTCAGCTCCGCCGCCTATGGTAGTATTGCTTATAACACACTGAACGGGTGTGCCGTCAGGATAGCGCAGATTTGACTCAATAAGCTCCTTTGCCGCCTGAGCCATTCCCATTGTCTGTTTTTCAAGACTTTCTCTGACTCCGCCCCAACGGCCGTCAATAGTCGGTCTTATGCCTATTTTCGGATAATTCATAATTTTTCCCTCCGTATTTTTATTGCTTAGTTATTTTTTATCTGAATCGCTTTGCAAAACGCTTTATATGCCTTTTCCCATTCATCTGCGTTTTGCGGATTGTACTGTTTTACGCTTTCCTGCGTCTTTATTACCGCTCTGCCCTCGTCAATATTTTTAATGTCACCGAGTGCTATGAGCTGTAACATTATGTTACCTATTGCGGTTGCCTCCGCAGGGCCTGCAACAACAGGGATTCCGAGGCTGTCCGCCGTCATTTGGCACAATAGCGGGTCTTTAGTGCCGCCGCCGAGAAGATGCAGAACCTCAAATTTTCTGCCCGTATTTTCCGAAATCCCTTTAAGCGCAAATTTATATTTCATTGCAAGGCTTTCGTAAATACAGCGGATAAGCGCGCCGTCATTTTCCGGAATTCTTTGGTCTGTTTTTTTGCAGTATTCTCTTATTTTTTCGGGCATTGCGCCGACCCCTGCAAATTCAGGCGCATCAGGGTCAATAAAGCTGACAAATGGCTTTTCCGCTCTTGCAAGCTGTTCCATATCGTTAAACGAATAATTTTTGCCTGCCGCCCTGAAATTTCGTCTTATCTCCTGAATAAGCCACAGTCCGCTGATATTTTTAAGATAATTCACCTTGCCGTTTGCGCCAAGCTCATTTGAAAGTTCGTCATTCATACTTTTTTCCGTAAGAATTGCTTCATCGCACTCACAGCCTATAAGCGACCATGTTCCGCAGGAAAGAAATGCGCTGCATTTATCAGCGTCCGCAGGCATTGCGGCAACGGCGCACTGCGTGTCATGCCCTGCCACACGGATAATTTTTATGCCGTTATATTCGCCTGCTGCGGTGCAGGCATTTGTCAGCGGCTGCAAAATTTCGGTATTTACGCCTGAAAGAGCGGCTATATCATAATTCCAGCTTTTCTTCTCAAAATCATACATCTGTGAGGTTGAGGCTATTGTTTTTTCAGCCGCTTTACTTCCGCCGAGCGCCCATACGAACAAATCGGGCATAAACAGAAGTGCTTCAGCGTCGGTTTTGTCCTCAGCCGTTAACTGAAACAGCGTGTTTATATTCATAATCTGATTGCCCGTCGCTTTATAAAGCTCAAAGGGCGATATTTTTTCAAATATTTTTTCGGGCATACCGTTCGTGCGCGCATCACGGTAATGAACGGGCAGTCCTAAAAGAGAACCGTTTCCGTCTAACAAGCCGTAATCAACTCCCCATGTGTCAAACGCAAGTGAATCAACATCGCCGCACATTTCGACAGCCTTTTTAACCTCTCCCAAAAGATAAGGAAAATTCCAGCACAACTTGCCGTTCTCTGTCACCGGTATATTTTCAAATCTGTGAATTTCTTCATATTTTAAAGCTTTACCGTCATATTCCGCTTTAATTGCCCTGCCTGTTGATGCGCCGAAGTCAAATGCAAGAACACGGCTCATTGAGTGACAACCCCTTTCTTCAAAAGGACATTGGCATATATTGCGGTTTCACCCGTTGCAATTATCAGATAAGCATTTTTTGCCCTTTCATAAAAGGCAAAACGCTCTGTCATTTGAATTGAATGGTGGTCGGGTTCGCGCTTTTTGAATATTTTTTCGTATTCCTGCCAAATTTCCGGAGTCGGGCAATCGTCTCCCGGCACTACCTCCATTAAGGCTACGGGTTTTTCGGTATATCTGTCAAGAGGAATAAGGCTCAGAACCGCATCTAAAATTTCTGCCGTACCGTGTCCGTCAGCCCTGACTACTACGGCATTTTTTCCTACGCTCTCACAGGGGAAATTTCCGTCTGCAATTACAAGCTCATCTCCGTGCCCCATTTCGCAAAGCGCCTTTAAAAGCTCAGGCGAAATAAGGGGTGAAATTCCTTTTAGCATAATTTTCTCCTCAGTCTTTTTTATGTAAAATCGGGTCGTCCCCGTTAAAAGTCTTGTAGCCGGGGTGTCTGCCCGTAACTCTGTAATACCCTCGAAGGTCAATAAGCTTTTGAATGTTTTCACGGCTGATGTCATGACTGCCGCCGAGGATTACTGCGTTAATTGTAATCTTTGCCCAAAGCTCAAGGCTTTCCATTCTGTAAAATGCCGTTACAACGTCACTGCCAACGGCGAGCGCGCCGTGGTTTTCCAGAAGCATAACGTCATGCTCCTCAAGATAAGGCTCAATTGAGTCAGGTACTTCTGTTGTTGAGGGAGTTCCGTAAGGAGTGAGGGGAACTGCGCCCATAACGGCTACATCTTCAATCATATTATACATATCCATCGCCTTGTGCGCTACGGCAAAGCCTGTAGCTCCTGGCGGGTGCGCGTGAATTACGCTCATAACATCCTCACGTTTATCGTAACAGCGCAGGTGCATTTTAATTTCACTTGAGGGTCTGAGTCCCTCTGCCGCCTCAAGCACGTTGCCCTCACGGTCAATGCGTATCAGCTTTTCGGGGGTGATAAACGATTTGCTCATACCTGTGGGCGTGGCAAGAATTGTGCCGTCGTCGAGCTTTACGCTGACGTTGCCGTCATTTGCCGCAACCCAGCCCAATTGCCACATTTTATGGCAAATGTCGCAGACAAGCGCTTTTTGTTCTTCTATATTACTCATTGTACTGCCTTTCCGCACCGCATTAAAGCGGTACTTTAAACATTAAATTTATACATATTTATCATACCATAAATTACATATTCTTTCAATTGTCACTGATGTATATAATTTAATACATATAATTGTATATAATTTCTTTAAACGGTATTAACTTCAAATTGCAAATTGCTGTTTTCTGTGATATTATAAGCTTAATTTTCTTGACAGCAGTTTAAAATTATGATTTAATAATCAGCGTTTAATTTTTATTTTTAAAGAGGTGTGTTATGAGGTATTTAACAATTCAAAGGAACAAAAGCTTTGTTGCCTGCCTTATGAAAGTCAAGGTTTACATTGAAGACCCTAATTCAACAGAAATAAAAATTCAGGGTGTTCAGTGCAGAAAAATCGGCGAAATAAAAAACGGCGAACAGCAAACCTTTATGATAGGCGATGAAAAGCTCCGTATTTATGTTATCGGAGATAAGCTCAGCAAAAATTACTGCTGTGATTTTTACGAGGTTCCCGCAGGTATTGAAAATATTTTTATTTCCGGTTCGTGCAAATATAACCCCATAAGAGGTAACGCTTTCCGCTTTGACGGAATTCCTACTGAGGAAATGCAATATCACAGAAAAAAGGCAAATAAAAAAGGTATTGCCGTTTTTGCCGTTTCAATTGTTATAGGTATTGTAATCGGTCTTGCCGCTGTACTTATACCGATTTTGAGCGGTCCTGAAGAAAAGGTATTTACTAAAAGCAGTGTGTCAATTACCTTAAACGAAGATTTTAAAGAAGAATTTCACAACGGTTTTGCAGCCGTTTACGGTTCAAACTATATGGCTGTATTTATGAGAAATGAGAAATTCAACGGTGACAAAGAGTTTGCGACTATGACTGTTGACGAATACTGCCAAGCGGTTATTGAAACAAACGGAAAAGACGCTGAAACAAAGCACAAGGACGGTTTAACATATTATGAATACACCGCCGCTTCAAACAACAACTATGATTACCGTTATTTATGCTTTACATATAAAACCGAGAGCGGATTTTGGCTTGTTCAGTTTGCAGTAGAGGAAGATATGTACAGCATATATGAAGAAGACATATTCACATATGCAAAGTCAGTTTCATTTAAAGAAGCTTCATCAATATAATACAAACGGTATATTTTAAAAGGACAGGTTTCACAGCGAACCTGTCCTTTTCGTTTCTGCCGTTTTAAATAAGCAGGGTTATACTTTCACCATTTTTATATATCCCTACATCGAATTTTACTCTCTAATTGAAGTTGCGGCAACCGCCCTGCTTTTTACATTAACTTTGATTTATCAAAACGGTCAAGCCAATTTGCCGCCGCTTCGCAAACCGATTTAAGCGTATTTTCATTAAACGGATTGCCCAGTCCCGAATCCTTTACCAAGTCGGTAAACTTCTTAGTACCGGCAAAACCGACAAGCTTTTTATAGCTTTCCCACGCCTTATCAAAATCTGTCTGCATCAATGCCCAAAATTCGAGCGCCACCGTCTGCGCAAAGCAATAATCAATATAATAAAACGGACTCGAATAAATGTGATGCTGTCTTTGCCAAGCGCATCCGTCGCCGTAAAAAGCTATTTCGCCGAGCTTTATCCACGGCATATAAATGCCCGTAAGCTCTTTCCACTTTTCGTCACGCTGTTCGGGCGTCAGTTCGGGATGCTCATACACTATATGCTGAAAATGGTCAACCATTGTGCCGTACGGAATAAATTTTATTGCGCTTGCGAGGTGGCTGTACTTAAATTTTTCTGCCTCTCCTCCGTAAAAATCCTCCGCCGCTCTCCAAGCAAAAAACTCCATTGACATTGAATGAATTTCGCAGGACTCCATTGTGGGCGAACGAAGCGCCGCAGGGAAGATATTTCTTGCGGTATATCCCGCAAAGGCATGTCCTGCCTCATGCGTTACCGTTTCGACATCGTCAGACGTGCCGTTGAAATTTGCAAAAATAAACTCTGCCTTGTAATCGGGAATTTCAATACAGTAACCGCCCTGCGCCTTGCCCTTTTTGCTCAAAACGTCTAACAAATCGTTGTCAAACATAAAGTCAATAAATTCAGACGTTTCAGGTGACAGTTCACGGTAAAACTTCTTAGCGGTCGCTAAAATTTCGTCTGAATTTCCGCAAGGCTTCGGATTGCCGCTTCTGAACATAAGAGCCGAATCGGCATAGTTAAGCGGATAATCCTTACCTATTCTTTCAGCGGTTTCACGGTAAATTTTATCGGCAAGGGGAACTAAATATTTCTGAACGGCCTTTCTGAATTCAGCTACGTCCGTCTTATTGTAGCTGTTTCTTCTCATTCGGTAATAGCCGAGAGTTGTAAAGTCCTCAAAGCCCAGTTTTTTTGCAATTTTGTCGCGAAGATGCACTAATTCATCAAAAATCCTGTCCAGCTCCGCTTTGTTTTCCTTGTAAAAACCGCCCTCTGCGCACCAAGCCTCAAGGCGTGTTTTATCATCTGCGTCCTGCTTATAGGGCAAAAGCTGCGGGACTGTGCAAATTTCACCTCTGAAATCAATCTGAGCCGATGCCAACAGCTTTTCGTACTCTGTTGTCAGCTTGTTCTCCTCCTGTAAATCGGAAACTATATTGGGAGAAAATGTTTTCAGCTCCATTTCCTCGTTAATAAACATCAGCTCGCCGTATTTTTCGGCAAATTCAGCTCTGAACGGGCTTTCAAGCAACGCTTTGGTCATCATTTGAAAATATTCCGTTAAAACGGGTAAGTTTTCATCTAAAAACTCCTGTTCCCTGTCGTAATATTCATCTATTGTATTTACTGTATGGCGAATGTATGCGAGAGCTGTCTGAGTTTCCACCCTGTCGGAAATTTGTCCGTATTCGGCAAAGGCAAGGTCTGCCTCTTCAAAGCATTTTGCAGATTTGAATTTCTCAACGGCTTTGCATATTTCGTCCTTCAGCTTTTGTGTGTCAAGGTGTACATATTGCATTTCACTGAATTTCATAAAATTCTCCTTATTTAATAATAAATCTGATTATAATAATTCTGCCCTGTTTTTTATGTCGAAAAAAACACCCCGAAAAAATCGGGGTGAAAAACTTGTTTTGCCTTTAACCTGCGATTTCAGATGTGCAGTGAGGACAGCGTGTTGCGTCAATGGCAATTTCGCTTTTGCAGTAGGGGCATATTTTTGTTGTTGCAGGAGCCTCTTGTGCAACAGGCTCTTCCTTCTTTGCAGAATTTTTAAGAGCGTTAATGCCCTTAATGAACAGGAAAATAACAAATGCCATAATAAGAAAATTGATTACTGCATCAAGAAAATTTCCGTATGTAAGCACGTTTTTGCCTGCGGCAATAGCGGCGTCCGCAGTAGCATAAACCTCATTTTCTTCACAGCCGAATACAAAGAATTTATCAGCAAAGCTTATATCTCCCGTAATAAGACCTATCAGCGGCATTACAACATCGCTTACAAGTGAAGAAACGATTTTTTGAAAAGCGCCGCCTATAATAACGCCGACTGCAAGGTCAATTACATTGCCTTTCATTGCAAATTCTTTAAATTCTTTTAAAAATCCTTTTGCTTTACCCATTTTCATACCTGCTTTCTTTATTTTCTTAGTTTGATTATAATTTATGTGGATATTTTATCATAATTTTTAAATAATGCAAGATTTTATACGCCGGAATTATCGAAATTCGGTATAAAATCTGTGTTTGCCGAAGATTTTTCCTGCATAAAACCGTTTTTAAGACCGATTTCAAAAAAATATTCCACAATATTGTAATATTCCGCCGTAAAAATCATTCTGTTAATTTCCTTATGCTTTGCGGCATTGGCAAAGGGTGTGTACTGACTCAT
>CANARN010000011.1 GCA_947364045.1 uncultured Clostridia bacterium
CCTTACAACAAGACTTGACTCTTCATTCAAAACCGTTTCGGAGCAGCTTGAAAAGCTGTATAAATCGCTCGGTGAAATGCAGACTCTTTCTTCGGGTGTTACTGAAAATGTTTCCGCTCTTAACCGAGTACTTACAAATGTCAAAGCGAGGGGAACCTGGGCTGAGGTTCAGCTTCAGGGAATACTTGACCAGACAATCCCCGGTATGTATGAAACGAATGTTGCCACAGTTCCGAATTCCGCCGAGCGAGTTGAATTTGCAATCAAAATTCCGTCCTCGGAAAAGGGCGAAAAAGATGTTTTACTGCCCCTTGACTCAAAATTCCCGATGGAGGATTACATTCGTTTAAATTCCGCTGCTGACAGCGCCGATGCGGAAGCGCTCAAAGAGGCGAGAAAAGCGCTTGAAAAACGTATTCTTAATGAGGCAAAGGACGTTTCAAAATACATACACATTCCCAATACTACTCCGTTTGCAATTATGTACCTTGCAACCGAGGGGCTGTACGCCGAAATCGCCTCGTCACGTACGGGACTTCCCGAAAAAATTCAAAAGGATTACAATGTTATGATTGCAGGTCCGAGTACAATTACGGCGCTTTTAAATTCACTTTCAATGGGCTTTAAAACAGTTGCCATAAACGAAAAGGCAAATGAAGTACGTGAGCTTCTGTCAGCCGTTAAAACGCAGTATGACAAATTTGACGGTCTGCTTTTAAAGGCACGTAAAAAGATTGACGAAGCGGGCAAAACAATTGACGACGCTCAGTCGAGAAATAATCTTATTCAGAAAAAACTCCGCACTGTTGAAGCGCTTGACTCCGCCTCTGCCGAAAAATTGCTTTCCGACGGCTCGGCAATATTTACATCTGACGATTAAATTTAGACAAAAATCTTGCATTTTGACTGATTTTGTTTTATCATATCATTAAATATATATTTGTATATGAATTTAGGAGGAAAGATAATGGAATTAAAACACGCTGACCTTATCGCACAGATGACACTTGAAGAAAAGGCAAGTATGTGCGACGGTCTTGACTACTGGCACAGCCAGCCCATTGACCGCTTAGGAATTAAATCCGTAAGCCTTAACGACGGCCCTCACGGTATCCGTAAAAAAGGCGACCCGGAAGCCGCAAAGAAAGGCGAAACAGACCTTTTAAAAGGCGTTCCCGCAATTTGCTTCCCCACAGCATCGGCAACAGCTTGCTCTTGGGACACAGACCTTATCAGAAAAATGGGCGAGGCATTGGGCGATGAGTGCCGCAAGGAAAAGGTTTCGGTTCTTTTGGGACCCGGCACAAACATTAAGCGCTCTCCCCTTTGCGGAAGAAACTTTGAATATTTTTCGGAAGACCCTGAGCTTGCAGGTGAAATGGCAGCGTCATTCATTAACGGCGTTCAGTCAAAGGGCATAGGCACTTCGCTTAAGCACTATGCGGCAAACAACCAGGAAACTCGCAGAATGACCGTTAACACCGTTGTTGACGAGAGAACTCTTCGTGAGATTTATCTCCGTCCTTTTGAGATTGCAGTTAAAAAGGCTCAGCCCTGGACTGTTATGTGCGCTTATGAGCGTCTTAACGGCGACTACTGCGCAGAAAACAAATGGCTTCTTACAGATGTTCTCCGTAATGACTTCGGCTATGAAAATCTTGTAGTTACCGACTGGGGCGCTGAAAATCAGAGAGTTCCGGGTCTTAAGGCAGGTCAGGAAATTGAAATGCCCACATCCTCAGGCGACGGCACAAAGCTTATTATAGATGCAGTTAAAGACGGCACACTCGACGAAGCTGTTCTTGACCACGCTGTTGACCTTATACTCAGTATGGTTGACAAATCCGTTGCAACTCTCGGCGAATATACATATGACCCCGACGAGCATCATAAGCTCGCAAGGGAAATTGCAGGTCAGTGTATGGTTCTTATGAAAAATGACGGTAACATTCTTCCTCTTAAAAAGACGCAGAAAATTGCCGTTATCGGTGAAATGGCAAAGAAGCCTCGCTATCAGGGCGCAGGCTCATCGCTCATTAACCCCATAAAGCTTGACAATGCTTGTGACACTCTTACGGAAATGGGCATAAATTATGATTATGCCGCAGGCTACAGCACCGCAAAGAAAAACAAGATTTCAGACGATACATTTGTAGCAGAAGCTGTTGCAAAAGCGAAAGATGCAGAAGTTGCAGTTCTCTTTATCGGCCTTACGGACGAATTTGAAACCGAGGGCAACGACAGAAAGCACCTCGGTATTCCGCCGCTTCATAACAGACTCGTTGAAGAAGTTCTCAAGGTTAACAAGAATGTTGTAGTAGTTCTTTCGGGCGGCTCTTCAATCGAAATGCCCTGGGCGGACAGAGTTCCTGCAATCCTCAACGGCTTCCTTACAGGTCAGGCAGGCGGAAGCGCTGTTTGCGACGTTCTTTTCGGCGACGTTAACCCGTCAGGTAAATTGGCTGAAACATATCCTATGGAGCTTAAAGATAACTCCAGCGCAAACTACTTCCCCGGCACTCCCGTTTCGGTTGAATACAGAGAGGGCGTTTATGTAGGCTACAGATATTACGATTCTGCTAATATCCCCGTACGTTTCCCCTTCGGTCACGGTCTTTCATACACAACATTTGAATACAGCGACATTAAGCTTTCCGCTGACAGCATTAAAGACACAGACACATTGACTGTTTCTTTCAAAATCAAGAATACAGGCGCAGTTGACGGCGCTGAAATTGCACAGCTTTATGTTTCTGACACAGAGAGTACAATTTACAGACCCGTTAAAGAGCTTAAGGGCTTTAAGAAGGTATTCTTAAAGGCAGGCGAAGAGAAAGAGGTTTCAATTGACCTTGAAAAACGCGCATTCGCCTTCTATAATGTTGACGCTAAGGCTTGGCAGGTTGAAAGCGGCGAATTTAAAATCTTGGTAGGCGCTTCGAGCCGTGACATTAAGCTTGAAGCAAACGTAAATGTTGAATCGACTGACGCTTACGCTATCCCCGATTACAAAGCATCTGCTCCCGCTTATTACGGCGCAAACATTATGAATGTAAGCGATGACGAGTTCAAAGCGGTTCTCGGTCACGAAATCCCTGCAAACACACGTGACAAGAGTCAGCCTCTCACAATTCTCAACACTCTTGAGGACGCTTATGACACCAAGTGGGGCGGCAGACTTTGCAGACTTCTTACAAAATTCCTCGGCGCTGAAACAATGATGGGCGCAGTTGCACTCCAAACTCCGATTAAGAATTTCATTTCAATGAGCTTCGGCATTTTCAGCCCCGAAATGGCTGAAGGACTTCTTATGATGCTCAATGAGGGCAAATTCTGGAGACCTCTTGGCAAGATGATAGGCGGCTTCCTCTTCAAGGGCGGAATTAAAAAGCTCGGCAGACTTAAACAAATCTAACGGGTAACAAAATTTAATTTTAATATGAAACGGGCGGCTTTTAAAGCTGTCCGTTTTTGCTGTATTTTATATTGTCTTTTTGCAGAAAATTTACAAAAATCTTCCAAAATGTTTTTGAATAGAAACAAAATACAAGTGCAAAATATTAGTGACAATTTTGAAATTAAGGAAGAGATTGATTATGAAAGCAACGGGAATAGTCAGAAGGATTGACGATCTCGGAAGAGTTGTCATTCCGAAAGAAATCCGCAGAACAATGCGCATTCGCGAGGGCGACCCTCTTGAAATATACACGGCTGTTGACGGCGAGGTTATTTTTAAAAAGTATTCACCTATGGGGGAAATGAGTGAATTTGCCGATTCTTATGCCGATGTGCTTCACAGGGCAATCGGCGAGCCTGTGCTTATAAGCGACCGTGACCGAATTGTTGCGGCGGCGGGTATTGCAAAACGTGACGCGGTTGAAAAGCGGATTTCAGCGGAGCTTGAGAGTATGATGGAAAACCGTGAAAATTATGTTAAATCGGCAGACAAAAAGCCTCTTTACCCAATAACAGATTTCGGCAAAAGTGCGGCGGCGGCTTACACAATTCTCGGAAACGGGGACGTTTCGGGAGCGGTAATTTTGCTCGGAAACAGCGAAGATTACACACCGTCCGTGTCAGACATTAAGCTGATTGAGGTTGCATCAAGATTTATCGGCAAGCAGACCGAAAGTTAAAAACTCAGGGCATACCAAGCACGGTATGCCCTGTTTGTTTTGGGTTATTTACATTTTCGAATTTTGTAGGGTCAGGCTTCCACGCCTGACCTTTTTTATTTTTGTCTATTCCTTTTCCAATCTGTTGCACTTCATATTATAATCTGCCGTAAATAAGGTTTATCGACAGTCTGCGGTATGCCGAGGTCGGCATACCCTACTTATTTTTATCCCCACCAAGTGTCGCCGGAGCCGTTGTCATCGGGATCAGACGTTGCTATTGAAAGTGTGATAATATCATCAAATTCGTAAACCGTTATATCAAAATCAGGTGTTAAATATTCGCGCATAAGCCTTTTCTCCTTCCGTTAAGCCTGCGGTTTATTTGTCGTATAAAGAGCGTTAAAGTCCATAACTGTAACATCGTCAAAATAGTAATATGTTCCGTTACAGCATACGTATGCATAGCAATAGCCTTTCTGCTCTCTGTCTGTATCGGGGACATCGGTTATAAGACAGGTGAAAACGTAATCCGCTCCGTCGCCTGCGTGCTGAATGTAGTTTACAGATTTCTTTATATAATTTTTATCTGTGCCTTTGCCCTCGGCAACTGCTTTTGCAGTTTCAAGGTCAAAGGTTGCGACATTCTTTTCTGCCGCATAGATAAAGCCTATATCGGTTATGTTTTTAAGCGCTTCTTCGTCAGTGCCGAAGGTGTTGCGGAAATCTTCTTGCGAAATTTTAGCAACGGTTCGCACGTCAAATGTGTCCTTGTAATTGCTGAAATCTTTGTCTGCACCAACACCTCTGAATCTTATCTGCGATTTGTCAAACTGGACGATTGATTTTAACGCAACGAAAGGAATACTGTTTTCGTTTGCATAGGTTTCGGCATAAGAACCGCTGTAACCGTAGATTGTGAGATTGTCACAGTTGTAAAATGCATTACCGCCAATGTTTGTAACACTATTTGGAATTGTTATGCTTGTAAGAGAGTTGCAATCTGAGAAAGCAGAACCGCCAATGCTAGTTACACTGTCGGGAATTGTTATACTTGTGAGCGAGGTGCAACTGAAGAAAGCTCCCCATGCAATCGTTTTTGTCCCCTGTTTTATATTGTACTTTCCGCTAATGTCTTTTTTTGTATCTATTAAAAGATTGCCTATATACAGTACACCGTTTACCCAATTTGATTCATTATTATAATACGCTGTATTAAAGAGAGCAGTCATAACTATACTCGTCACACTATCGGGAATTGTTATATTAGTAAGCTTGTCGCAATTGGCGAAAGCAGAATCATCTATACTTGTAACACTGTCGGGAATTTTTATACTTGTAAGCGAGGTGCAACCATTGAAAGCAGAATAGTCTATGCTTGTTACGCTTTCGGGTATTTTTATACTTGTAAGCTGGGTGCAACCGCTGAAAGCATAATGGTCTATGCTTTTTACACTGTCTGGAATTGAATAACTGCCGCTTTTACCTGCAGGATAGCAAATCAATTCAGTTGCGTCTTTGTTCAATAATACACCGTCTATGTCACAGTAATTGTTATTACCTGCCCCAACAAAAATATTCTCCATTGAAGTGCAGCCGTAGAAAGCAGAATCGCCTACGCTTGTTACACTGTCAGGAATTGTTATGCTTGTAAGTGAGGTACAACCGCTGAAAGCAGAATCGCCTATGCTTGTTACACTGTTGCCAATTATTACGTTTGTAAGCAATGTACAATCATTGAAAGCAGAATAACTTATACTTGTAACGCTGTCAGGAATTGTTACACTTGTGAGTGAGGTACAACCATAGAAAGCATAATCCGCAATTGTCGTTGTTCCTTTTTTTATATTACATTCACCTGTGATAGTGTCCTCTGCTTCTATTAAATAATTACCTATATACAACACACCGTCTACCCAATTAGATTCTGTGTAATAGTAAGCCGTGCAACAAAAAGCACACCACCCTATTTCTTTAACGCTCTCAGGAATTGATACGCTTGTAAGCGAGGTGCAATCCAAAAAAGCACTATCGCCTATACTTGTCACGCTGTTGGGGATTGTTACGCTTGTAAGCGAAGTGCAACTACTGAAAACAGAATCTCCTATTTTCGTTACCGTATATCCGTCAAGCTGTGAGGGAATAGTCAATTCGGTTGCTGTTCCGTTATATTTTGTGATTTGGCAGGTCTTTTCATCTTCCGAAATCACTGAATATTCAAAATCACCGCTTGTTTCCGCTGTTGCCGTTATTACTCCCAGCGGTATAACGGAAATCATCATACACAGCGCCAAAAATACTGAAATTGCCTTTCTTTTCATTTTCTATACTCCTTTTTGTACATACTTTTATAACCGTATAGTTATATTTTAAATTATTATAATAACCAAACGGTTATTTGTCAATATAATTATACGGTTATATGATAAAATTTCTGTATTGCAAAATCCAAAGGTAGGTTTTTTAAATGTATTATTATCGGCGTCTGCGGGATTTGCGTGAGGACAGGGATTTAAAACAGTCAGACATCAGCGACTATTTGGGTATGAAACAGCCGCAGTACAACCGTTATGAAACAGGTACACGAGAATTGCCTTTACACCATTTGGCTGCGCTTTGCCGTTTTTACAATGTAACCGCCGATTACATTTTGGAATTAACCGACGAAGCAAAACCTTTGAAATGATTTACAATAACAGATAAGAATAAATACTGTGATTTTGTAGGGTACGCCGACCTCGGCGTACCCTATTTTTTCAGAATTGATAATTATTGCAATATTCTATTGCGGACAGCCGAGTCGGCTGTCCCTACAGGAGTGATTTTCAAACCGCTCTGTATAGACAGACATCAGTGATTTTGTAGGGGACGATACCCACATCGTACCAATGAACACACCTCATCCACCGCTAAAGCGGTCCCCCTTCCCCTCAAGGGGAAGGCGCATAAAAAGGCTTCTCCCTTGGAAGAAGCTGTCAGCATAGCTGACTGATGAGGGGTAAAAAACTCACCCCGAAAATGATTATGAAGAAACAGACAGACATCAGCCCCTACTTTTATGAGAACCGCATTACCTCGTCCCATTTTATAAAAATAAAAAACATTTAACCTATTGAAATATCATAACGGTTGCGTTATAATATAATCTAAGCACAGATGCCCCCGCCTCTAAGGCGGCGGGTTTCATCTCAGGGTTTCAGTGGGAGTTTTAATCTCCCACTGAAACCCTGAGGAGCTAACGCTCTGCTGCGCTTGCTTGCAATCTGTCGCAAGCCCTGCTTCTTGCAAGCAAAGTCAGAGCTTGCTCCGATTTAAAGGGTTAATAGGCAGATATTGCCACAGAAATATGAATGAAGGTAGGTGTGTATTATGGGTAGAGATTGGATGGACAATAAAACCGTAATAATCACAGGCGCTTCAGGCGGTATGGGTAAAGGCGTTGCAGAAAAGCTTATTAAAGAGCATGGCTGCACCGTAATCGGTATTGCAAGAAGCGAAGAGAAAATGAAGAAGGTTGTTGAGGAGCTGGGAGACTATGCAGACAAGTTCTCTTATCAGCTTTTTGACGTTGCTGTTGAGCAGAACTGGCTTGATTTCGTTACTTATCTTAATGAAAACAACATTAAGCCCGACGTTCTTATCAACAACGCAGGCATTTTGCCGAAATTCGACAGGTTCCAGAATTACACTGTTGAGTACATAAAGAAGGCTATGGATATTAACTTCTATTCAGCAGTTTATTCAATTCATGCTCTTCTGCCGATTCTTCTTGAGTCAGACTCCCCTGCGATTATCAATATTGACTCCTCTGCGGCTCTTATGACTCTTGCGGGCACATCTGTTTACTCTGCTTCAAAAGCTGCTCTCAAGTCTCTTTCCGAGGCTCTTCGTGAGGAGCTTCGCGGCAAATGCTATGTCGGCATTGTTTGCCCCGGCTTTACAAAGACAGACATTTTCAGAGATCAGGATTCTGCTGACGCTAAGGCGCAGAAGATGCTTAATATGGTAAGCACCTCTTGCGACCGTATGGTTAAAATGATTATGAACGACATTAAAACCAAGAAGCCCTTGGGTGTTCACGGCTTTGACGCCGCATTTATGAACTATTTCGGCAGAGTCATGCCTGTTCAGGGCGGCAGACTTTTCTCAGCAGTTATGAAGATGTCTAAGCTTCCGCTGTTCGACGGAGTATTTAAGGATTAAGCAAAATAAAATCACATAAAAGTTGGAGGTTATGTTATGAAAGTATTTATGATTGGCGGCACAGGTCTTCTCGGCTGTGAGGCTGCTACAACTCTTATTAAAAGAGGTCACCAGGTAACGAGCGTGGCTCTTCCTCCTCTTCCGGAAGGCGCTCCCATCCCCGAAGAAATGGAAATCATTTTCGGCGACATTAACAAGAAAACAGACGATGAAATCGAAGCTATGCTCGAAGGTTCAGACGTTTTCATCTTTGCGGCAGGTGTTGACGAAAGAGTTGAATTCCCCGCTCCTGTAATGGATTACTATTACAAGTTCAATATTGCTCCTCTTGAGAGAATTTTCCCGCTTTGCAAAAAAGCAGGCGTTAAGAGAGCAGTTGTTCTCGGCTCATATTTCGCTTATCTTAACAAGATTAAGCCCGAAATGAAGCTTACTGAGAGAAACCCCTATATGAAGTCACGTATGGATCAGGAAAAGGTTTGCGAGGACGCTTGCGACGAAAATTTCTCAGCTTGTGTTCTTGAGCTTCCCTACATCTTCGGCACACAGCCCGGCAGAAAGCCCGTTTGGACTGTTCTTATTGAGCAGATTGAGTTTATGGACAAATGGCCCGTTACAATGTACCCGAAGGGCGGTACTGCAATGCTTACATGCCGTCAGGTTGGTCAGGTTATTGCAGGCGCTGCTGAAAACAAGGCAGGCAAGACAGGCTTTGAAGCAATCCCGATTGGTATGTACAATATGAACTGGAAAGAGTTCCTTGCTATTGTATTTGACGCAAGAGGAATGCACGGCAGAAAGGTTCTGACCGTAGCTCCCTGGATGATGAGAATGGGTATGGGCAAAATCGTTAAGGATTATGCAAAACGCGGCATTGACTCAGGTATGGACCCGATGCAGCTCCCCGACATTATGGACTACAACCTTTTCATTGACAAGAAATGGTGTCTTGAACTCGGCGTTGAAGAGGACGACATTAAGGCTGCTATTACAGATTCAATCAAAGTTTCTCAGGCAGCATTTGACGGTAAAGTTAAGCTCCTTGAAATGAAAGGCGAATAATTACATACAAAATCGCATATAAAATGAGGGTGTATCGAAAGATGCACCCTTTAATTTTTTAACCAAAAATTAAACATAAATAAATTTGTTAACAATCGGTAAACATTTAATTCTGAATATTGACTTTTAGTCATTTTTGATTTATACTGCTGTCGAAAGAGGATGATTACGTTGACAAAAACTGTTGTGAATTCAAAAAATCAAAACAAATCAAAAAGCAGTTTTAATTTTTACCAGTACATTTGGATTTTCATTGTATCCTGCCTTTTGGGCTATGCTATTGAAACGCTGTGGTGCTTTATCCGCCACGGGTACATTGAAAGCCGCAAATCCTTAGTTTTGGGGCATCTGTCGCTCGCATACGGTATGGGCGCTGTTCTTCTGACACTTATTTTAGACCGATTTCAAAATGCAAAAACCTCAAAAATCTTTTTAGTTTCGTTCCTTGCAGGCACTGTTACGGAATACATTTGCTCGCTCGGACAGGAAATATGCTTCGGCACAGTCGCTTGGGATTACAGCAATGTTCCCCTCAACATTAACGGCAGAGTTTGCCTTTTGTACTCGTCATTCTGGGGATTTCTCGGAATTTTTTGGGCAAAAATTGTTATTCCGGAAATGTCGAAGATTTTTGAAAAAGTTCACCTTCCCTTTAACAAAATTTTAGTTTGGACTTTCATTGTGTATTTCTGCTTTAACTGTTTTCTTTCGGCAACTGCCGCCGCAAGAATGAATACTCGAAAAGAGGGAAAAGCGCCGAACAACAGATATGAAATGTGGTTAGACAGCACGTACACAGACGAAAAAATGGCAAAGATTTATGCAAATTCAAGACCGGTGGAAAAGTAAATAAAACTAAGTAGGGCATGGGCTAGCTCACACCGCTTTTGCATTCGTCTCGTACGGAACGGATTTTTCCGTTCAGAGTATAGTTTGCATATTTTAGCATAACGCAATAATGCGTTCCGTATACAATATGGCAATTTGTAGGTTAAGAGGACCCTCGGCTCCCCTGTAAGGGGAGCTGTCGAGCGTTAGTGAGACTGAAGGGTTAATTTTTCTAACAGAAAGCTTTATAACCCCTCTGTCAACTTTGTTGACATCTCCCCTTTCAGGGGCGACAAGGATTTTGTATGGTGCGATGCCTTCTGTCACATAGCAAAACGGACCTGCCTTTCGGCAAGTCCGTAATTTTTATAATGATATTAAATGCTGAATTATCTCTTAATATCGTCCCAAGCCACGCCGTCGATGTGGAAGAGAGCGTCAAAGTCATACTTATTGTTCTCGTCCTTGTCGTGATTGGTGTACCAAACCTGAGCGAAGAAGGGATTAGTCTTTGCGATTGAGTCATAATCCCAAGCCTTATGAGGAATGAAGCACTCAGGGCACCAGTGACCGCCGAGAAGGATAAGAGCGGGACTTGCTTCAAACTCTGCGCCGCAATGGCCGCATTTCCATTTAAGCTTAGTTGCCATATCGCCCTTTGTCATTGTTTCTGACAGGCACTCGCCGCCGCGGAAAGCCGCCGCCTGCTTCATATCTTCAATGTCAAGCTCTGATTCGGGCTTTGATTCGTCATAACCGTGGTCAAGCTTATACTTTTCAGCAGCTTCTGTATCCTTTTCAAATTTAATAAGCTCAAAGTCTTCCCATTTTGTCGGAAGCTTTTCCCATTCAGCCTTTGAACCGTAATAAGCGCTCATACGAACCTTGTTGTCTTTCTTAGCCCAGTCAAGAGTACCGAAGTCGGGAGTTGAAGCTATCTTCTTCATAAACGGCTTTGCGCAGGCTGCAACAATGCCCTTCGGAAGATAGCGCGGAATTTTGAAGTAGAATTCAACCTGATCTGCAAGACGGTTAAAGTAATCCTTAACAGGAAGGTTTTCACGGAAGTGAAGGAATTCTTCAAGTCTGTCAGAGTCTGCATAGAACTGACCGTGGAAGTTCTTTGTTGTGAACCAGTTGGGGTCAAAGAGCTTTTCGGGACCTGCAAGACCGAGTGTACCGAGAAGAAGAACCTCAAATTCATAGTTGGAAATTCTGTACTCCTTACCTGAACCGATGTTGTAGAAGCGGTTCCAGAAATCTGCGCCCAAATTGCCTTTAGCATCTTCATCGCAAAGGTTAGCCATTAAGCGACCTGAGTCTTCAACTGTGCACCACTCAAGAACACCGTTAATCGGAACGTGGAACATAATCGGGTCCATATTTTTAAGAATATTGGGATAAAGAATACCTGACTGACGCATTACAACCCAGTTTTTAATTCCGCTTTCAACAAAAACTGCTTCAGCGCGGCACTTTGAAACTGCATAATGGTCATAAACAGAAACCTTAAGCGGATCGCCGCAACGACCCCAATGAATAGGATAGTTTCTGTCGCCTGTTTCAGCAACAGTACCTATGTAGCAAACCTTAATGTCATCTGCATTAGGCTGAGCGAGAACTGCTTTGCAAATATTCTCAGCAGCGCCGATGTTTGTTTTCTGAGTTCTGTAAGGCTTCCAGTCAGCAGCGGGAGAAACCATACCGCCGATGTGGAGAACATAGTCAGCGCCTGTAATAGCCTCCATAAGACTGTCGTAATTTGTAAGGTCGCCCCAAACAATTTTAACAGCAGGATCATTCATATAATCCTTAAACATTTCTTCGTTCTTTGCGCTCTTTCTTAAAAGAGGAACGATGTTAAACTTGTCTTTCTTTGCGTAAAGCTCTTTAAATGCGTGAAAGCCCATATTACCTGACGCACCAGTGAGCATTACGGTTTTCTTGTCTGCCATAAATTCCACCTCAACATAAAATTATTTAATACTTAATGTTTTTTTTGAAAGAACAAATCATATCAAAACATTATGTAAATATTATAAACAAATATAGGTAAAAAGTCAACAAAATAACCGTATATTCATTGCAAAAGTATAAAAAAACCGCCCTGAAAACCAGAGCGGTTAATTAAACGGTTTATGTAATTACCAAGCGATTGTGAAATCTTTCTGAAGACCGAAAGGAATTGAAATGCTTGCACCGAGTGCTTTAAGAGAAAGAGTCCATACAAAATAATATGTAGCAGATGTTACATTACCTGTTTCCTTATTAATTGTAACCTTAACATATCCGTCTTTATGACCTGTTTTAACCTCTTTAATCAAGCTTGCTGCTGCTCCTGCATTGTCAGTAACAATAGAGGGCTTAATAACTGAGAAAACTCTGCCTGAGTGACCTACGCCGTGGTCTGTTCCCTCGCTGGGTTCATCGGCTTTAATGTAAAGAGTGATTGTATAGTTCTTGCCGTCATCCTTAACGTCAAACTTTTCAACATCTGAAGCCTCAAGCTTGCTTGACCAGCTCTCATTCTCAACAGGGAACATTGCGTTCTTCTGTTCAGCAGTTGTAGCGTTAACCATTCCGGGATCAAGCTTTGACAAATCCTTTACGCCCATATTACTTTTAACAAGACTGTTTGCAAGACTTGTAAGCGTTTTGGGAAGATTTCCTTCAATACCGCCAGCTTCCATATTTTCTTCTTTATTAAGAGTAATTTTCTTTGCATTGGGCTTAACGAGATTGATTGCAGAGTTAAAATAAGAAACAACCTCTTCTGCCGTACTCGAGTTTGAAAGCTCTTTCTTAACGTCAACAGGGTCTGTTGCAACTGTTGCGCTTGCGTCAACTGTGGGAACCGGAGTATTATCATCGCCCGATGTTGACGAATTACCGCCGCTTGGAGTGCCTGCAGCTACAGTGCCGCCACCTACTGCAACTCCGGTATTAGGTGTGAATGCAATTGCCATTGATGAGAAAACAACAACGCAGGCAAGTGCATAAGCAAAGGTTGTAAGGAAGGCTTTGCCAAATCTTTTTCTCTTTTCAACCTTTTTATCGACTTTAGATTTATACTCTTCAGGTGTAAGAACTTTTTTAGCCATAAGTATAAATATCCCCTTTCTAATTCTTTACCCTATAAATTTACAACAAAAATCGAAAAAAGTCAATAGGTATCTTAAAAAAGAGTAAAAGAAAATCCTGCCGTAAGACAGGATTTCGTTTAAAAAACGGGCAAAAAGCGGCATAATATTCTTTTTTCAGAGATATGCCTTCATTTCATTTGCAAGCTTTTCCTCAAGCTTTATAAGCTTTTTGCAGATGTCCTTTGCGCGCTCCTCTGCGGCGGCATATTCGTTTAAATATCTGTTTAAAGATTTAACGCCCATATTACAGCCGTCAGTCATTAAATCCGCAATCGTTTCGTCGCTTAAATCCATTGCCAATTTAAACTCCGTCTTGATTTTCGACATTCCCGATGTAATCGGATTGGCGTTCTTGCCGTCGTCGCCGTATTCAAACAGCATTTTTTCAATAAGCTCGCGTAAATCGTCATGCTCTTTTCGACAGGAATTAAGATAGTCTATGAGCTTGCGGCTCTTAACCCTTGCCAGAACGTCGTCTATTGACGATATGCCCATTTTTACGCCTGCGTCACATTCACGTAAAAGTTTTATTGTATCCTGTTCTATCATTGTTTACCAACCTCTCAAAATAAGTTTTTACGGCATTAGTATTTCCAAAATCCACAAAATATATTACATATTATTGTTTATAATATTATTGAAAAAGCCTATTGTTTTCTGATATAATAAACTAAGCACTTTTATTTTAGGAGACAGTCTTATGCAAAGCAGGAAAAGCAAGAAGAAAAAGTTGAATTTAACATATATTTTAGCCGCAGTTTGCATTGCCGCAGGGTTAATATTTACCGCAGTCGCTCTTCATATATCGAAAGAAAACGAAGCACCGACCATATCCGAGGGCGGTATTTCAAGTACAGTCGGCAGTTCGGCAAACGAAAGCAAAAGCTCTGCCGAAAAGCCCGCTGTCAGTACTAAACCCACTGTCACTCAGCCGCAAAGCTCGGGTGCAACCTCTGAAAATCCGTCTAAGACTTCAGACTCATTTTACAAAAATGTAAAATACCGTTCGCCTAAGGCAAAGCCTGCCGACATTTTCAAGCACGGACGCAATTTAATGCTTCTTAATAACACTTATGAGCTTCCCGAAGACTTTAAATGGGATTTGGTATATTGGTCAAACGGAAAAAGCGTTGACGCACTCAGTCTTAATTATAAGGAATACGATCAGGTATTCGCCGTTGACAGAGCGGCATATCAGCCGTTAAAGGATATGTTTGCCGCTGCCGAGAAAGCGGGCGTTCCGCTTCAAATGGTTTCTCCCTACCGAAGCATTCAGAAACAGGACAGGCTGTTTACCGAATCTGTTAACTACTACAAAAACCAAGGTTATTCCGAAAGCGAAGCGATTAAAAAGGCTAACATTTCGCGAACCTTTACAGGAACGAGCGAGCATAATACCGGCTTTGGATTTGACATTCTCGAAAAAGGGAACTGGACTCTCTCGGAAAAATTTGAAAATACGGCGCAGTTTAAATGGCTTTTGGAAAATGCCGAGAATTACGGTTTTATTTTGAGATACCGTAAGGATAAAACTGATATTACAGGTATAATGTATGAGCCGTGGCATTTTCGCTATGTTGGCGTTGAGCATGCAAAGAAAATAAACAGCAAGAATATGTGTCTTGAAGAATATATTGCATATCTGGACGGTGAAATATGAAAAGAGTTTTATTTTGGTACAAATGGTGGGGCGGATTTATTGCCCATTGTCTTTATTATATGGCGCCGAAGCTGCTTATTCTCCGCCGTATGAGTAAAAAGCAGGGCGCATTAAAAGCAGAGGAAGAAGCCTTTAAAACCGTGCAGAAATGGGCTGACAGGTGCGTTAAAACGGGTAAGCACAAGTTTACCGTAAACGGTCTTGAAAAAGTCCCTACTGACAGACCTGTGCTTTTTGTGTCAAACCACGAAAGCTACGGTGATATTCCCGTAATCATTCACGCTCTTCAGGGATACAATATCGGCTTTGTGCTTAAATCTACAATGCTGAATATTCCCTTTATCGGCGATTACCTTAAATATATGCACTGCATCCCTCTTGACCAGACCAATATGCGCGCTGCTTCAAAATCGATAAATCTTGCGGCTGAGGAAATTGAAAAGGGATATTCTTTGGTTATCTTCCCCGAAGGTAAAAGAAGCTTTAACAACCGACCTGCCGAATTTAAAAACGGTGCCTTCAAAATAGCCGCTAAAACAGGCGTTACAATTGTGCCGATTTATCTTCACAATGTTCACTACTCTTATGAAGGCAACGGGTGTATGGTTACCCCTGCCAACGTGACCGTTAACTTTTTAGACCCAATTGAAACCGGTGAACTGACACGGGCAGATATGCAGAAGCTAAATGAAAAGGTGTATAAAATTATTTCGGATTTTGCAGAAGAGTTTAACGCTGAATAAATATTGCAAATTACATACAAGAGTGTGCAAAGAAAACTCCGGGGAGTTGCTCCTGCCGCTTTCTTCGACTTCTTTTTTATGATATGCCTAAAAATCACATAAACATCAAAATTTGCAACAGGCAACGAGTCAACTGTCCCCACTGCTGTAATTAAAGCCCTCGGAAAATTTCTAAGGGCTTTTTGTTTTATTTTGTTAAATTTTCATTCTGCTTTTTTTAATTGCTTGAATACCTGATTGCCGTAAACCGCTGTTCCCGTTATCAAAACGCCCTGAATTACAGATTGAGCATTAAAGCCCATAACTGCAACAGCGCCCGTTATGCCGAAGAAGAGCAAAATAAGCGGGATATATTTATCGGGTATTTTGGGAAAGCCTTTAATAATCATTCCGATAACATTAAGCATAGGTATCAGAATAAGCGCATTTTCCGTTATATACTGCATCAATTTTTTCTCCTTTATCAAAAAATAAAGCTCATCATCGCTCCGCATACGGCAGAAATAACCGCGACTATAAGCTTATCCCAAAACTGTACGGGACGTTTTTTAAGCAATTCAAGACCGTCCTTTAATTCTCCGAGGGATGCCAGAACAATGTCGAGCTTTGTGGTGCTTCGCACTTGTTCAAGGGTTATGGCATTTAAATTTCCCGTCAGTTCTTTAGCCTGCGCCTCCAGCTTAGAAACACGAAGCTCCAAAGACTCAAACTCGTTCAATTCATCACCCTAAATCCTTTCGTTCCACAAAGCCCGTTACATATTTGGCAATCGGCACTCGCTCAACGTTTTTCAAAGAATTTGTAATTCTGTATCTTCCGTCAAGATAAATTCCGTCATAAATATAATACGTGCCTGAAACCGTATTTGAAACGCGTTCTGTATAAGCGCTTGAATAAAGCTTAGCATTTTTAAGTTCAACCTTTTGACCCGCTTTATAGCCCTTAGGAGGCTTCGGCGTTTCTTCTTCCTTTCCGTAACCGTTAAGTCCGTTATATTTCATTATAGAAGGATAATTCTTATAAGACTCGTCAAGGTCAACAAACGAAGCAATGCCGTCTACCTTCCCCTTGGAAGATTTCTGCCATATACCGTACGGTCTTTGAAATGTGGGCTTATCGTTCCACTGGGCAAGCCAAATGTCGTACTTTTTGAAAATTTCGTCCGTAAAATTGTTGTTAAGCCAGTAAAGATTTGAATAAATCATTACATAATAGCCGTTCTTTTCCACAGTTTCGCAAAATGCATTTGCAATTTCCGAAATTTTCTCTTTACCCAAAGCGCCTATTTTGCTGTCCTCTAAATCGTACGCTATCGGGTATTCAAATTTCTTACCCTTAATAACCGACAAACAGTATTCCGCTTCCTTCCGGGCTTCCTCGGGCGTTGTCGCGTAGGCAAAATGATATGCGCCCACATTAACGCCGACGTCCTTTGCATTTTTATAGTTATACTCGAATTTCAAATCCTTCTGACCGTTAGTACCGCCGAATGAAGAACGTATCATCACAAAATTTATACCTTCATTCTTGACCTTTGACCAGTTAATTTCACCCTGCCATTTTGAAACATCTATTCCTCTGTAGGATTCCATAATATCACTCCTTTACTGTATTCTTATTAACATAATATGTCGCTTTCCGAATTATCTCTATAATATTTAATGAGATGTTCGGAATTTGTTTTAAGTTCTCTTGAAATTTCATAAAGCACATTAAGTGAACGCCTTAATTCTGCAATTTCAGGCTCGCCGCCCTCAGCCCTCTTGATTTTTTCTTTGCAAAGCTCAATATTTTGCCGATTAAGGCTTATGTACCCTTTGTATTCCTCTCCAAGCTCTTTCAGAGATTTGCTGCTGTTCAAGAAACAGTCGCCCCCTTTACGCATTTTACAAGCTCCTCAGCAGACATTTGAGACGAAAAACCGTCATATTCAAAAATGTATTTAGTTGCATTTTCTATTTTTTTCAATCCGCTTTTAAGATTTCTGTAAACACTTGAGCGGGAAAGACTGCACATTTCAGATATTGAAAGCGTGTCAAATCCCCTGTAATAAAAAAGCTTAATAACTGTCTTTTCAGTTTCGTCAAGCTCATTTTCAATTATGCTTCTTACGGTTTTCGCCAAGCTGTTTCTTTTGTTTATAATGATGTAGCCCATTGCGCGTTGAACTTCCGACTCATCGGCAAATTCAAGATTTTCTGTTAAAAAGAAATACTCGTTTACCCCTAAAGCTTTAATTTTGCTGTCGTTTGATGAAACGTACATTCAAATTCCTCCTTCAAATTCAGATAAAAACAAAAACGCCTCTTTTTTTCAGGCGTTTAGCTTTTCTTCGAACAAATGTTCGCTTTACATTTTCTATTGTAGCAGTAAAATTTCACATTGTCAAGAGGAATATGTAAAATAATTATATTTTTCCGAAATTTCAAAAAAATAACGGAAGCCATCAAGACTTCCGTTATATGTAATAACTATTAAACTTAATTATTCAGCGTCGCTCTTTTTTCTTGTAAGAACTAATGCTGCGCCTGCAACTGCTGCAACTGCTGCAACTGCTACGAATGATACATCACCTGTGTCGGGAATTGTTGTATCGCCGGGGTCTGAAGGATTGCTGGGATCGCTGGGTTCATCCGGTGTGGGATTGAACAAATCGCCGATAGAACCGATAATGCCCATGATTGTGTCAAGGAAGCTGCCTGACTCTGAGTTGCCGTTATCCCAAGGAAGAGTGATGTCGCCAAATGAGGGGAAATCGCTGCCGCCCTCACCGCCGAAGTTCTTAAAGAAGTCAAGAATTTTCTGAACTGTTTCGTTGTTCTCGATTTCGCCTGCTTCAACTTTTTCGGAAACTGCCTTTGCAATGTCGGGAATCTGCTTTACAACGATTTTGCCGCTTTCAAGGTCATCGCCGATTTTCTTTGTGATATCTTCAAAAGCTGCGCCACTGTTGATTAACTCTGCAAGCTCTTCAGCGTACTGGTCTGCTGTAACCTCAGGCTCTTTATCCTTAGGAAGCATATCTTTAATTGCTTCAAAAACTCCGCTCAGAATGCCTGAAATATCACCTGTGTTGCCGTCACCGCCGGGATTATCTTTTGCAACTTCGCTTATGATGCTAATTGCGTCGCCGACAGAAACATAACCGTCTTTAACAATACCGATAATCTGCTTAACAGCTCCGCTCGTATCTTCGTTCGCAAACATAACTACATAAGTTAAATACAACTTCCATGCTTCTTCCCAAGTAGCATATTCGCCGCTTTCTTCATTCACATATCCCATTTCATCTATATTGATACGAATATTGATATACTTAGAGAAATTAGCGAAGTCTTCAATTTGCAATGAGGAAAGATTTATAGCTTTATCCCAATCCTCTTTTGTGCATTCTGCGCCGTTTTTTTCTTTGCCGCACTCGCTCGGGCTGTATATAAGTTCATGGAAGCCTGCGAATGCCATAACTGACATTGATAAAACCATTGCCAAGGCAATGAGAACTGCAATTACTTTTTTCATAATCACATTTTCCTTTCGTTTTTGAATTTTGCTTTTAAGGTCATACCACCTTTATTCTTCATCATTATACAATACAAAATTTGTAATGTCAACATAAAAATCTAAAAAAAAGCAGACGTTTTTTTATCTTTTGAATAATCGCTGTTTATAATTATCGTCATTCAGGGCAAAATATTACTGCCGAAAAATTTTCTGAGGGGGTGTTAAAATGTTCGGTGGCAAATCGAAAAAAGAAAAAATGATTCTTGCAAGAAAAAAAATGGAAAGGCTCAATAAAGAGCTTGGAAAAATGTGGAACGAGGACGACCCCGATATTCCTTCGGATGTCAACGGAAGTTATACGGGAATGTCTAAGGACGGCGGTGAACCTCAGCAGGACGCGGACGATTTATAAAAATCGTTTCTATATATAATATTGTATAATTATTTATAAAAAAGTATTGATTTATTTATTTTTGTATGGTAATATATGTAACGTAAGAATATCCGTCGAATTGAGAGTGGGGCGACCCGCTCTCTTAAATTTATAAGGAGCTTTGGAAAAGTATGAAAAAAAACACTGCGGCAGTTGTTTGGGACATTGCGAAGCCCATAGCTGACTCCCTGGGTCTTATTCTTTGGGATGTTAAATTCTTAAAGGAAGGCGCTAAATGGTATCTGCGAATAACCATCGACAAGGAAGACGGCGTTACTATTGACGACTGTGTTAATATGCACCGCGCTATTGACAAGCCGCTTGACGAGGCTGACCCTATAGAGCAAAGCTACAATTTACAGGTACAGTCCCCCGGAATTGAGCGCGAGCTTACAAGAGATTTTCATTTTGAAGCGTATCTCGGCGAAAATGTTTGGGTAAGGCTTATTAAGCCCTATGAGGGCGTGCGTGATTTCAAGGGAGTTCTTCTCTCTTATGACAGTGAATCAGTAACCATTTCTCCGGACGGTGAAACGGAGATAAATATAGAAAAAAAAGAGGCCTCATTTATTAAGGCCGACGATTTTGGAGGTTTTGAAGAAAATGAATAAGGAATTTTTTGAAGCAGTTGCTTTAATGGAAAAGGAAAAAGGTATCTCCGCTGATTACCTTTGCGAAAAAATCGCAGACGCAATAGTAAAAGCGGCAAGAAAAGACTATAACGGCGCTGACGTTGTATTTTGCGATATTGACGCAGAGCAGCAGCTTTTCAGAGTCTATGTTAAAAAGCCGATTGTAGCCGATGAGGATTACGTTGACCCGTTTGCCGAGGCATCAATTGAAGAAGCCAAGCAATATATGGAAAATCCTCAGGTTGACGAGTACTTAGAGTATGACCTTGACACAATGAAATTCGGCAGAATTGCGGCGCAGACCGCAAAGCACGTTATCCGTCAGGGTATTAAAGAGGCAGAGAGAGGTCAGGTTATACGCGAGTTCCAATCAAAGAGTCAGGACCTTGTCAATGCAAAGGTAAGCAGAATTGACCCCGTTAACGGAAATGTAACTCTTGAAATCGGTAACGGCTCGGCAGTTCTTCCGAAATCCGAGCAAATCCCCGGCGAAGAATTTACCGAGGGCGATTTAATTAAGGTTTACGTTGTTGAGGTTAAGGACACGGACAGAGGTCCGAGAGTTATGATTTCACGCTCTAAGGCAGGCTTTGTCAAGCGCCTTTTCGAGCAGGAGGTTCCCGAAATATTCGACGGAATTGTTACCGTTAATGCAATTTCTCGTGACGCAGGCAGCCGTACAAAAATGGCTGTAAGCTCTAAAGACGCAGATGTTGACCCAATAGGAGCCTGCATAGGACAGAGAGGCGCGCGTGTTAACAAGATTGTTGAAATTCTCGGAGGAGAAAAGATTGACATTGTAAAATACAGCGAAGACCCTGCCGAATTCATTTCCGCAGCGTTGGCTCCCGCTGACGTTTTAAAGGTTGAAATTACAGATGAAGGCTCAGAGGATAAACGGGCTAAAAAATCCTGCACGGTAACCGTTCCCGACAATCAACTCTCACTTGCTATCGGCAATAAGGGTCAGAACGCACGTCTTGCCGCTCAGCTTACAGGCTGGAACATCGACATTAAGCCCGAAAGCGGATTTTATGAAGGTTAATTTAAATCGGAGTGAATCATTTTGAAACAGAAAAAAATTCCTTTGAGAAAATGCAACGGCTGCGGCGAGCAAAAAGACAAACGTGAGCTTGTGCGCATAGTTAAAAATGCCGACGGCGAAATAAGCCTTGACCTTACAGGCAAAGCGGCAGGAAGAGGAGCTTACATTTGCCCGGACGCTGAATGTCTTAAAAAAGCACGCAAAGCAAAGCGCATTGACAAAGCTTTTGAATGTGCCGTACCCTCAGAGGTTTATGACAAATTAGAGGAGCAGCTGAGGCACAATGACTGAAAAGAAAATTAAAGGTCTCTTGGGGCTGTGCCGAAGGGCAGGAAAAATGTCATTGGGGCATGACGCCGCTGTTGCTCAGATAAAAAAACGGAAAGCATTTCTGGCAGTCTGCTGTAAGGATTCGTCGGAAAGACTTATCGCGGAAATACGTGATGAATGTACTTTCGGCGGGAGAAATATCAGCTTTATAACGACAGAGATTACATCGGACGAAATTTATTTTTATATCGGAGCAAAGCCAAAGGTTTTTACCGTTGACGACAAAGGCTTTGCCGAAATGCTTATAAGCGATTTAACGGGAGGTAATGAATAATATGGCTATTGCAGCAAAAAAATTCAAGGTCAGTGATCTTGCTAAAAGCTTTGATTTACAAAGCAAGGAAATCATCGAAACACTTTCAAAATTTACCGAGGGCGAAAAGAAATCTTCAACTGCCGTTGAGGAAAAAGATTTGGACGTTCTTTTTGACCTTATTACAAAAAATCACAGTGTAAACAACTTTGACGCATACTTTTCTTCCGCCGAAGAAAAGCCGAAAAAGGAAGAAGCTAAAAAGGAACAGAATAAGCCGAATAATAAGCAGAATAAGCCCAATGCGCCGAAAACGCAGAGCGGTAAACAGGAAAAACAGCCTAAAAATGCAAACGGCAAACCTGCGCCTCAGCAAAATCAGTCCGAAAATAAAGAGAAAAAAGATAAAGAGAACCGCCCCATGCAGTCAAGAACTAAGGGCGAAATCAGACGTATTGACACACGAGCCAATTCCTTTGACGCAGAGAAATACAATGAAAAATATGAAAACATTGCACCTGCAAGCTCAGGAAACTCAGACAATCTTGTTAAGAAGCAGAAGCTTAAACAAAAGTCACAGCAGTATCGCCGTCAGGGTACTCACGGAGGAAAAAGAGAGACCGAAGCAGAGCGCTTAAGAAGAATTGCGGCAGAGCGCGCAAAGAAGCCACCCGTAATCACAGTAGGCGATGAAATTACAGTAGGCGAGCTTGCCTCCCGCCTTAAAATGACTGCGGCAGAGGTTATTAAAAAGCTCTTTTCTCTCGGTCAGATGGCGGCAATCAACGATGTTATTGACTATGACACCGCTGAAATTGTAGCAACCGAATTGGGCGCAAAGGTTAACCGTGAGGTTGTTGTTACTATTGAAGAAAGAATTATCGATGATTCCGAGGACAGTGCAGAAGACCTTATCCCCCGTGACCCCGTTGTTTGCGTTATGGGTCACGTTGACCACGGTAAAACATCAATTCTTGACGCTATCAGAAATTCCGCCGTTACAGAAACCGAGGCAGGCGGCATTACACAGCACATAGGCGCATACAGAGTTGACCTTAACGGTCAGAAGATAACATTTCTTGACACACCCGGTCACGAGGCATTCACATCTATGCGTGCGAGAGGCGCAATGGCAACAGACATTGCCGTTTTGGTTGTAGCCGCTGACGACGGCATTATGCCGCAGACAGTTGAGGCTATTAACCACGCAAAGGCGGCTGATGTTTCAATTATTGTCGCTATAAACAAAATGGATAAGCCCGATGCTTCCGTTGATAAAATTATGCAGCAGTTAACCGAATATGAGCTTGTTCCTGAAGAGTGGGGCGGCGATGTTATCTGCGTTCCCGTATCTGCAAAAACGCATATGAATATTGACAAGCTGCTTGAAAATATTCTTCTTGTTGCCGAAATGAGAGAGCTTAAAGCAAATCCCAACAGAGCGGCAAAGGGTATTGTTATTGAAGCGCGTCTTGACAAGGGCAGAGGTCCCGTTGCAACACTTCTTGTTCAGAACGGAACACTTAATGCAGGCGACATAATCGTTGCAGGGTCTGCCGTGGGCAGAGTACGCGTTATGGTTGACGACAAGCGAAAGAAGCTTAACACGGCAGGGCCTTCCGTTCCCGTTGAAATTATGGGTCTTGACGCAGTTCCTCAGGGCGGCGACATTTTCAATGCTGTTTCTGACGAAAAGCTTGCCCGCGCACTCGTTGAGCAAAGACGTCAGGCGGCTAAGGAAGAGCAGTTTAACCAGTATCAGAAGGTTACTCTCGACAATCTCTTCTCAACAATTAAAGCAGGCGAAATCAAAACTCTCAATATTATTGTTAAGGCAGACGTTCAGGGCTCTGTTGAGGCTGTCAGACAAAGCCTTGAAAAGCTCACAAACGAAGAGGTTGCCGTTAAGGTTATTCACGGCGGCGTAGGCGCGGTTAACGAATCGGATGTTATGCTTGCAAATGCTTCAAATGCTATTATTGTCGGCTTTAACGTACGTCCCGACCCCGTTGCAACGGAAATTGCAGAGCGTGACGGCGTTGATATGAGAATGTACCGCATTATTTACGATTGCATTGAAGAAATTGAGGACGCTATTAAGGGTATGCTCGCTCCCAAGTTCCGTGACGTTGAGCTTGGCAGAGTTGAGGTAAGAAATGTATTCAAGCTCTCCTCCGCAGGAACAATTGCAGGCAGCTACGTGCTTTCCGGTAAGGTTACAAGAAATGCGCGAATCCGCGTTGTACGTGACGGTATCGTTATTATCGATGACGCTATTTCATCGCTCAAGCGCTTTAAAGATGACGTTAAGGAAGTAGCTTCCGGCTATGAATGCGGAATAGGACTCGAAAAATTCAATGACATTAAAGAGGGCGACATTTTAGAAGCCTTCATTACCGAAGAATATAAGGATTGATAAGAGGTATTTTATGGCAGGTTATCGAACAAACCGAGTTGCAGAGGACATTAAGCGTGAAATTATCGCTGTTATCCGTGAGCTTAAGGACCCGAGAGTTAAGGACAAAATTTTGACGGTTGTTCGCGTTGACGTAAGCTCGGATTTGTCGTACGCAAAGGTTTTTGTCAGCTCTATGGGCGGGATTGACGATGCAAAAGAGGCTGTTAAGGGGCTTAAAAGCGCCTCGGGGCTTATAAGACACGAGGTTGGCTCAAAGCTTCGGCTTCGCAAAACTCCTGAGCTTAATTTCGTTGCGGACGATTCCGTTGAGCACGGTATGGAAATTTTCCGCAAAATAGAAAGCATTGAGGATAAAAAAGATGAGAATAACTCTTAAAGAATGTGCCGAAATAATCGGCAGATATAACAGTTTTCTTATACTGACCCACGCAAGTCCCGACGGCGACACTCTGGGCAGCGCATTCGCATTAAAGCGTGCGCTTATGAAATTCGGCAAGCCGTCACAGGTTGTTTGCAATGATGAAATTCCGCAGAAATATTCTTTTTTGTGGGACGGAATTACAAATGAACAGGTTGATTTTGAAGCCGTTATAGCTGTTGATATTGCCGACCGCAAGCTGTTAGGCGATAAGATAAACAGCGAGTACGGCGAAAAAATTGTTCTTGCAATCGACCACCACCTTTCGCACAGAGATTATGCCGAAAACACATATTTGTGTGACAGGGCTTCGAATTCAGAAAACATTTACGCTCTTGTCAATGAATTAAAAATCCCGATTGACAGCGGACTTGCCACCTGTATTTACTGCGGAATGGCAACGGATACCGGTTGCTTTCTTTTCACCAATACCACGGCCCAAACACATAAAACAGCCGCTGTACTTATGGAAAAGGGCGCCGACTTTGCCCTTGTAAACAGAAAAATGTTTGAGACAAAAACTATGTCCTACTTAAAGCTTGAGCAAATGGCGCTGTCTACAATTGAGCTTCATTTCGGCGGTAAATGCGCTGTTATGCAGATAACACAGGATATGTTCAGAGAAAGCTGTTCCAATGACGGCGAATGTGACGGAATAGCCGCACTGCCCCGCAAAATTGAGGGTGTGCTTATCGGTATTACCATACGTGAGAAGGAAAACGGCATTTATAAGGTTTCAATCAGAACGGTTGAGCCTTATGACGCCGCTGAGCTTTGCGCGCACTTCGGAGGCGGAGGTCACAACCGCGCCGCAGGCTGCGAATTTGAATGCTCTCTTGAGGAAGCAAAGAGCGAGCTTTTAAAGCTTATCGGAGAAAAAATAGTGTGAAAAATATAACTACAGGTATAATTTGTCTTGACAAACCGCAAGGTATTTCATCATTTCTTGCCGCAAAAAAAGCGTCGCGAATGCTGGGCGTAAAAAAAGCGGGACATACGGGAACTCTTGATCCGTTTGCCACAGGTGTTCTTGTAATAATGCTGGGTTCATGCACCCGTTTTATAGACTTTCTGCCTGAAAACAGGAAAAGCTACACAGCCAAAGTGCTTTTAGGCACAAAAACCGACACACTTGATATTACGGGTACTGTTCTGGAAGAAAAAGCCGTAATGAATATCACTGAGGATAAAATAAAAGCCGTATGTGAAGCCTTTATAGGTGAAACAATGCAAATTCCGCCTATGTACTCGGCAATTCAGAAGGACGGCGTTCGCCTTTACAATTTGGCAAGACAGGGTATTGAAGTTGAACGGACTCCGCGAAAAATAAATATTGCAAAATTAGATGTTTACGGCTTTGACGGAAAACAGTTTTACATAGATGTTACCTGCTCTGCCGGCACATATATCCGTTCGCTTGCCTCGGATATAGGCGAAAAGCTCGGAACAGGCGCTTGCCTTACAGCGCTTCGCAGAACAAAAGCAAACGGATTTTCGATTGACTGCGCCCTCACCTTAGAGGAAATTGAAGAACATATTGAAGCAGATGATATTGAGCAGTTTATTCTCCCTGTTGAGAATGCTCTTACCTGCTACAATGCAGTCACGGTTTCATCTGCCCAGAGTGTACGTTTCCGAAACGGCGGCGAATTAAGCCTTGAACGGATACACAGTGATTTTGAAAACGGACTTTACCGTGTTTTTTCTCCTGAAAATGCATTTTTAGGGCTTGGCGAGGCGGCTGCGGAAAGCGGAATTTTAAAGCCAAAGAGGGTGTTTGTTTCAAATGAATAATTTAGCATTGGCTTTAGGCACATTTGACGGAATACATAAAGGTCACCAAAATGTGCTTTCGGAAGCAAAACAGCTTGCAAGCTGCAAACTTACTCCTGCTGTATTGGTTTTTGACCGCCATCCTCAAGAAATTCTGTCGGGGAAAAAGCATTTTTTGCTGATAACTCCAACAGAAAAAGACAGGCTTTTTAAAGAAAACGGCATTTTACCCGTAAATGTTTGCTTTGAAGAAATAAAAAATTACACGCCTGAGGAATTTGTTGTATTTACAAAAAAGCTGGGCGCAAAAGCGCTCGTTTGCGGTGAAAATTTTCATTTCGGCAAATTTTCTTCGGGAAATACCGAAATTCTGTTTGAGTTATGCAAAAAATATGATATAATACTGAGGATAGCGAAAAACGAATACTGCGGCGATGAGCTTATCAGCTCGTCAAGAATACGCGCGTGTATAGAAAACGGCGAAACGGAAAAGGCAAATGAAATGCTCGGCAGATATTTTTCTTACGATTTCCCCGTAGGTCACGGCAGAGGTAACGGCACTGTGTGGGGCTTTCCCACTGCCAATCAAAAAATTCCCGACACATTTGTCCGTCTTAAATTCGGCGTTTACGCATCACGGGTGTTAATTGACGGTAAATTCTACCCGTCTGTCACAAATTTCGGCATCCGTCCCACTGTATCTGACAGTGAAGAGGCTGTCAGCGAAACCTTTGTTTCGAATTTTGACGGCAGTTTATACGGCAAAGCTTTACGCGTTGAGCTTATTAAATTTTTACGCTGTGAACAGAAATTCGAGAGCGTTAACGCTCTTTCTGCACAGGTAATGAATGACAGTAAAAAAGCTGTTGAGATTTTCAACAGTTTAAATATATTCAACAATGAAAGGGTTGATTAAAAAATGTTGGCATTAGAAAAAGCGTTTTGCAGAGTTTACCAGAAGGTATTCTTTGTATTCCAGTGCTTCCTTGACTGGTCAGAGCCTCAGCTCCTTACCGGTCCCGGAGCCGTAAAAAAGCTCCCCGCTCTTATTAAAGAAAAGGGACTTTCAAAGGTTCTCGTTGTTACAGATAAGGGTCTTACGGGTCTTGGTCTTTTAAACGGACTTTACGAGGAGCTTACCAATGAGGGCATCGGATATGTTGTATATGACGGAGTTCAGCCAAACCCCACAATCGACAACATCGAAGAAGCAAGACAGATGTACGTTGACAACGGCTGTCAGGGCATTATTGCATTCGGCGGCGGCTCACCCATGGACTGCGCAAAAATTGCGGGCGCAAGAGTTGTTAAGCCCAACCAGCCTGTTGTTAAAATGCGCGGCGTAATGAAAATTATGAAAAAGCTTCCGCCTTTCTTTGCTGTTCCCACAACAGCGGGTACAGGCTCAGAGACTACGCTTGCAGCAGTTGTTTCCAATCCCAAGACTCACGAAAAGAATGCTTGCAACGACCCGGTTCTCCGCCCGAAATATGCGGTTCTTGACCCTGAGCTTACAGTAGGTCTTCCGCCGCATATCACCTCCACAACAGGTATGGACGCGCTTACCCACGCAGTTGAAGCATATATCGGCAAGAGCAATGTAGCCTCAACAAGAAATTATGCCGAAAAGGCAACTGCTCTTATCTTCTCAAATCTTGAAACTGCTTACAATGACGGCAAAAACATTGAAGCGAGAAACAATATGCTCCTCGCCTCCTTCTATGCAGGTATGGCATTCACCCGCGCTTATGTTGGCTATGTTCACGCTGTTGCGCACAACCTCGGCGGTCAGTACGGAATCCCGCACGGTCTTGCAAATGCAGTTATCCTCCCCGTTGTGCTTGAAAAATTCGGTATGGCAATTTATCCGCAGTTAGCTTCTCTCGCTGACATTGCAGGCGTTGCAGGTCAGACTGAAGAAGAAAAGGCGAAAAACTTTATAGCTGAAATCTATGCTATGAATGAGAGAATGAATATTCCGAAAGGCTTTACACAGATTAAGGAAGATGATATTCCGATTATTGTTGAACGCGCGCTTAAAGAGGGTAACCCGCTTTATCCCGTTCCTGTAATTTGGGATAAGCCTGAAATGACAGAGCTTGTAAAATCTCTTATGCTCAGCGAATAATTTAAAGCGAACAGACAAATAAATTACACAAATTAAACCGCTTACATTTTGTAGGCGGTTTTTTTATGGTTCCACCCTGTAGGGAATGCATTAATACATTCCGCAATGAAACTGAGGATTTGAATACATCGGAACGGATAAATCCGTTCCCTACGAGTATGTGCAACATTCCCTACAAAAAGAGCTATAGGTCAATTTCGCCGACTGCTAAATTTGAGGTCAAGTCAAACGAGGTAAGCTTTGCTTTCCATACAGTATCCGCACTTTTATTACCGTCAACAAATTCAGAAGAGAACGTATAGAAATAACTGCCGATATACGTTCCGCCTGCTATCTCTATTGATTCATTTCCTAATTCATACCGTGCAATTTCACGAACAGCACCGTCGGAAATTCCGTAGTGAATATACATTTGATTTTTTCCGTAATTCAAGCTGAACGGAACGGCAAATTCGCCGTTTGGAAGATTTACAAACGCTTTGTAAGAATAAGATACCTCACTTGAAATATAGTCATTATCGCTCCCCACCTTAACCGAGGACAGCTCTTTTGGATTTTTAGGGTCGCTGACTGAGAAAAGCGACACCTTCATATTACCGTTGGCATTTATTTCGTTACCGTCATTGCCAATGCCCACAAGCATTCCGTCGCCGACAGAATGCAGGTAGCTTGAAAATCCGGGCAATTTTAATTCACCCTCAATTTTCGGATTTTTCGGGTCTGAAAGATTTATTACAAAAAGCGGGTCTGTCTGACGGAACGTAACGATATATGCGTAATCGCCTGTATACCTTGCCGAGCGAATTTGTTCGTCCTTGGCAAATCCGTCAATAATCCCTGTTTGATTCATTTCAGAGTCGAAAATATAAAGCTTATTCGTTTCTCCCGAATAAGACACCGTTGCGTTTTTACCGCTTCCGTTTTGTTTCGTTATCATACAGGTAGTTGCAATTCTGAAAAATCCTTTGTACTCGCTCATTGAAAGGTTGCTGTTAAGCCGTCCGTCCGCTGACCCTGCGGAAAGATAGTTCACACCCGTTTCGGTAAATCCAAATTTTAAAATATTCAAAACCGTATCGCACTTTTGCGAGTCATAGCGTTCCTCAACAAGATAAAAGCTGTTTTCAGTTGCATAAACGTTAGTCGGATTTCCGAAAATCGCTGAAGCATCGGTCTTTTCAGCCTTTTGAACGTCAAATGTGCATACAACCGCATAAGCAGGTGTCTGCGTACCGTTCACTAAAGTTATTTTGTTTGCAGGTATTCGCTCTTTCTTACCGTTTTGTGATATTTCGGGAATACAGTTATCCTTGTAATTCCGTGCAAAAAGGTCAACTCCGTATGATGAAACCAAATAAATTTTGCCGTCACGAAGTCTGCTTGACGTAAATTCACCTGACTGTGAAAAAATTGAAATAAGAGTAACATTTGAAGGATTGGAAACGTCATAGAAGCCTATTTTTGTATCGGAGTAAACCCATACTGCGCAACAACAGCCGCGGAAAGCAGTATCGTAGGTTTCTGCCCCGTTGTATACGTGAGGCTGCTTTGAATCGTCATATTCTGAATAAATTACAGCAAGCCTATTGCCCGTCAGATACATTTCCTGAATATACACATTTCCGTTAAAGCTTATTTCGGAAAGCTTTTGCATTTTACCGCCGTCAGCTTTTACAATATACACGCACTTGTTTTCTCTGTCTGCAAGGTAAATGTTTTTGCCGTCGGTTTTAATTATGTCGCCCTCGTCAATATCCTTCTCCTGCGTGTTTGTCGTGCCGAATTCTCTGCCCGCTGCCGTATTTTCGGATTCATTCTTCAATGCTCCGTTTTTATCAAAAACTGCGTCTCCGGGAAGAGCGCCCGTTTTGTCGCCACTGTTTGCATCACCAAAGCTTGCAGAATCAATTTCGCTTTTCATTTTTTTGAGCCTTGAGTATATTTCGGAATAGTCATTATCAGAAGAAACACCGACAACGCTGTTATTAACAGTCGGCTGTTTTTGAGGCTTTTTCACACTGCCGTAAATTGAAGCTGAGCCAAGCACAAGAGCAAGCGCCGCCGCAACAGCGGCAAATTTATACACCGTCTGCTGCCTTTTACGCTTTTTAAGCTTCGGCGCCTGTTCGTCAAGCGTAAGCATTTTTTCAATATTCTCTTTTGAAAGAGACGGGGGTGTCTTAGCTTTAATATTATCGTTTATATACTTTTCTATATCTTTTTTCATTACTCTAACTCCTTTCGCATTCGCATAAGCGCCCGTTTTTTCTTTGTGCGCACCGTAACCGACGGAATACTGAGAATTTTTGCAATCTCCCCTGACTTAAATCCGCCAATTGCTGACAGTAGAACTATTTCGCGTGATTGGGTGTCGAGTAAATCAAGCGCTTTTTTTACATCGGCTGAAATAAAATTCTCTGTTTCGTAAACGAGGGTTTCGGGAAGCTGCGCTGTTATTTCGCAAAATGTTTTTTTGCAGGAATTTGAAAGCGCAGTAAAGAGGTATGCTTTAAATTTAGTGGGGTCATACAAACGGTGTATGCTTTTAAAGACCGAAAGCGCCGCCTCCTGAACGGCATCCTCAGCGTCTGAGCTGTTTTTACATATGCTTAAAGCAAAGCGGTACATATCATTTGAATAATGCTCGTACAGCTTACCGTAAGCCTCTTTGTCGCCGCCTTTTGCATAAACGGCGAGCTTTAAAATTTCATCGGTCATACTCTACACCCCTTTGCGCTTTCATTATATTAGAGTAATAAAAAATCCAAAGTGTTTCAACAAAAATAAAAAAACAGGGGAAAATCCCCTGTTCTGTAAAATTAATACGGACTTGCTCCTATCGACGCCATTAAAAAACCGACAAAGAACATTATAATAAAGCTTAAAGCAAAACCTACTGCGTACATTATTAAAAACGATTTCGCATAGTTCCTCAGCCCTATACTGTTATCACTTCCGAATGCCGTTACAAAAAGCATAATTATGCCGATAATCGGTAAGCCGAAAAGCAGAGTATAGCCAATATACTGACCCACGCTGACAGGTCTGTACTCAGGCGGAAGCATATTTTCATTTATGTATCCGTACTGCTGTGAATAAGGCATCTGCGGCTGTGCAGGCTGTGAATAAACCGGCTGAACAAACGGTGATGCCGTCTGTGTATAAGTACTGCGCTGTGAATATGCCGTGTTCGGCTGTGTAAAGTCTGCCTGCTGCACAGGAGGTTCATTGGAAGTGGGATTTTCAGTGTTCAGTGAAGATTTAAACTCCTGTTCATTTACCTCTCTGTTGTTCGGCAAAACTGCTCCGCAGCCTGTGCAAAAAACAGCCTTGTCGTCATTTCCGACACTGCATTTGCTGCATATTTTCATTTTTATCACCCTTACATCATAACTTTCTTTTATTATATATGGCAAGGCGATAAAAAGTCAATAGATTTTTACAGTAAAATATACCCTAAAGCCGCCAAAAGAATTTCATCGGCACCCTCACTTTGCAACAGCATTATAAGCCCTGAAAGAAGCGCTGCCTCCGGGTCATGCAAAAGCTCACTAAGATTACTTTTACGTTTAAACGCACCGTTTTCCTGTGTTCTTCTGACCTGTTTTTCCTTTTCTTGCTGAAACGCTGTCTTGAAATCGGGATACGAACGTCTTTCGGGTAATTCAACGGGAAGGCTTGTAACCTTTTGTCTGATCATTTCTTTTTTTTCGTTTGCATTTCTGTTAACCGAATGTTCATTTGCGCTCAAGTTTTTTCTGTTGATATATGTGGCCCGCTCCAAAGCCTGACGCTCCAAAAAATTCATATCTGACATTATAACAGCCCCCGAAGTTCAGGTAAAATTTGCATTATATGCAGAAATTTGACTGCCTCGTCTGCACGGCGCTGTCTGTCGGGTCCTAAAAGCGGTTTTAAATGCGTAATAAACTCTATCCGTTCGTCGCTGTTATTCATTTTTCCGATAGCCGACATAATCGGTTTTAATTTTTCCATTGAAATTGCAGGAGACGGCTCGCTTTCATCTGCTTTCTTTGCGCTGTCCCCTGACATCAGCGATGACGCAACATTTTTTAACCGTTCCATATCCTCAGGACTTACCGACGCCAGCAAATTTTCGATTTCCGTCATATTTTTTCACCTGTCCCCATCCTCATTGATAATGTCAAACAGCGCCTTTGCTCTGTCTGAATTTAATATTCGTTTAAGCTCTGCCTCGTTGTTCATTACATCGTTAAGTCTTTTTTTCATATCATCGGGAATATTTTGTAAAAGCGTTCCCTTTGAATGAGCCTTTTTCATTTCCCTTATCATTTCTTCTTGGTCTTTACTAAATTTTTCATAACTCATTGATTCCACCGCCAAATTATTGTATAATTAATATATTATATGATTATTTCGGAGTAATATGATGAGAATTCTCGTTCTTTCTGACTCACACAGGAATAAATTTGCCTTATCGCAAGCTTTAAAAAATCAGCCTAACGCCGATATTGTTGTATTTTTAGGCGACGGCGAGTACGATTTTGACGCTTGCAGAAGCCTTATTAAAGCTCCGCAGGTTTATGCCGTTCGGGGAAACGGAGATTTTTATTCAGCACTGCCCGAATCACTGATTATTGAAGCAGGCGGCGCGCGTATTTACTTAACTCACGGGTATAAAGAATTTGTTAAGCACGGCACGGAAAGGCTGTTGGAAACGGCAAGGCAATATGACTGCGCTTTAGCGCTTTACGGTCACACGCACGTTCAGAAATATGAATATGTTGACGGAGTTCATCTCTATTGCCCCGGCTCTCTTTCAAACGAGGAATACGGCGTTGTTGACATTACGAACAGCGGAATTATGTGTATAAATATGAAATGCAGGTGGGATTAAAATGCTCTTAAAAAATGTAAATGCAATATTTGAAAATGAGATTAAAAAATGCAATGTCCTGATTGACGGCGGCAAAATCGCAAAAATTACACAGGACGAAATATCTGACAGTGAAATTCTCGACTGCGATAACCTTTATCTGTCGGCAGGCTTTATTGACTTACACGTTCACGGCGGCGGCGGTTATTCCTTTATGGATAAAGACCCCGAAAAAATAAAAAAAGCCTCTCTTGCCCATACTCTTCACGGCACAACTGGCATTTTGCCGACTATGCTCTCCTCGCCCGAAAAGGTGCTTATTGACTGCGCTGACAGAATTGCCGATGTTTCAAAGGATTTTACTGACTCAAATATTTTGGGTGTTCACTTTGAAGGACCTTATATGTCTCCTCAAATGAGCGGCGCGCAGAGTGACGATGCAATTTTCCCTGTAAATGTAAATTCACCGCTTTTGTCGGTGCAAAATCTTAAAATGATTACAATGGCGCCTGAGCTTGAAAATGCTCATACGCTTGCGAAAAAATTTGCGGAAAACGGCGTTACGGTTGCTGTGGGACACACAAATGCAACCTTTGATGAAACGGAAGAGGCGGCAGACAACGGATTTTCGGATTTTACACACATTTACAATGCAAGCACGTCCACTCACAAGAAAGGTGCGTTCCGTGTTGCAGGCGCAGTTGAAGCTGCCCTTACAAATGACAAATACACCGTGCAGGTTATCGGCGATTTGCGTCATTTGCCACTGGGGCTTATACGTTTAATCTATAAATGCAAAGGCGCTGACAAAGCCTATTTCATAACAGACGGACTTGAATTTTCCGCCGCCGATTTAGCTGACGGCGAGAAAGTAGTACAGTTAAACGGCGTTCCTGCCGTGTTCAAAGACGGGGTTATGATGACGGGCGACCTTGAAAGGTTAGCGGGCAGTGCTTCGTCAATGGACGTTATTCTCAGAAACGCAGTTAAATATGTGGGGATTCCGCTTACAGATGCAGTAAAAATGGTGTCGTCAACACCTGCAAGGGTAATCAGCATTGACGGGCAAAAAGGTTTCATCAAAGAAAATTACGATGCAGACCTCGTCCTTTTTGATGAAGATATAAATATTAAAAAGGTTATGGTAAACGGAAAGTTTGTTAAATAAGGAGCAAATTTTATGACAGTTTATGACCTTAACAATAAAGAATTGAAGAAAGAATTTCGTAAATTCGGAAAAACCACCTTCGGCAAGGTTGTCTTTTGCCTTGCTTACGCAATTCCCCTTGTTTCTCTGATTATATCAGTTGAAATGTTTATTTTTTCAAGACTGTACCGTGAATATGCTTGGTGTTATAAACCTGCATTTATTATTGCACTGGTTATATGCTTTGTTTCATTCATACTCGGCTCAAGATATTTTTATAAGGAATTCCGCAATTTTTTTGACACAACGCATAAGGAATAATTGGAAAAAGTAGGGCATTGGCTTGCTCAGCCGATATTTTATATCCAATGTGAATATGATTTTGTAGGGACAGGCTTCCATGCCTGTCCGTTTTTTGTACACCCACCACGTACACTCTACACTGTAATTGCATAAAAAATATCAAAAAGTAGGGGCTGATGCTCTCACTAAAAAAATAAACCCTGCCTCAAAGTGAAGCAGGGTATTTTTATTTGCTTTGACCGTATTAGTCGTTAATAAGCTCAATGATGCACATTTCTGCTGCATCGCCGCGTCTCGGGCCGGTCTTGATTATACGAGTGTATCCGCCTTTTCTGTCAGCATACTTCGGAGAAACCTCTTCAATAAGCTTCTTTGCGACAGCTTCCTTTGTAATGTAGGAATAAACCTGTCTTTTTGAATGAAGGCTGCTATCTTTACCAATGGTAATCATTTTTTCAGCCATTGCTCTGACTTCTTTTGCTCTGGTTACCGTTGTTTCAATTTGACCGTTCTCAATAAGGTAAGTTACCATACCTCTGAGCATAGACTTACGGTGATCGCTTGTTCTGCCAAGTTTTCTTGTTCCGGGCATTCAAAATCACTCCTTTATTATTCGTCTTCCTTACGCAAAGAAAGATTGAGAGAATCAAGCTTTGCAATTACCTCGTCAAGTGATTTTCTGCCGAGGTTGCGTACTCTCATCATATCTTCTTCTGATTTACTGATAAGCTCTTCCACTGTAAATATTCCTGCACGCTTTAAGCAGTTGAAGGAACGAACTGAAAGATCTAACTCCTCGATAACCATTTCGAGGATCTTACCCTTTGAATCGTCATTTTTAACGATCATTGTTTCTGTTTCTCTTGCCTCTTCGGAAAGGTCAACAAAAAGGTTAAGATGGTCTGTAAGGATTTTTGCGCCGAGAGATACTGCCTCCTGCGCTGAAATAGTGCCGTCTGTCCAAATCTCAATTGACAGCTTGTCATAGTCTGTGATTTGACCGACACGGGTATTTTCAACCGTATAGTTAACTTTTAATACGGGTGTATAGATTGAATCAATTGCAATTACGCCGATAACAGGCTGCATAATCTGCTTATTTCTTTCAGCCGAAACATAACCTCTGCCCTTGTCAGCAGTAAGCTCCATTTTAAGAGCTGCGCCTTCTTCAAGGTTAGCGATTACATGCTCGGGATTAAGAATTTCAACGTCTGAATCAGCCTTAATGTCACCTGCTGTAACTGTGCCCTTTCCGCTTGCATCAACGTAAAGTGTTTTAACTGCGTCGCCGTGAATCTTAAGAATTACACCTTTAAGGTTCAAAACAATTTCAGTAACATCCTCTTTCACACCGTCAATGGTTGAGAATTCGTGAAGTACACCGTCAATCTTTACCGATGTAATAGCGTATCCGGGGAGTGATGACAAAAGCACACGGCGAAGGGAATTTCCCAAGGTTGTGCCGTAGCCGCGCTCTAAAGGCTCAACTACAAATTTGCCATAAGTTCCGTCGGCAGTAAGATCAAGTGCTTCAATGCCGGGCTTCTCAATTCCTATCATGCAAAACCCTCCTAACTAAATTGCAGAAATACTCTGCGATAATAAATAAACTAACTTACAAGCCTATTATTTTGAATAGAACTCGATGATAAGATGCTCTTCAACGGGAACTCCGATTTCCTCGCGTTCGGGCATTCTTGTGATTTTTGCAGAGTTGTTTTCTGCGTCCTTGTCAAGCCATGTGGGAACGGGACGTGATGCGTTTGCCTCAAGCACTGCCTTAATCTTGTCGCTGTCAAGGCTCTTTGCTTTAATTGAAACAACATCGCCTTCTTTAAGAAGGTATGAAGGAATGTCAACCTTCTTGCCGTTTACAAGGTAATGAGCATGGATTGTAAGCTGTCTTGCTTCTGCACGGGATGAAGCCCATCCGAGAAGATAAACTACGTTATCAAGACGGCTTTCGCAGATTCTTAAAAGGTTTTCACCCGAAACACCCTGACGGCGCTCTGCCATCAGGAAATATTTGTGGAACTGACCTTCCTGAATACCGTAATAACGCTTTGCAGTCTGTTTTGCTCTGAGCTGTAAGCCGTATTCAGAAGTCTTTTTGCGGTTCTGACCGTGCTGACCGGGAGCGTATGAACGACGCTCGATAGCACATTTGCCTGTGTAGCATCTGTCGCCCTTAAGGAAGAGCTTTTTGCCTTCACGGCGGCAAAGCTTACAAACCGCACCGGTATATCTTGCCATAATTACTGTACCTCCAAATTCTGTTATACACGTCTTCTTTTGGGCGGACGGCAGCCGTTATGCGGAATGGGAGTAACATCTTTAATCATTGTTACTTCAAGACCTACTGTCTGAAGCGCTCTGATAGCTGCTTCACGGCCTGCTCCGGGACCCTTAACGTATACTTCAACTGTCTTCATACCGTGGTCGATAGCAATTTTTGCTGCTGTCTCCGCTGCTGTCTGTGCTGCGAAAGGAGTAGATTTACGAGAACCTCTGAAACCCATTTCGCCGGCAGATGCCCAAGAAACTGCATTGCCCTGAACGTCGGTAATTGTTACGATTGTGTTATTGAAGGTTGATTGAATATGGACAGCACCTTTTTCAATGTTCTTCTTTTCACGACGCTTTCTTGTAGCGCCCTTCTTTGCTGTTGTAGCCATTTACAATTCCCTCCTCGCTTATTTCTTCTTGTTAGCGATTGTTTTCTTCGGACCCTTACGAGTACGAGCGTTTGTCTTTGAACGCTGACCTCTTACGGGAAGGCCTTTACGGTGGCGAACTCCTCTGTAACAACCAATTTCAATAAGTCTTTTAATGTCAAAAGCTGTTTCTCTTCTAAGGTCACCCTCAACCTTTACGTTGTGGTCGATATACTCACGAAGCTTTGAAACATCCTCTTCGGTCAAATCCTTAACACGTGTGTCGGGATTGATACCTGTTGCAGCAACGATGTCGCTGGCTGTTTTTCTGCCTATACCGAAAATATAAGTAAGAGCGATTTCTACTCTCTTTTCTCTCGGCAAGTCAACACCTGAAATACGAGCCATTTACTGTTGCACCTCCATTTTAATTCTGTCGGCATAAAGCCTTAAATTTAGGTATCGTTCTTTAGTACTTTAAGAACGATTGAGCATTAGCGCCGAAATAAACCCATACCGCCCTGCAGTGACGGCATCTAAGTGTATCTTAGCCCTGACGCTGCTTATGCTTCGGGTTTTCACAGATAACCATGATTTTACCCTTACGCTTAATAACTTTGCATTTTTCACAAATTTTCTTGACAGAAGGTCTAACTTTCATTTTTTCTACCTCCTAAAATAATGCTGTCAAAAATTATTTTGAACGCCATGTAATTCTGCCGTTGTTAAGGTCATACGGTGAAAGCTCAACCGTTACCTTGTCGCCTGCAAGAATTCTGATGTAGTTCATACGAAGCTTACCCGAAATTCGGGCGTGTATCTGATGTCCGTTCTCAAGCTCTACAATAAACATTGTATTGGGAAGCACCTCGACAACAGTACCCTCAACTTCAATCATATCCTGTTTTGCCATAACATCAAACCTCGCTTAACAATATTTTTCTTAAAGCTCTGTCCGTTAACGGAAGCAAATGCGAAATATTTTTTTCCGTCAGCTCAACGTGCTTGGGATTCTTCCTTTTGGGGTTATTCAAGGTTCTTTCCCTGCCGTCTGCAAGATAGAGAAACTTTTCATCTGCTTCAATTACACACATTAATCTGCCTTTTTCTTTGCCTTTCCGGCAAATAACAAGTTGCCCCTGACCTGCCTTCATAAGAATTCACCTCATAAAGCCTGCGTCAAAATAATCGGTCCATTGCTTGTAATGGCAATTGTATGTTCAAAATGCGCGGACAATTTTCCGTCAAGCGTTTTTACGGTCCAACCGTCCGACATCTGCCTGACTTCTTTTTTTCCCATATTGATCATAGGCTCAATAGCAATGGTCATTCCGGGTAAGAGGCGCTGACCTCTTCCGGCTGTTCCGTAATTCGGAACCGATGGGTCCTCATGAAGCTTCGTCCCTACACCGTGACCGGTGTACTCGCGAACCACCGAAAAGCCCCGCTCTTCGCAATAGACCTGAACGGCATTTGCTATATCGCCGATTCTGTTGCCTGTGACAGCCTGTTCAATGCCTTTATAAAGGCTCTCCCTGGTTGTGTCGCACAGCCGCTTCGCTTCTTCGGAAATTTTTCCGACTGCGAAAGTAGCAGCATTATCGCCGTTATAGCCGTCCACCTTTGCGCCTAAGTCGATGCTTACGATGTCCCCTTCTTCCAGCACTCTCGTTTTTGATGGAATGCCGTGAATGACCTCATCATTTATGGAAATACATGCGGTAGCAGGAAAACCGTAAAGATTTAAAAAGTTCGGCTCTGCGCCCTGCTTTTTAATGTAACGGTATGCAATCCTATCAATTTCATAGGTAGTAATACCCGGTTTAACCGCTTCGCCTGCTACCTGTAATGCCCCCGCAGAGATAATGCAAGCTTTTCGCATTTTCTCAATCTCTTTCGCGGTTCTAAGCACTATCATGTTAATCCTCCAAAGCTTTGAAGACAAGAGCAGTAGTATCGGCTACTTCCTCCTGACCTTCCACTAAAACGAGCTTGCCCGTTTTAGCGTAGTAATCTTTAAGCGGTTCAGTCTGTTCGTGATAAACGTTAAGTCTGTCAATAACCGTTTCGGGCTTGTCATCCTTACGCTGAACAATTGGGTCGCCGCAAACATCGCAGATGCCTTCCTGTTTGGGCTTTTTGTATTCAAGATGATAAGTTGCGCCGCACTTTAAGCAAACACGTCTGCCTGAAAGACGGGCGGTAATCTTTTCATCCGGTACTTCAATATCAACAACCTTGTCAATATTGATGCCCATAGCGTCAAGAGCCTCTGCTTGCGGTATTGTTCTCGGAAAGCCGTCAAGAATAAAGCCTGCCTTGCAGTCATCCTCAGCGAGTCTTTCTTTGATAATACCTATAACTACCTCATCAGGTACTAACGCGCCGGCGTCGATATAGGACTTAGCTTTAAGCCCCATATCAGTACCGTTTTTCAGCGCTTCTCTGATGATATTACCTGTTGATACAGCGGGAATATTGTATTTTTCACAAATTTTCTCCGCCTGTGTTCCTTTTCCTGCGCCCGGAGCGCCTAAAAGAATCAAATTCATACAGTTAACCTCCGAGAATTAGTCAAGAAATCCCTTGTAATGACGCATCATCATCTGGCTTTCAAGCTGCTTCTGAGTTTCAAGCGCAACGCCTACCAAAATGATAATCGACGTACCGCCGACTGCAAGGTTCATACCTGTATGGTTAACAGTTACAAGCCAAGCAAGCTGTGAGAAGAGAATCGGGAAGAGTGCAACAACCGAAAGAAGAAGAGCACCCAAAAGCGTGATTCTGTTGAGAACCTTTGTAATGTAAGAAATTGTGGGCTTACCGGGGCGAATACCCGGGATTGAACCGCTGTTCTTACGAAGGTTATCAGCCATATCAATCGGATTATACTGAATTGCCGCATAGAAATATGCGAAGAAAATGATGAAAAGGAAATAAATTGTTCCGTAGAACGCGTGCGTCTGACCGAGCCAAACCTGAGTAAGTTTGTACCAGAAGCTGCCCTTTGTTCCGGGAGCAAACATTGCGATTGTGGGAAGAATTGAGAGAACAGATGATGCAAAGATGATGGGGAGAACACCGCACATATTAACCTTAATCGGCATATGAGTATTCTGACCGCCGTACATTTTACGGCCTACAACACGCTTTGCGTACTGAACGGGAATTCTTCTCTCCGCATTGTCCATCCAAACAATGTAAAAAATCATACCAATAAGAGCAATTGCCGCAATCGGTACAAGAACATAGTAACGACCTTTTGCACCGCCCATATTGAGATACTGATAAAGACTTGTGATTGTGGCTGGCATACGCGCTACGATACCTGCAAAAAGTATCATTGAAATACCGTTTCCGATACCCTTGTCGTTAATACGCTCACCGAGCCACATAACAATAACCGTACCCGCTGTGTAGCAAAGAATTATTACAAGTGCTTCAAAAATATTAAAGAAAGTGAGCTTTGCTCCTGTGCCTGTCATAGGAACAAGAAAATTATTTGCTCTGATATAGAAGAAATAAGCAACGCTCTGAAGAAGACCTAGCGCTAATGAAGAATATCTTGTGATTCTCTCCATTTTCTTTCTGCCCTCTTCGCCTTCTTTTGAAAGGTTCTGAAGATAGGGAATAGCTACTGTTAAGAGCTGAATAATAATAGATGCATTGATGTACGGAGTGATTGAAAGTGCGAAAAGAGTACCGTAGTTAAATGCATTACCGGTCATCATTGAAAGGTAAGTAACAAATGTACCCGCAGTTTCTTCTCCGAAAAGTCCGTTCTCTGCAATATTAGTGAACGGAACAGGAAGTGCTGAGCCGATTCTGTAAATTAAAATGATAATACCGGTGAAAATAAGCTTTTTACGAATGTCTGCTATTTTCCAAGCATTTGCAAAAGTTCGGAACACGGTCAGATCACCTCAGCCTTTCCGCCTGCTGCTTCAATCTTCTGCTGAGCAGAAGCTGAAAAAGCATTTGCTTTAACAGTAAGCTTCTTGCTGATTTCGCCGTTTCCTAATACTTTTACTCCGTCAAGAGCTTTCTTTACGAGGCCTGCGTTAATGAGGGCCTCAACGTCAACAACAGCGCCGTCTTCAAATACATTAAGTGCTGAAACATTAACTGCTGTAATTTCCTTTGCGAATATATTGTTAAATCCGCGCTTGGGAAGACGTCTTTGCAAAGGCATCTGACCGCCCTCAAAACCGGGACGCATACCTCTGCCTGCACGGGCCTTCTGACCCTTGTGACCTTTACCGGCTGTTTTACCCTGACCCGAAGCAGGACCTCTGCCTATACGCTTAACGTCCTTCTTGGAACCAGCTGCCGGAGCGAGTTCGTGCAATTTCATATTAGCACCTCCTTAAGCCTTAGTAACCTCTATAAGATGTGAAATCTTCTTAATTTTACCCTGAGTCGGAGCATTGTCGGGCTGAATTGCCTTATCTCCGATTTTTCTGAGACCAAGTGCATGGGCAGTGGCAATCTGGTCTTTCTTTGAACCGATAAGACTCTTTACGAGTTTTACTTCAACGTTTGCCATTTTAGCACGCTCCTTAATCTAAAATTTCTTTAACTGACTTGCCCCTGATAGCTGCAACCTCGTCTGCGTTGCGGAGCTTTGAAAGACCGTCAACTGTAGCACGAACTACATTGCAGGGATTGTTGGAGCGAAGTGCCTTTGAACGAATGTCCTTAATACCTACCATTTCAATAACGGCACGTACGGGACCGCCTGCGATAACACCGGTACCGGGAGCAGCGGGTTTAAGAAGAACTACGCCTGCGCCGTATTTACCTGTGATTTCGTGAGGAATTGTTGTTCCCTTAAGAGCAACTTTAATAAGATTTTTCTTTGCATCTTCAATACCCTTGCGGATAGCGTCCGGAACCTCGCTTGATTTACCGAGTCCGAAGCCGATGATGCCGTTACCGTCGCCGACAACTACTAAAGCGGAGAATTTCATAATACGGCCGCCTTTAACAGTTTTGGAAACACGGTTGATAGCAACTACTCTTTCCTGAAGTTCAATTCCTGAAGCATCAATTTTAGCCATTTTGATTTTCTCCTTTCTTAGAAGTTAAGGCCGCCCTCACGGGCACCCTCTGCAAGAGCTGCGACTCTGCCCTGATAAACATAGCCGCCTCTGTCAAATACAACGTCTGTAATATTCTTTTCTTTTGCGCGTTCTGCAAGAAGCTCGCCAACCTTTTTAGCTGCCTCTTTGTTTCCGCCGTACTGTGCAAAGTCCTTCTCTGTTGTTGAAGCAGAAGCAAGTGTTACGCCTGCCTCGTCATCAATAAGCTGAGCGTAAATATGCTGGAGAGAACGGAACACATTAAGACGAGGGCACTGCGCTGTGCCTGAAATTTTAGCGCGGACTCTTTTGTGTCTTTTGAGTCTGGCTTTTTTAGAATCCGGTCTTGTAACCATAGCTTAATACTCCTCCTATTATTTACCGCCCTTACCGGCTTTACCTTCTTTGCGACGGATATGCTCATCAGCATATTTGATACCCTTGCCCTTGTAAGGTTCGGGCGGTCTCTTTTCGCGAACTTCTGCTGCGAACTGACCAACCTTCTGCTTATCGGGGCCGGAAATAATTACTTTGTTAGGTGTGGGAACGTCGATTGTAATATCGTCTGTTTCACTCATAATTACCTGATGTGAGAAACCGATGTTAAGAACCAAGTCCTTACCCTGCTTTGCAGCACGGTAACCAACGCCGTTAACCTCAAGCTCCTTGGAATAACCCTTTTCAACGCCCTCAATCATATTTGCAATGAGAGTACGGGTAAGACCGTGGAGTGATTTATTCATATTGCTGTCATCAGGACGGGTAACGGTGATTTCAGCGCCGTTCATCTCGACCTTCATATTGCTGTGCACTGTCTGTGTAAGTGTACCCTTGGGACCTTTTACGGTAACAGTGCTGCCGTCGATTTTAACTTCAACCCCAGCAGGAATTGCAATGGGTTTTCTGCCTATACGTGACATTTACTGTACCTCCTTACCAAACGAATGCAAGAACCTCGCCGCCGACATTTGCCTTGCGAGCTTCCTTATCTGTCATAACACCCTTAGGTGTTGAGAGGATTGCAATACCGAGGCCTTTCATAACCTTGGGCATATCCTCGCAATTTGTGTAAATACGCAGGCCGGGTTTGGAGACTCTGCGTAAACCGGTGATTACAGATGACTTGTTAGCGCCGTACTTGAGTTCAATCTCAATGATGCCCTGTTTGCCGTCTTCCTCTACCTTGAATCCTTTAATATAACCTTCATCAACAAGAATCTGAGCGATTGCCTTCTTCATATTTGATGCCGGTACTTTTACGGTGTCATGCTTTGCAGAATTCGCATTGCGGATTCTTGTGAGCATATCGCCGATGGAATCAGTGATTTGCATATTCTTCTCCTCCTTACCAGCTTGATTTCTTTACGCCCGGAATCTGACCTGCATGTGCTAACTCTCTGAAGCAGATACGGCATACACCGTACTTACGAAGGTATGCATGTGGTCTGCCGCATATTTTGCATCTGTTGTATGCTCTTGTTGAATATTTAGCCGGTCTTGCCTGCTTAACTTTCATTGATGTCTTAGCCACTTGAAACCCTCCTTACTTTGAGAACGGCGCACCCATAAGGGTGAGGAGTTCTTTTGCTTCTTCATCTGTGTCAGCGGTTGTTACAAAGCAGATATCCATACCGCGAACTTTGTCTATCTTATCATATTCGATTTCAGGGAAAATCAACTGCTCACGAACGCCCATAGCATAGTTGCCTCTGCCGTCGAATGAGTTGGGGTTGATACCTCTGAAGTCACGAACTCTGGGAAGTGCGAGGTTGAAGAATCTGTCAACAAATTCATACATCTTTTCGCCTCTGAGAGTTACCTTTACGCCGATTACCATTCCTTCACGAAGCTTAAAGTTAGCAACGCTCTTCTTTGCAACACATTTAACGGGCTTCTGACCTGTAATTGTTGCAAGGTCTGTCATAATAGCATCGATAACCTTTGCATTATCCTTTGCTTCGCCGCAGCCTACGTTGATAATAACCTTGTCAAGCTTCGGAATTTCCATAACACTCTTATAGTTGAACTTCTTCTGAAGAGCAGGAACAACGTCGGCTTTATACATTTCTTTAAGTCTTGCTGCCATTTTATTGTTCCTCCTTATTAAAATTCTGCGTTGCACTTTTTGCAAACGCGTTTCTTATCTTTGCCTGTACCGCTGTGGCCGACTCTTGTAGCCTTGCCGCACTTGGGGCAAATGAGCTGAACCTTGTCGGCATAGAGAGCGCTCTCTGCCTTAATAAGTCCGCCCTGCTCACCCATCTGACGGGGTTTAACGTGCTTTGTTACCATATTTACGCCTTCAACGATAACCTTACCCTCTTTGGGGCTGACCTCAAGGACTTTGCCCTGCTTGCCACGGTTTTTACCGTTGATAACAACGACCGTATCGCCGCTCTTTACATGAACCTTATTATTCATAATTCGGGCACCTCCTTAAAGTACTTCGGGAGCAAGTGACAGAATCTTTGTAAATTCGTGGTCACGAAGCTCTCTTGCAACCGGCCCAAAAATACGTGTACCTTTGGGGGTCTTATCTTCTTTGATTATAACTGCTGCGTTTTCATCGAAGCGGATGTAAGTACCGTCATCTCTGCGAACGCCTTTTGCCGATCTTACAACGACTGCCTTAACAACATCGCCTTTTTTAACAACACCGCCGGGTGCTGCCTTTTTAACGGATGCTACAATGACATCGCCGATATTAGCATATCTTCTACCTGAACCACCGAGAACGCGGATGCACATAATCTCTTTTGCACCGGTGTTATCGGCAACCTTGAGGTAAGTCTGCTGCTGTATCACAATGATTGCCTCCTTTAATTACTTTGCTTTCTCGATAATTTCAACGACACGCCATCTCTTGTCTTTTGACATAGGACGTGTTTCCATCAATAATACTCTGTCGCCGATACCGCACTCGTTATTCTCGTCATGAGCCTTTACTTTAACGGTTCTGTTAACGATTTTGCTGTAAAGAGGATGCTTAACTCTGTCTTTGATTGATACAACGACTGTTTTCTCCATCTTATCGCTTGTTACGATACCAACCTGTGTTTTTCTGAGGTTTCTTTCCATCTTTGAACGCCCTCCTTACCTTTAAGCATCTGTGCCGTGAAGCTCAATGTCACGAATAACAGTTTTTACTCGTGCAATGTCCTTTTTAACGGCACTGATACGCATCGGATTTTCGAGTTGGTTGATGGCTTCCTGAAAACGAAGCTTGAAAAGCTCATCTTTTAACTCTAAGAGCTTAGCATCCAACTCTTTGGCGGAAAGTTTTCTTAACTCACTTGCTTTCATTACTGCTCACCACCCTGTTCTGCTTTAGTTACAAACTTGCACTTAATCGGAAGCTTGTTTGCTGCAAGACGCATTGCCTCACGTGCTGTTTCTTCGGGAACGCCTGCGATCTCGAACATAACACGGCCCGGCTTTACGACTGCTACCCAATATTCCGGAGAACCTTTACCTGAACCCATTCGAGTTTCAGCAGGCTTCTCTGTAATCGGCTTATCGGGGAATATTTTAATCCAAACCTGACCGCCACGCTTAATGTATCTTGTCATAGCGATACGGGCAGCTTCAATCTGGTTTGATTTAATCCATGCAGGTTCAAGAGCCACAAGACCATACTCACCGTAAGTAACCTGTGTGCCTCTGGAAGCCTTACCTGTCAAACGTCCTCTCTGGACTCTGCGGTATTTTACTCTCTTCGGTAAAAGCATTATTTTGTGCCTCCTTCCTTGCTGTGCTTGCGGTTTTCATGGAGAACCTCGCCGTTATAAATCCAAACCTTTACGCCAAGTCTGCCGTAGGTTGTCTTTGCCTCTGCAAAACCGTAGTCGATGTCAGCACGGATTGTCTGAAGCGGGATTGTACCCTCATGATAACGCTCTGTACGTGCAATTTCAGCGCCGCCTACACGGCCGCTAACCTGAACCTTAATACCTCTCGCGCCGAGTCTCATTGTTCTGCCGATTGACTGCTTAAGAGCGCGGCGGAAAGAAATTCTTCTTTCGAGCTGTGAAGCAATGTTCTCTGCTACAAGCTGTGCGTCAAGGTCGGGCTGCTTGATTTCAACGATATTGATGAAAACCTCTTTATCGCCGCCAAGCTTTTTCTTACAAATTTCTTTAAGCTTTTCGATTTCTGCGCCCTGACGGCCTATAACCATACCGGGCTTTGCGCAGTGGATGTTAATGCGTACACGCTTAGCATCTCTTTCGATTTCTACCTTAGGAACACCGGCAGGAGCAAGTGTTTCAAGGAGATACTCACGAAGATTGTAGTCTGAAACAAGAGTATCAGCAAAATCCTTCTTGTCAGCGTACCAACGTGATTCCCAGTTTTTAATAACACCGATTCTAAGACCGGTCGGATTAACTTTCTGGCCCATTTAACTTTTCCTCCTCCTCGATTATTCCGCTTCCTTAACGGTAAGTGTGATGTGTGATGTCTTCTTATTGATTCTGTATGCTCTGCCCTGTGCTCTGGGTCTGATTCTCTTAAGAGTGGGACCCTGGCTTACCGAGCAAGCTGAAACATAGAGTCTTGAAGAATCCATATTGTAATTGTTTTCTGCATTTGCCATAGCTGACTTCAAAAGCTTCTCAAGCGGTTCACACGCAGCCTTAGGTGTGTATTTGAGAATTGCCATAGCTTCATCGCAGGGCTTATTTCTGATAAGGTCAAGAACAATCTGAACCTTACGGGGTGCAATGCGCACATAAGTTGCCTTTGCTGTTGCTTCCATTATTTAATACACTCCTTTCGCTTATTTACCGTTGTTTGATGTTTTTGAGCCTGCGTGGCCCTTAAATGTTCTTGTGGGAGCGAACTCACCGAGCTTATGACCTACCATATCCTCGGTAACATAAACCGGAACATGCTTTCTGCCGTCGTGAACTGCGAAAGTATGACCTACGAAATCCGGAAATATTGTTGAGCTGCGGCTCCAAGTTTTTACAACGATTTTCTCGCCGTTTTTGTTCATTTCAAGAACCTTCTTCATAAGGCTTTCTGCGACGTAAGGTCCTTTTTTAGTACTTCTACTCATTTATATACAGCTCCTTTCCGATTATTTAGCGTTGCGGCGTTTAACGATCATCTTGTTTGAAGCCTTCTTCTTATCTCTGGTCTTATAACCGAGAGCGGGCTTGCCCCAAGGTGTGCAGGGTCCGGGACGGCCGACGGGTGACTTACCTTCACCACCGCCGTGGGGGTGGTCGTTCGGGTTCATTACGGAACCGCGGACTGTCGGTCTGATGCCCATGTGGCGTGTACGGCCTGCTTTACCGATTTTAACGTTTTCATGATCTGTATTGCCTACTGTGCCGACTGTTGCCATGCAAAGAGCCGATACATTACGAAGCTCGCCTGAGGGAAGTCTTAAAAGAGCGTTTCCGTTCTCTTTAGCCATAAGCTGAGCAGCATTACCTGCCGCTCTTGCTAACTGACCGCCTCTGCCGGGGTAAAGCTCTACGTTGTGTACGAATGTACCTGTGGGGATGTTAGCAAGGGGAAGTGCGTTGCCGGGCTTAATGTCAGCCGCAGCGCCTGCCTCAACCTTATCGCCGACCTTGATACCGACGGGAGCGAGAATGTATCTCTTTTCACCGTCCTCATACTGAATGAGAGCGATATGAGCTGATCTGTTGGGATCGTACTCTACTGTTAATACTGTTGCAGAAACATCCTGCTTATCTCTCTTGAAATCGATAATACGGTATTTTCTGCGGTTTCCGCCGCCCTTGTGGCGAACGGTAATTCTTCCGTAGCTGTTACGGCCTGCATTTTTCTTGAGAGGAGCAAGAAGACTTCTCTCGGGAGCAACCTTTGAAAGCTCGGAATAATCTGTAACCGACATGTTACGTCTGCCGTTTGTTGTCGGCTTAAAGACTTTAATCGACATTTCTTTCAACTCCTTATCTGTTTTGTTTGGGGAGGGCAGCTTTTACTGCCTTACGGGAAGCTTTGCGGAGTATGTCGAAACTCCATACCTTACCGCCCGTAATGGTAAACTGCGATTGAATTGACAAGAGTGATTTACAAAGAATTTGAAAAGCACCGCAGTCACATTTAATCAGAGTTTACTTTACATCATTCCGTCAAAGAACTCGATTGTCTTGGAATCCTCAGTAAGAGTAACAAGAGCCTTTTTCCATGCTGATGTGTAGCCTTCAAAACGGCCGTAACGGCGAAGGTGACCTTTAACATTCATTGTGTTAACCTTTGCTACCTTTACGCCGAAGAGCTGTTCAACAGCCTTCTTAATGTCAACCTTAGTTGCGTCCTTTGCAACCTTGAATGCATATTTCTTATCTGCAACACCCATCATACTTTCTTCTGTAATAACGGGTGCAAGAATGATTTCCTGTGCAAGTTTCATTATGCGTATACCTCCTCTATCTTGGAAGCTGCATCCTTGAGAACTACGATTTTGTCGCAGTTGAGAATGTCATATACGTTAAGAGTGCTTACAAGTGTTGTCTTAACACCGGCAATGTTTCTTGCGCTCTTGTAAATAACATCGTTTTTCTCAGGAAGAACGATAAGAGTTTTCTTGCCTGCGTCAATTGCGGAAAGAACTGCAACAACATCCTTAGTTTTAACAGCGTCCAATGCAAGATTGTCAAGAACAATCATTTCATCAGCTGCAACCTTTGAGGAAAGCGCAGACTTCATAGCAAGTCTTCTTACCTTTTTGTTTATTGAGAAGCCGTAATCTCTGGGCTTCGGGCCGAGTGCAATACCGCCGTGATACCACTGCGGAGCTCTTGTTGAACCCTGTCTTGCACGGCCTGTGCCTTTCTGTCTCCAAGGCTTTTTACCGCCGCCTGACACCTCAGAACGAGTGAGAGTTGACTGAGTGCCCTGGCGCTGATTTGCCAAGTAATTTACTACTACAAGATGCATAGCTGACATATTCGGCTCAATAGCGAAAATGCTGTCGTTAAGCTCAATGTCAGATACCTTCTTGCCCTTCATATCAAGTACTGATAATTTAGCCATTTCTTTCAACTCCTTTCTGATTATTTAACAGTGTCTTTAATGATTACGATACCGCCTTTGGGGCCGGGAATCGCGCCCTTGATTGCGATAAGATTGTTTTCAGCGTCTACTTTTACGATGTCAAGATTCTGAACGGTAACTCTTTCAGCGCCGAGGTGGCCTGCGAGCTTCTTTCCCTTAAATACACGTGAGGGGTCTGAGCAAGCGCCCAAAGAACCTGCGTGTCTTGCAACGGGACCTGTACCGTGTGACTCTTTAAGTCTTGAGAAGTTCCAGCGCTTGATAGCGCCTGCTGTTCCCTTACCTTTGCTTGTGCCGACAACGTCAACTCTGTCGCCTGTTGCAAATGTGTCAGCCTTTAAAATATCGCCGACATTTACTGTGTCTGTGTCCTCAAGTCTGAATTCTCTGAGAACCTTCTTGGGAGCAACGTCTGACTTCTTGAAGTGACCTGCCTGAGGCTTGTTCACTCTCTGAACCTTAACGTCGCCGAAACCGATTTGAACTGCGGCATAGCCGTCATTCTCAACGGTTTTTTTCTGCACTACCGTGCAGGGACCGGCCTCGACTACTGTTACGGGAATTACTTTACCCTTTTCGTCGAAAAGCTGTGTCATACCGATTTTCTTACCGATAAGACCTTTTTTCATTGTATTTTCCTCCTTTGGTTATTGGTCGGTTGCCCGACTTGACCGTAAAGCGTTTCGTTACGAGATTGATTATTTAATCTCTACTTCAACGCCTGCGGGAAGCTCAAGACGTGTAAGAGCCTCAACAGTTTTGTTTGAGGGTCTTAAAATGTCGATAAGCCTTTTGTGTGTTCTCTGCTCAAACTGCTCACGGCTGTCCTTGTACTTGTGAGTAGCACGAAGGATTGTAACCTTTTCAATCTCGGTCGGAAGCGGAACGGGACCTGAAACCTGAGCGCCTGTGCGCTTTGCAGTTTCAACAATCTTTTCTGCTGCCTTGTCTACGATGTCATGGTCGTAGCCTTTGAGTCTGATGCGGATTTTCTTACCTTTTGTTGCTGCCATTTTGTTTCCTCCTAAATTACTTGGGCACGCTTTTTTGTTGCAACCCGGCCGGGTGTTTCTACCCCGCCGTTTTAAAAACCGAAAAGCGGTAAATCTTTTCGGACGGCGCAAAAAAGCGCAGAATGTTCCTGCAAGTGCCGAAGCGCGCTGTTGGGCTGACGCGCAAGGGTTTTGGAACATTATTGGTCGCCCGATTTTAAATCAGACATACTCGGCGGTAATTCCCTGCATCTTTTGTGCAGCCACCTACCGCTTCAACGCATATCGCACCTGAAGTCAGGGCAGAATTAGCCCATACCCGCAGAATGCTTTAGTATTCTACCATACTATTGTGGAAAATGCAAGAACTTTTTTAAAAAAATTTGTAAAACAATACAGACTTTTTCTGAGTGCATTTTAATCCGCAATAAATGGCGGATTAATCCCCGATAAATCTACAACCGCGCCCCGTGTTTATTGAGAAACAGCACAAAAAACAGGCTCGTTTTCGCTCAAAAAAAACGCCCCTGTTTTCACATATTATATATAGTATATAAAAAGAGCAGTAAAACTACCCTTTATCAAATCAATTATAAAGCTTTCGGAAAATGCTCTTTAATGAACAAAAACATCGGATTACAGGTATCGCTTTTTAAATTATACCGCTCAACCGTATTTTTCATATCATTTAAAACAAAATTCATTTCACTTTCGGAAATATCTTTAAAATGCTTTATTTTAAATAACTCCGATTTTTCCTGCTGAGTATAATATTCATACAGATTTTCTATCACTGTCGCCCTGCTGACCGTCACATTTTCCGTACAAGTATATACACCTTTTATTTGCGTAGGTTGCTGCGGGTTATTTATACTGTCGCACTCATAAAGATAGCCCTTTCTCCCGTCATACAGGATTTTAAAAGCATTTTCAAAATACTCGGAATAAACAATTCTTCCGTCACTCCCGAAACCGTACGGATAAAAGCTAAAGGGCTTCGGTACAGGCTTTACCGCATAAAGCAAAGCCACCAACGGATTATCAGCAAAATAAATATATGGCTTGCCGTGCTCAGACAAAGACGGTTTTAACTCCGTTAAGCCTGCAATATTGCTTCCGTGATACAGTGTCATTTACTTACTCCTTTATTTTGAGAATGATGCCAAGTTAACCGACAGACTGAAATAAGTTTTAATAATTCATTGCATTTTCCGCGCCGCAAAAAATACGGAGCTTTATGTCAGTTATTTTAATTTGCTTTTTGCGGTAGTGACAGATTTCACAAGCAAAAAACGGATAGTAGAGCATTTTTTGTTGAGGGAAATGTATACGGTTTCATCAATATAACCACTTTTCAAAAGCATTTCAAGCCATTTACTTGTTTCATTACATTCTTTAAGGGAAATTTCAAGTTTTGCAATGAAATCAGCACGGCCGTGAGCATATTTACTTTCTGCGATATTTGCACAAACACTTGTTGCGCTTCTGCCGATTTGATTTGAAATAATTGTTTCGTGCTTTGAACGAAGCTCTTTCACCAATTTTAAAATATCAACCGAAAGTTCCATTGATAAATCGCCGAGTTTATCTTCCTTCACTTTTTCTCACCGCCTTGCTAAAATCATAACATAATGTTATGATTTTAGCAAGCATTTACACGAAGTGCAACATCGTTGAGCCAAAGGCTCACTTCGGTTACGGCGTAAGCCGCAACTTCATTGATGCATCGCATCACATCGTTTTGTGTCCGTACACGGACAATAAAATTCTCGCCCTGCGAGAAATGATGTTGCGAGTACACTCGCAAATGATGTTGTGTCCTGCGGACACAAACAAAAAAATCTCCGCTCTTCTGAACGGAGATTTTTTGGAGGCGACACCCAGACTTGAACTGGGGATCAGGGTTTTGCAGACCCACGCCTTACCACTTGGCTATGTCGCCGTATGCATTTGTCAAAAAAAGGACACTTTTGCTCGTGTCCTCAAATGGAGCGGATGACGAGGCTCGAACTCGCTACCTCCACCTTGGCAAGGTGGCGCTCTACCAGATG
>CANARN010000012.1 GCA_947364045.1 uncultured Clostridia bacterium
TTCTCAATCACTTTTTCTATTCTATTTTAGTCTCACATCTATTGTAACTCTACAAATAATTTCTAAAAAGTTTTGATTATGTATTGAAAATTTACGTGTTTTAGGGTAAAATATGTGCAAGAACTAATTTATGTTTTTAAAATTCAGTTTGGAGGACTGTTTAAATGGCATTAACACTCAATGACAAATACGTAAAGGAGTTTGTCAGCGCAGAAGAGCTTAATTCTTTTTCGGATAAAGTTCTTGCGGCGCATAACAAAATTGTAAACAAAGACGGAGAGGGCAATGACTTTTTAGGCTGGGTCGACTTACCCGTTAATTATGATAAAGAAGAATTTGAAAGAATTAAAAAAGCAGCCGACAAAATTAAGAACGATTCAAAAGCATTGGTTGTTATCGGCATCGGCGGCAGTTACCTCGGCGCGAGGGCAGCTGTTGAGTTTTGTAAGTCTCAGAATTATAACCTTTTGAATAAAGACACGCCTAACATTTATTTCAGCGGAAATTCAATAAGCGGCAATTCACTTTATGAACTGGTTGATTTGGTTAAGGATACCGATTTTTCAATAAATGTTATTTCTAAATCCGGCACAACAACCGAGCCTGCAATCGCTTTCAGGATTTTCCGTGAGCTTCTGGTTGAAAAATACGGCGAAAAAGAAGCGGCAGGCAGAATTTACGTTACAACAGACAAGTGCAAGGGTACCTTAAAAGAGCTTTCAGACGAAATGGGCTATGAAACCTTCGTAGTTCCCGATGATGTCGGCGGAAGATATTCCGTACTCACGGCTGTAGGTCTTCTTCCCATTGCCGTTGCGGGTATCAGCATTGACGAAATGATGAAGGGCGCGGCGGACGCAAGAGAAAAGTATTCCGTTTGCGACATTCAGAATAACGATTGCTATAAATATGCCGCTCTTCGCAATTGCCTTTACGAAAAGGGCAAGTCAGTCGAAATGATGGTTGCCTATGAGCCTGATTACACTATGATGAACGAATGGTTCAAACAGCTTTACGGCGAGTCAGAGGGTAAGGACGGCAAGGGACTTTTCCCGGCTTCAGTTGTATGCTCAACAGACCTTCACTCAATGGGTCAGTACATTCAAGACGGTGAGCGCCTGCTTTTTGAAACATCTGTTATGTTCAAAGAGCCGAAACACAGCGTAATCATCAAAGAGGATGAGCGCAATGCAGACGGACTTAATTTCCTCGCAGGCAAAACAATGGATTTCGTTAACCGTAAGGCTTATGAGGGTACGCTTTTGGCCCATGTTGACGGCGGTGTTCCCAATATTTGCATAGAGCTTCAGCGTATGGACGCTTACAATTTCGGTAATCTCGTTTATTTTCTTGAAAAGGCTTGCGCAATTTCAGGATATATTCTCGGTGTTAATCCGTTTAATCAGCCCGGCGTTGAAAGCTACAAGAAAAATATGTTTGCTCTTCTCGGAAAGCCCGGCTACGAAGCGCAGCAGGCTGAGCTTCTCCAAAGGCTCGGTAAATAAAATATTTGGCTTCTGCCCGTCATAATGACGGTATTATAAAATCACATAGGAGGAGATAATATGATATCTCTTATTATCGGACACAAAGGTACAGGAAAAACAAAAATTCTCGTTGACAGAGTTAATGACGCAGTTCACAGCTCAAACGGCAATGTCGTATGCGTTGAAAAGGAAACAAAGCTTACTTATGACGTGAATTACCGTGCAAGGCTTATAGCCACCGACACATTCTCAGTTACAGGCTATGATTCATTTTACGGATTCCTCAGCGGTATCTGCGCAGGCGACCATGACATAACTGATTTGTTCATTGACGCAACCTTCAGAATTGCGGCAAACCGTGACGGCGCTGCTCTTATGGATTTCCTTAAGAAAGTATCTACACTTTCTGAGATTTCCGATACTCAGTTCACATTCACAATTTCTGCCGATGAAGATGCGCTTCCTGCGGAGATTTTTGAGTTCTGCAAGAAAATTAACTAAAAGAACCTCAGAAGCGGTCATCGGTTTTGGGTGACCGCTTTTCCTTTTTTTCTTACAAAATATAAATTTATTATTGACAAAACCGAAATATAAATATATAATATTTTAGCGTCACAAGGAGCGAATTATGCAGGTTTCATTAGAACAGGTTTTTAATATTGAAGGCAGTCAAGAGAATTTTGACTATTCTTTTACTCCCGAGTATTCACTTTCTGATGATTTTTCACTGTCTTCTCCCGTGAGTTTTAAGGGAGCGGTAAAAAACAATGCCGGCATAGTGCTTCTCAGCGGACAGGCTGAGTTTACCGCAAATGTAATTTGCAGCCGATGCGCAGAGGAGTTTTTTAAAAACTTTTCGGTAAGTGTTGAGCATACGCTCGTTTCTGAGCTTCAGAATGAGGACAATGACGAGTTTTACCTTGTTGAAAACAAGCTGCTTGACCTTGACTCGCTCGTCTGCGAGGACATTATTCTTTCTCTTCCCTTTGTATTTTTGTGCAAAGAGGACTGCAAGGGAATTTGTTCGCAGTGCGGTAAAAACTTAAATGAGGGTGAATGTGCCTGTAAAAAGGCGGTTGATCCCCGAATGGCCGCTCTTTTAGAGCTGCTCCAGGATTAGTTAATAATTTTTAATTTTTATAAGGAGGTGCTGAAAATGGCAGTACCGAAGAGAAGAGTTTCAAAAGCAAGAAGAGACAAAAGACGTTCAAACGTTTGGAAGATGAATGCTCCCGAGCTTGTTAAGTGCCCCGAGTGCGGCGCTTATAAAAGACCTCACAGAGTTTGCGGCGAATGCGGCAAATACAAAGGCAGACAAATCGTGGCTCTTAAAACCGAGGCTTAATTTTCTTTCTGAATGAGAAAGGCGGAGAGGTGTTTTCTTCCCCGCCTTTTAGTCGTGTCTTAAAGGTGGTGCTACTTTGCCTGTTAAAATTAAAAGCGTGAAAAAGCTTTCGGCGTGCGGTTTGCGCGGTATAAATTCCGGGGATTTGCTTTTATCAGTTGACGGAAATGAAATAGAAGATGTTCTTGACTACGATTTCTATATGTCAAGCGGTAGGGTGAGTCTTGATTTTTTATGCGGTGATAAAAAGAAAACCGTTAAAACCACAAAAGAAAAATGCGGGCTTGAGTTTGAAACCTATCTTATGGACAAACAGCAGGGCTGTAAAAATAAGTGCATATTTTGCTTTATCGACCAATTGCCCAAGGGAATGCGAAAAACTCTTTATTTTAAGGATGATGACTCGAGGCTTTCCTTTCTTTTCGGGAATTATATTACGCTTACAAATATTTCGGAGCATGAAATTGAGCGGATAATCAAAATGCATATAAGTCCCGTCAACATTTCCGTGCATACAATGAACCCTGAGCTTCGCGTGCGTATGATGAAGAATCCGAAGGCAGGGGAGTGCCTTAAAATAATAAAACGCTTTGCCGATGCAGGTATAAAGATGAACACTCAATTAGTTCTCTGCCCGGGATTTAATGACGGCGAAGAGCTGAAATATTCTCTGTCTGAGCTTGCGAAGCTTTACCCCGCAGTTTCAAGTATTGCGGCTGTACCCGTTGGGCTTACCAAATACCGTGACGGACTTGAACCGCTCACGCCTTTTACTAAGGAAACAGCGGGCAAAGTAATCGACATAATGGAAGGCTTCGGCGAAAAATTTAAAGCCGAAAACGGCACAAGGCTTTGTTTTCCTGCCGACGAGTTTTATTTAAAGGCGGAAAGACCTTTGCCCGATGACGAATTTTATGAGGATTATCCTCAAATTGAAAACGGCGTCGGAATGTGGACTTCGTTTAAAGCCGATTACCAAGACTATTTTGATAATCTCAATGGAAATTCCTCTTTACTTAAAGAAAAAACCGTTTCCTTTGCAACAGGAGCGGCGGCTTATCCGTTAATCTGCGACTTTGCGAAGAAACTCACGGAGAATATTCCTCAAATTAAGGTGAATGTTTATAAAATAAAGAACGAATTTTTCGGCGAGAGCATAACTGTTGCAGGGCTTATAACGGGTCGGGATTTAATCGGTCAGTTAAAAGGAAAAGACTTAGGCCAGACTCTTTTTATTTCTTCAAATATGATAATAGGCTCTTATCAAGAGGAAAACGAAAATATTTTCCTTGATGATGTAACGCTTTCAAAGGCGTGCGAGGAGCTTGAAACAAATATAATTCCTGTTTCGGAGAATGTTTCCGAAATAATGCAAAAAATATCGGAGGTGCAGTAATGTCAAAACCTGTTGTAGCAGTTGTGGGCAGACCCAACGTGGGCAAATCGACGCTTTTTAACAAGCTTTGCGGTCAAAGACTCGCTATTGTTGACGATACTCCCGGCGTTACCCGTGACAGAATTTACGGCGAGTGCGAGTGGCTCGGTCACGAAATGCTTTTAATTGATACGGGCGGTATTGAGCCTTATTCAGATGATATAATTCTTTCTCAGATGCGCCGTCAGGCACAGCTTGCAATTGACAGCGCAGATGTAATTATTTTTGTTACAGACGTACGCACCGGAGTTGTCGCAACCGATGAGGAGGTTGCCGCGATGCTTCAGAAAAGCGGAAAACCCATTGTGTTGTGCGTAAATAAATCAGACTCTCTCGGCGACCCGCCCCCTGAGTTTTACGAATTTTATAATTTGTGCCTCGGCGATCCGATACAGGTTTCTGCCGTTCACGGTCACGGTACGGGCGATTTGCTTGATAAGGTTATCGAATATTTGCCCGAAACAGAGGACGACGAAGAAGAAAGCGACACCGTAAAGGTTGCAGTTATCGGCAAGCCCAATGCAGGCAAATCCTCACTTGTCAACAAAATTTCGGGCGAAGAGCGGATGATTGTGTCTGACATTGCAGGCACAACCCGTGATGCAACCGACACACTCGTTGAAAATAAATACGGCTCGTTCGTGTTTATTGACACCGCAGGTCTTCGCAGAAAAAGCAAAGTGGATGACGCTATTGAAAAATATTCCGTTATCCGCGCACGAATGGCGGTCGAAAGGGCGAATGTATGCGTAATTATGATAGACGCAACCGAAGGCTTTACCGAACAGGATTCAAAGGTTGCCGGTATAGCGCATGAGCTTGGCAAAGCGTCGATTATAGCTGTTAATAAATGGGATTTAGTCGAAAAAGACGGCAAGACAATGGACTCCTTCCGTAAAAAGCTGATGAACGATTTTTCGTTTATGAGCTATGCGCCGATTATCTTTATTTCGGCAAAAACAGGTCAGAGAATAGACCGTCTTTTCGAGCTTATTAAATATGTTGACACGCAAAATGCAATGCGTATTTCAACAGGTAAGCTCAATGACGTTTTAGCGTCCGCAACTGCCCGTGTTCAGCCCCCGACGGATAAAGGCAAGCGGCTTAAAATTTATTATATGACTCAGGCGTCCACAAGACCGCCTACATTCGTTTGCTTTGTAAATAATAAAGACCTTTTCCATTACAGCTATCAGCGTTATCTCGATAACCGAATCCGTGAGGTTTTCGGACTTGAGGGAACGCCTACCAAGTTTGTAATCCGTGAAAGAGATAAAAATAATAAAAAATAATTCAAAATTTCAGTTGAAACAGGCTTTGCATATTTTGCAGAGTCTGTTTTTGATTTTAGGAAAAAATCAAAATTGTCTATGTTTTTGCATAGTTTTGTATGTTTTTTTGCATAGTTTTGTCATTTCTATTGTAAAATCCAAATGTTATGTTAGTATTTAATCAGGAAGAATTTAATTTGCGTATCAAATTCAACTGATTGGAGGTGATTCCGATGTACAGTTCGGCACAAACAATTTACTGCGTATTTCATAGCATTTAATTATAAATTTTGAAAAGGAATGGTATGCAAAAATGAAAAGAAATAAAATTAAGGCAAAATACATTATATCCTGTTTTATGATAGCCGTAATTCTATTTGCTAATTCTGTTACATTTATTTCGTTTGCTTACGGTGCTAATCTCGGTATTTACAGCGATAGTAGTTGTATGGTATACATAAGAAATGTTAACAGCGGTAAATATATTGATGTTCAGGGCGGAACAGTTGCAAACGGGAAAGAAATTCAGCTTTATGAGGGCATGTCCTCTGCTGCTCAGCGGTGGAATATCTGCTTGGAAGAAAGAAACTATTATTCTATTCGTTCTGCTGTAGACCAAAGATATTGTCTGTCGGTAAAAGGAGACAAGGATGTTAACGGAGCAAAAATTGTTTTAAAGTATGTAGCGAAGGGAAGTACCGTACCTGACAGCGCAAAATTTTTAATTTTTGATTATCCAAGTTATGGCTGTGCTTTGATTATAAATAAACTTAATATGACAATTGGCGGAAATGAACTGAGAGTTCTTGACGCACAGCAGGCAGGAACCGCGAACGGTACAAAGCTTCTGCATTATACAGCACGTGATTCCATTGACGCTGCGGCACATCAGTTATGGGTTTTTGAATGTGATGAAAGATTTCCTAATGATGATCAAGGCTGGGATTTAGTAGACCTTACAGGACACTGTGACTGGGACGGCTCATCAAAGTATATGAGTATGGTCAGCAAGGCAGCTAATGCTTGGAATAACTATATCGGCGATGAGGTTTTAAGACCAGATGCTTGGAACAGGACTCAGGATGTATATATAAAAGATATAAATACTGATCCAAAGAATCTTGGTGCTATTGCCAGGACTTATTCTGCAACGTATCACGAAGGTTTTAATTTTTCAAGAGCTGCTACAATTGAATTATATCTCGATCAAATGGAAAGCTTCGAAAGCAATTTGCAACGCCAAAAAGTTGTTACACATGAACTTGGACACGCATTAGGAATGTATGAGTTTCTTCCTTATTTCGGAAATGTTATGTGCCAAGGCTCTTTTGCTTACGGCACATCAATAGGTCTTGATGACAAAGCGCAATTTTCAAAAGTATATGCAAAGTACTGAAATAAAAGTGATTTTTTGATAGGAGAGCTTGAATTATGAAAAAGAAAGTAAAAATATCTATACTGTGTATCTTTCTTGTTGTAGTAATTGGTGCAGCAGGTTTTTGGGTATGGAGATATACCCGCATACCGACTAAAATCGTTTATACTCCGTCGGCGGATACAGATGTTAATTTAGATGATCCACGTGAAGTAGTCGGAGTATCAAGCTATGTTTTTGTTGGTAAAACTGAAGAAACATACGATTATTATTCTCAGAGGCTAAAAAGAAATTTTCCTGCTATTGTCGATTATTTCGGCGGAGAATTTACCGAGTGCAGGCTTAAAATAATTGCCGGCATAAAGGGAAATTTGACAGTTGGAAATACATTTTCATATTATAAAGTAGGCGGTATAAACCAAAGCAGAACCTGTATTCTTTTGGAAGAGGGAGATGTTTTACCTGAAAAAGGAAAATATTATCTTATCACAGGTGGAGCACATGCTGACGGCACAATGACAGGCGGAATTACCATTCCTCTTGAAGATAATATAAGCGAAAATAATTTGGAAGAGTCAAAAATTTATCAACAGTATGTCGATGCATTTAACAATCAGATTTTACCAAGATATAAAGGAATATATCCTGACTTTCTCTGCACGGCAGATGAAAATTACGGTGACGGGAGCTATAATGCCGAACTTTATTCCGAATATGCAAAAAAGGAAGAGGAACTTTACCAAAAACACGCCGAAGAACAGTCTATGACAGACGAAGAATATCAAAAAAAATATCCTCATAATGAATATTACAATGCAGTTAAAAAAGGAAATCCGAAAATTAAATAAAAACGCATAACACACAGCAAATGATGAAATCTTTTTGCTTCTTTTAAATAAACAGGCAGAAAACGAAAAACAATAAAAAATAACTGAATACAGTAATTTAACAGGCTTTGTATTTTGCAGAGTCTGTTTTTTGACTTTCCCGGTCTGTGAACATACAATGAATATTTCACGGTTTTTCTTGATATTTAATATATGCTGTGATATAATGTACTGAATATACAATGAGGTAGTATGCAATGATAATATTGGGTATCGACCCGGGCTACGCAATAGTCGGCTGGGGAGTAATTGAATATAACGCAAACCGTTTCAGCGTTGTCGATTACGGCGCAGTTACCACGCAGGCGGGAACGCCGTTTAATGACAGGCTTAAAATGGTTTATGATGGTATTAAAGGCATAATGAAGCGTTATTCTCCCGAAGCCCTCGCTATTGAAAAACTGTTTTACAACACAAATGCTAAAACGGTAATTGACGTGGCTCAGGCAAGAGGTGTTATAAACCTTGCCGCCGTGCAGAATAATATTCCGATTTTTGAATATACTCCCTTGCAGGTAAAACAGAGCGTTGTCGGTTACGGCAGAGCAGAAAAAAAGCAGGTTCAGGAAATGACGAGGGTTATTTTAAAGCTTGAAAAAATTCCGAAGCCCGATGACACGGCAGACGCACTTGCAATGGCTATTTGCCATGCGCACGCAAGCGGTTCAATGCTTGGAAGATTAAGAAATATAAAATAGAGGTAAATTATGTTTTATTCGGTTTCTGGAACTGTTGTCGATTACAGTACCAATTTTGTAGCAGTTGACTCAGGCTCGGTTGCTTTTCTCTGCTTTACGAGTATGCAGACTGCCGCCAAATGCTCAATAATAGGCGAAAAGGTTACTCTTTATACGCATTTGAATGTGCGTGAAGACGCGATTGAGCTTTACGGCTTTTACGACAGAGAAGAGCTTGACTGCTTTAAAATGCTTATCGGCGTTTCGGGCGTGGGCGCTAAAATGGCTCTTTCACTGCTTTCCGAATACACACCCGATAAAATAATTTTAAGCATTGCGGCGGGCGACCATAAAGCGCTTACAAAGGCATCGGGTATAGGCAATAAGCTGGCTCAGCGAATAACGCTGGAGCTTAAAGATAAAATCGGTTCGCTTTCGGTAGGAGATACTGAAAATGTTGCGGCAGTGTCGTCCGTATCACAGAACAGTGTAACTTCAGAGGCAGTTGCCGCGCTTGTAATGCTCGGCTACGGTCAGTCCGAAGCCAGTATTGCAGTGAGCGGGCTTGACCCGTCGCTGCCCGTCGAAGAACTTATTAAGCAGGCGTTAAAGCTGCTTTCAAAATAGGAGTAGGCTATGGATTTTGAAAATAACGAAAACCGAATAATAACTCCCGATTTTACCGAAACCGATAAGGACATTGAAAATTCACTGCGTCCGAAAACACTGAATGAGTATATCGGTCAGGAAAAGGTTAAGGAAAATTTAAAAATATATATTGACGCGGCTAAAAACAGAGGAGAAACGCTTGACCACGTTTTGCTTTACGGCCCTCCCGGACTTGGCAAAACAACACTTGCAGGCATTATTGCCAATGAAATGGGCGTTCAGATAAGAGTGACAAGCGGTCCTGCAATTGAAAAGCCGGGCGATTTGGCGGCGCTTTTAACCAATCTCAATGACGGCGACGTCCTGTTTATTGACGAAATTCACAGGCTTTCCCGTGCGGTTGAAGAGGTGCTTTATCCCGCAATGGAGGATAACGCTCTTGACATTATTATCGGCAAAGGTCCGTCGGCAAGGTCAATCAGGCTTGATTTACCGCATTTTACACTTGTTGGCGCCACTACAAGAGCGGGTCAGCTGACAGCTCCGCTTCGCGACCGCTTCGGCGTTATTTTGCGCTTGGAGCTTTACACTCCCGAAGAGCTTGCGGAGATTGTTAAACGGAGCGCAGGTATTCTTGACATATTCACCGAAGATGACGGCGCGCTTGAAATCGCTTCGCGTTCAAGAGGCACGCCGAGAATTGCCAACAGACTTTTAAAGCGCGCAAGGGATTTTGCTCAGGTTATGAGCAACGGTGTTATCAGCCGTGACAATGCTAAAATTGCTTTGGGCAGAATGGAAATTGACGAAAAAGGTCTTGACAATATTGACAGGCTGATGCTGACCACAATGATAAGAAATTTTAACGGCGGACCCGTAGGGCTTGAAACAATCGCTGCTACAATAGGCGAAGAGGCTGTTACTATTGAGGACGTTTACGAGCCGTATCTTATGCAGATAGGCTTTCTGGCAAAAACACCGAGAGGCAGAGTGGCAACGCCGCTCGCTTACAAGCATTTAAAATTAGATCAGCAAACATCTTTATTATAATTTATTATTAGGAGTTTATATATGGGCAGATTATTCGGAACGGACGGCGCAAGGGGAGTTGCAAACAGCGAGCTTTCCTGTGAGCTTGCAATGAAAATCGGCAGAGCGGCGGCTATGGTTTTAACCGAGAGTTGTTCTCATAAACCGAAGGTTTTAATAGGTATGGATACTCGCGCTTCTTCACATATGCTCGCTTCAGCGATAAGCGCAGGGCTTTGTTCAGTAGGCGCTGATGTGCTGATTTTGGATGTTGTTCCCACACCTGCAGTCGCATTTCTTGTTAAGGAATACGAATACGATGCAGGCGTAATGATTTCAGCGTCGCATAACCCGTGCGAATACAACGGTATTAAGATTTTTCAGTATAACGGCTATAAGCTTCCCGATGAGCTTGAAAATGAGATTGAAGAAATAATTCTTGATGAAACCAAAATTCCGCCTGTAATGCTGGGCGGCGACGTGGGCAATATTTCGTTTTCGTCTACTGCCGTTGACGATTACATTTTTCATTTGGCAATGACCTCAGACGGAGATTTCAAGGGTATGAAAATCGCTCTTGACTGTGCAAACGGCTCAGCCTCGGTTACAGCTAAGACGCTGTTTACCCGCCTAGGTGCAGAATGTTATATAATCAATGCAGAGCCTAACGGCACTAATATTAACGATAACTGCGGCTCAACACATATGAAGGGCTTGCAAAAGTTCGTTGTGGAAAATAATTGCGATATAGGCTTTGCTTTTGACGGCGACGCCGACAGAATGTTAATTGTTGATGAAGACGGAGAAGTTATTGACGGCGATAAAGTAATTGCTGTTTGCGCAAAATATATGAAACAGCAGGGAAAGCTTCAAAATGATACGGCTGTTGTCACTGTAATGAGCAATATGGGCTTCTTTAAATTTTGCGAGAAAAACGGTATTCGCTGCGAAAAAACAAAGGTCGGGGACAGATATGTTCTTGAAAATATGGTTGCAAACGGCTATTCAATAGGCGGCGAGCAGTCAGGGCATATTATTTTCCTTGACTATGCTACAACAGGCGACGGGCAAATGTCCGCAATTCAAGTCTTGAATGTCCTTAAAAGAACGGGCAAAAAAATTTCAGAGCTTGCAGGCGAAATGCAGGTGTTTCCGCAGGTTCTCATTAACGTACGTGTTTCGAATTTCGGTAAAACAAGGCTCGAAAAGGATGAAGAGGTTCAGCTTGCAATCCGTGAAGCGAGTGAAGAGCTCGGCGCTGACGGACGTGTTCTTGTCCGTGTTTCAGGAACCGAGCCGCTTGTCCGTGTAATGCTTGAAGGCAAGGATTTAGAAAAAATTCAGTATTTGGCAGAATGTATTGCGAAGGTTATAGAAGAAAGGTTAGTTTAATGCGAGTTGCAGATAAATGGCAGGATTATGAGCTGATAGACTGCTCCTTCGGAGAGCGGCTTGAGCGCTGGGGGAACATAACGCTTATAAGACCTGACCCTCAGGTTATTTGGAAAACCGAAAAGCAAAATCCTCTTTGGAAAAAAGCGGATGCGGTTTACCACCGTTCAAGCTCCGGAGGCGGCAATTGGGAGATAAAGCGTAAAATCCCTGATTTTTGGACTGTTTCTTATAGGGATTTAACCTTTAATATTAAAACGATGGGCTTTAAGCACACAGGGCTTTTTCCCGAGCAGGCAGTTAACTGGGATTTAACATCCGATATAATAAAGAATGCAGGCAGACCCGTTCGCGTTCTTAATTTATTCGCTTATACGGGCGGCGCAACGGTTTCGGCGCTCAAGGCGGGTGCATCCGTTGTCCATGTTGACGCTTCAAAGGGAATGACTCTTTGGGCAAAGGAAAACGCTGTGTCATCAGGCGTTGCAGACAGACCTGTCCGCTGGATTGTTGATGACTGTATAAAATTTGTGCAGAGGGAAATCAGGCGCGGAAACCGCTATGATATTGTAATTATGGACCCTCCGTCTTACGGCAGAGGACCGGGCGGCGAGGTATGGAAGCTGGAGAATGAGGTTTACGGTTTTGTCGAGCTTTGCTCGCAGGTTTTGTCTGACGACCCGCTGATGATGCTGATAAATTCATATACAACGGGGCTTTCTCCGTCGGTTATGGAATATATTCTCGGAACAACGGTAAAGAAAAAATTCGGCGGTGAGGTAACAGGCAGTGAAATCGGCTTGAAAACCTCTTCAAAAGGGCTTGTTTTGCCTTGCGGGGCATCGGCAATCTGGTCGAAAAATACACTTTAAGGATAGCTTATGGCAGATATAATTTTAAAATTTGACAATGTAACTTTTCGCTACGACGGAGATGAAACGCCGTTGCCTCCGGCAGTTGAAAATCTTTCGCTTGAAATAAAAAAAGGCGAATTTGTGGCAATCCTCGGTCATAACGGCTCAGGTAAATCAACTGTAGCAAAGCTTTCCAACGGGCTTGTTATTCCCGAATCGGGCGATGTTTACGTTAACGGAATGAATACAAAAAACGAAAATGATGACTTTAAAATCAAGCAGACGGTTGGCGTTGTTTTTCAAAATCCCGACAACCAAATAGTTGCAACAATAGTTGAAGAAGACGTTGCCTTCGGACCTGAAAATTTAGGAGTTGACCCTGCTGAAATAAGAAGAAGAGTTGACGAGGCGCTGAAAATTGTCGGAATGTATAAATACCGTCTTCACGAGCCGCATAAGCTTTCGGGCGGTCAGAAGCAAAGAGTGGCAATTGCAGGCATAATTGCAATGCAGCCGCAGTGCATTGTTTTTGACGAACCGACAGCAATGCTTGACCCTGAGGGGCGGCGTGACGTAATGAATGCTATGAAGCGCTTAAATAAAGAGCTTGGAATTACAGTAGTATTCATCACTCATTATATGGAGGAGGCGTGCGAGGCTGAAAGAATTATCGTTATGGACGATGCTCGTTTAGTTCTTGACGGCACTCCTGAGGAAATTTTTTCCGATGTAAATTACATAAGAAGCTTGGGGCTTGACGTACCGCAGACCTGCGCTCTTGCCCAAATGCTCAAAGATGACGGAATAGAAATTTCAGGTGAGCTTTTAAGTGTTGACGGTCTTGTAAATTCATTAGCAAAAATTCTTGGTCGAGGTTAAGCAATGGCACTTTTGCAAACAGAAAATTTGTCTTATATCTACGGAGAGGGAACACCGTTTTGCGTTACCGCTCTTGATAAAGTTAATATAGAAATAGAAAAAGGCGAAATTGTTGCCGTAATAGGTCACACCGGTTCGGGAAAAAGCACGTTAATGCAGCTCCTTAACGGGCTGTTAAAGTCAACGGCCGGCAGAGTACTTATTGACGGAGAGGATATTCGTTCTTCAAAAGCCAAAACACTTGAAACGCGTTTTCGTGTGGGACTTTGCTTTCAGTATCCGGAATATCAGCTTTTTGAAAATACAGTTTATGAGGATATCGCTTTCGGACCTAAAAATATGGGACTTTCCGAAGAAGAGGTTGACAAGCGTGTGCGTGTTGCCGCAAAATATGTCGGCATACCTGAATACGCATTTAAAACTCACCCGTTTGACCTTTCGGGCGGCGAGAAAAGACGCGTTGCCATTGCGGGCGTAATTTCAATGGAGCCTGAAATTCTCATTCTTGATGAACCAACGTCGGGGCTTGACCCAAGGGGAAGAGAGCAGATTTTAGAGCTTATTAAAAATTACCGCGACCGCACACAAAAATCCGTTGTAGTTGTTTCGCACAGTATGAATGATGTGGCAAAAATCGCTTCAAGAGTTATTGTTATGTATGATTCCAAGGTGCTGATGACAGGTTCGGTTCAGGAAATTTTTGATCAAAGCGAAAAGCTTTCCGAAATAGGTCTTTCCGTACCTCAGATTACTGAGGTATTTGCAAAGCTTCACGCAAAAGGGCTTCCCGTAAGCGAAAAAATATATACAACAGAGCAAGCTTTCCTTGAAATTAAGCGCGTCTTGAAAGGGGGCGGCGTTAATGCTTAAAGACATAACCATAGGACAGTATTTTCCCTTAAATTCTGTCATTCACCGTCTTGACCCGCGCGTAAAGCTATTGTATACATTTGTCTTTATAATAATGATAGTGGTGGCAAATAATTTCGTTTCAATGCTGTTCTGCGTCATTTGCGCGCTCTCTGTTACACTTATCTCGAAAATACCTGTAAAAACAGTAGTAAAAGGACTTAAACCTATTCTGTTCATCATTATAATAACATCTCTTTTACAGATAATTTATGTGAAAACAGGCGTTCCGTTAGTTTCCTTCTGGAAAATCAAAATTACAAGCGGAGGGCTTTTAGAAGCGCTGTTTATGACAATGCGAATTACCTTTCTCATTGTAATGAGTACAATGCTTACCTACACAACCTCTCCCACGTCAATGACCAATGGGCTTGACCGCACCTTCGCGCCGCTTTCAAGGCTGGGAATAGACTTTAACATAATAACAATGATAATGACAATAGCTTTAAGATTTATTCCGACCCTTATTGACGAGGTAGATAAAATCATTTCGGCGCAAAAGTCCAGGGGGGCAAATTTCGAGAGCGGCAGTATTTTTAAACGCGCTAAAATGCTTATACCGCTTTTTGTTCCGCTTCTTTTCAACGCAACGAGAAGAGCATATGAGCTGGCGTATGCAATGACCTGCCGCTGTTATAACGGCGGTAAGGGCAAAACAACAATGAACGCTCTTAAATTCAGAGCAGGTGACTGGACAGCGAGCTTTTTAACCGTAGCTTTTGTTGCAGGAGTAATATTTTTAAATATAAATTTCGGTGAGTACAATGCGCAATTTACTTTTAACACTGCGGTATGACGGAACGCATTACCACGGCTGGCAGCGTCAGAACAATGCCGACACCGTACAGGAAAGAGTTGAAGCGGCGTTCGGCGAAATAAACGGTAAAAGAGAAAATATTATAGGCTGCAGCAGAACAGACGCAGGCGTTCATGCAAATATGTTTTGCTGTAATGTACGTACGCAGTGCAGTATTCCTGCAAACAAAATTCCCGATGCATTAAATTTTTATCTGCCGAACAGTATTTCTGTTTATGACTGCCGAGAGGTGAACTTTGATTTTCACGCAAGATATAACGCAAAGGGCAAGGAGTATATATACTTAATTTATAACGGCAAATACAGAAATCCTTTTTATGAAAATAAAGCGCTTTATTATCCGTATCCTTTAAATGTGGATAATTTGAACGAAAATGCAAAGGATTTCGTGGGTGTTCACGATTTTTCGGCATTTTGCAGTGCAGATTCCGATGTACAGGATAAGGTCCGTGAAATTTATGAATGTAAAGCCGAAAGGAACGGAGATATAATAAAAATCACCGTGAGGGGCAACGGCTTTCTTTACAATATGGTGAGAATAATGGTCGGCACGCTTCTCGGTATTCAAAACGGTAAGACAGAAAACGGTTCAATTCCGAAAATTCTTGAAAGCCGTGACAGAAACAGAGCGGGAGTAACGGCAAAACCCGAAGGCTTGTACTTAAACAATGTTATTTATTGATTTGGGGTGAAAAAATGGGTGTTAAGAAAGAAAACGTAAACAAAAAAACAACAAAAAAAAGAACCGTTAAAAAGGGTAAAGCTTCCATCAGCTTGAAAACAGCCAACAAAATAAAGCTCGTTTCCGTGGTTCTCGTTATTTTAATTCTAGTTTCCATTGCGGCGGCGCAAATCAGCGGTGTTACTTTTTCAATGGCGTCCGACGGTATTCGGACGGTTATAGCCAAAATAGGCTCCGGCGGAGGTTTTCCGTATTCGCTTGCGGGTATTTCCGCGTCAGATCTTTCTTCTTCAACCTCTGATTTGATTTTGCTTGACGATTCCGGAATAAGAGTTATTGATTCAACCGCAAAGGAAATTTCAAATATTGAGCATAGCTTTGACCACCCGGTTGTTGAAGCCTCATCGGGCAGAATACTTCTTTATGATATAGGCGCAAAGCAGTTCAGAATTCAGTCAAAAACAAGAATATTGTTTGAAAAGCAGACAGATTACATAATTTTAACCGCAGCTTTGGGGCAGGACGGCTCCGCCGCAGTTGCAACAAGAGCGGACGGTGCTGAGAGTATGCTTACCGTTTATGACAAAAATCATAAAGAAGCGTTCCGTTGGGCATGCGCTAAGGAGCATATTATTTCCTGTGACATTTCCGATAACGGCAAAAAATATGCAGTTGCGGTTTTGGGAGTTGAGAACGGTTCTGTTTATTCAAAGGTGTATGTGTTTGAAAAGAATAAAACGGAGCCTTATGCGTCTTTTGAATATAATGACAGCGCGCTCACTCAGATTAAATTTCTTTCAGGCGACAAATTCATAGTATTCGGCAATAATATTTGCGAAATAATCGACGGAAAGAGCGTTTCAGATAAAATAGACGTTTCCACTAACACTCCGTCAAGGCTTTTTGTTTCGGATAATAACACAGCTGTGCTTGTGCTTTCAAAGTATTCAAGCACAACGCAAAAAATAATAAAGGTTTATAACAAATCCGGTAAAGAAACATTTTCGTCTGAGATTACCGGAATTGTGAAATCCGTCTCAACAGACGGAAAATACACGGCAGTCCTGACAGACAGTCAGGTTTGCATTTACAATGCGAAAGGAGAGATGACGGGAAAGGCTGACATAACCTCAGATCCCATTGATGTTGCAGTTTGCGGAAAGCGTACCTATGTTTTTTCATCTGAAGGGATTTTTGAGTATTCTTCTGTAAAAACAGAAGGATAACATTATAACGTACAGACGTTAAATAAGAGGTGATTTTATGACACTTTTATTAGATATTATTTTGGTAGGCATTTTTGTTGTCCTTGTTGCCGCGGCGTCCAAAAAAGGCTTTGTTTTGACAGTGCTTGAGGTAGTTGCAATAATTGCAGCGCTTTTCTGTGCTTCTTACATAAGCGAGCCAATGGCGCAGGGTTCTTATGATATGTTTCTGAAGGGAAATGTTGTTAAGGTAATCAATTCCGAAATTGACGGTAAAACTGCATCGGCAAAAATAGGAGATGTTGCCTATGAAGCAATTCCTCAGTATGCAATTGACTTTGCAGAATGTGCGGGAATTAACACGCAGTCTGTGAAGAAAAATATAAACAGCACTGTTGAAAAGGCGGTTAAGAGCGGAAATCTTAAAGAAATCGGCGAAAAAATCGAAGAAAACTGTGTTCGTCCGATAGCAGTTCCTGCAATAAGGATTATACTGTTTTTTGTATTTTTTGTTATTTTACTTCTGATTTTCAGACTTTTGGCAAAGGCAGTTTCAAAAGCTGTAAAATTGCCGATTGTCGGCACGATGGATACGGTTTTGGGCGGTCTTATCGGGGCTGTAAGAGGTGCCGCTGTGCTGATTATCATTTCAACGGTATTTGCTACGATGCTTTCAAGCGGAGAGTCGGATTTTGCGGTTGCAGTCAGAGAATCAAAGGTTATAGAGCTTGTTAACAGCTATAACCCGTTTATTGATAAACTTCAAGAATTGTTCAAATAAGAGTAAGGAGAATTTATAATGGCTGAAGAAAATTTAAGCACAAAAGATAATTTAAAAGGTATTTTTGACGGGTGTCTTACAATACCGAATTTAATGTCGGTAATAAGAATTTTACTTATTCCCGTTTTTGCCGTCCTTTACGTTAAGGGCTATATTTGGTGGTCGGTAGCTGTTCTTGCAGTATCGGGCATCTCGGATTTTCTTGACGGTAAAATAGCGAGAAAGTTCAATCAGGTTTCTGCTCTCGGCAAAATGCTTGACCCGGTTGCAGACAAATTAACAATTTTTGCGCTTGCAATTGTCCTGTTTATTCAGTTTAAAAATGCCGAAAGCGCATCTATGAAAGCATTTGCATGGGTATTTTTGCTGTTTATTGTCAAAGATATAATTATGCTTTTAGGCGGCGCTCTGCTTATAGCGCTGGGTTCGCGCCCTGTTGCTGCCGAAATTTACGGTAAAGCGGCGACGCTTGTATTTTACGTTGTAATGATACTTATTATCGGCTTCGGCCCCGAGGTAGGCGCAATCAGCAGAACCTACCCGAATCTTACGCTTCCGGAATCGGTAATGTTCGTTCTGGTAGTAATAGCTGTAATTCTTACGTTTGTTGCGTTTGTAAGCTATTTACCCGGTTCTGTAAAGCAAATTCTTGACAACGCAAAGAAAAAGAAAGAGGATAAATAATGAACAAAGGTATGCTTTGCAGCAGATGCAAAAAAAATCCTGCTGTATTCTTTATTTCAAAGGTAGACGGTGACAAAACGTCTAATGAGGGGTTGTGCATAAAATGCGCAATGGAGCTGAATATCGGTCCTGTTAAACAGATTATGGAGAATATGGGTATTACCGAGGAAGATGTTGACGATGTTTCCGCTCAGATGGAGCAGATGATGGAAAGTATGGGTGACGACGGCTTTGAATTCGGCGGCGCAGGTACATTTCCGTTTATGCAAGGGATGTTCGGCACACAGCCTGTCGGTAATATTGCGGATGACAGCAAAGAAAAGGACGAAAAAAAGAGCAAAAAGAAAAAACAGGGTACAAAGAACGATAAAAGAAAGTTCTTGGGACTCTACTGTACTGACCTTACCGAGCGCGCAAGAGAAAATAAGCTTGACAGAATAATCGGCAGGGAGCAGGAGATTGCCCGTACCGTTCAAATTCTTTGCAGAAGAACAAAGAACAATCCCTGCCTTATCGGTGAACCCGGCGTCGGCAAAACAGCCATTGCAGAGGGACTTGCTCAAAGAATTGCAGACGGTGTTGTTCCTGCAAAGCTTGCCGACAAAGAAATTCATTTGCTTGACCTTACTGCCTTGGTGGCGGGTACGCAGTTCCGCGGTCAGTTTGAAAGCCGAATTAAAGGACTTGTAGAAGAGGTTAAGAGCGAGGGCAATATTATTCTGTTTATTGATGAGGTTCACAATCTTATCGGCACAGGTGATTCCGAAGGTTCAATGAACGCCGCCAACATTTTAAAGCCTGCACTTTCCCGCGGAGAAATTCAGGTTATCGGCGCAACAACATTTAATGAATACAGAAAGCATATTGAAAAGGATGCCGCTCTTGAACGCCGTTTTCAGACAGTAAAGGTTGAAGAGCCGTCTATTGAGGATTCATATAAAATGCTTCTGGGCATTAAAAATTACTATGAAGCTTTTCACCGCGTAAGAATTTCCGACAATCTTGTTTATAAAGCAGTTACACTTTCCGAAAGGTATATTACAGACAGATTTTTGCCCGATAAAGCTATTGACTTGCTTGACGAAGCCTGCACATGCGCAAATCTTCGTAACAAATCAATAAGCGAGCTTGAAATTGCAGAGAAAAAGAGCGAAGATTTGCATAAAAAGATGACCGATTTAGAGGATGAGTTGGCAAATGCTCCCGAGGGGTCGGACCTTGACCCGATTTATGCTCAGATGTCCGTTACAAAGGGCGAAATTGATGCTGTTGAGAAATCGCTTCCCGAGCTTACCGAAAAAGCAAAGGACAATGCGGTTATTGAGGAAGACCTTGCAAAAGTAATCAATCTTTGGACGGGTATTCCCGTTTCTAAGGTAGTAGAGGGCGACATTAACCGCCTTAAAGACCTTGAAACAAAACTTCTCCGGAAAATAATCGGTCAGGACGAAGCAGTAAGGCTTGTTGCAAATGCAATAAAGAGAAGCAGAATTCAGTTAACGCTTCAAAAGCGTCCTGCGTCATTTATTTTTGTAGGTCCGACGGGTGTCGGCAAAACAGAGCTTGTTAAAAAGCTTTCCGAGGAGCTGTTTGACACTCCCGAAACGCTTATCCGTCTTGATATGTCCGAATTTATGGAGAAGCACAGCGTGTCAAGACTTATCGGCTCGCCTCCCGGCTACGTGGGCTATGACGAGGCAGGTCAGCTTACCGAAAAGGTACGCAGAAAGCCTTATTCAATCATTCTTTTTGATGAGATTGAAAAGGCTCATCCCGATGTTATGAACATTTTGCTTCAGATTCTTGACGAGGGCAAAACCAACGACGCTCACGGCAGAACCGTCAGCTTTGCAAATACAGTTATTATTATGACATCAAATGCAGGCAGTCATTTAAGCGAAACCTCGCTTGGCTTCGGCAAAACAGAGGGCGATATTTCGAGAGAAAAGGTTATGAAAGCGCTTAAAGAATTTTTACGCCCCGAGTTTATCGGCAGAGTCGATGAAATTGTTGTTTTCAATCCTCTTTCACACGAAAATTATAAGGATATTGCAAAGCTTATGCTCTCCGAAATCACCACCGTTCTTGAAGATAAAGGAATTAAATTCGTTTACGGCGATGAAATCCCCGAAGCGATTGTAAATAAAATGGACGGCAATTCAAGAGGAGCAAGGGACTTGCGCAATGTAATCAGACGCAATATTGAAGATAAAGTGTCAACTCTTATGATTGACAACGCAGGACTTCCCATAAACCAAATCACTGTTTCAGCCGAAAACGGCGAAATCACCGCCGCGATAAATTAAAAAAGAACAACAAGTAGGGCGGGGGCTTGCTCCCGCCGATTTTAATGTCATTCTGAACGAAGCGAAGAATCTTTACCAATGGTAACATATTAATCCAACGAGATCCTTCACTGCGTTCAGGATGACAGTATTTCGTAGGGAACGGTGTCCTCACCGTTCCGTGAAATAGCGTAGGGTGCACGGCTCGTTCTCTTGGCTCCCCTGAAAGGGGAGCTGTCACGCACTTGTGCGTGACTGAGGGGTTAATACGCTCCCTCATTGAGAAAGTTTACCAAAAAAATAATTTCGCATAATATAAAAAATCCGCTGTACAGTGAGTACGGCGGATTTTTTATATTGTTCTTTTTTATCTTTTCGGATTGTTTGTCAAGTCACTTGCAACTTCTGATGCCGCACTGCTCAAATCACTTGAAAGGTCTGACGCCGCGCTGCTTAAATCGCTTGAAACCTCGCTCACACCGCTTGACAACTTTTCGCTGGCATTTGTGAGTATATTTTCGGCGTTACTGTTTGTTCCCGAACTCTGATTTGAATTAGTATCAGACACCTTGCCGTCCTCTGTTCTTCCGCAGCCTGCGAAGAATGTGCAAATGAGAAGCGTTCCGATAATCATAACGCATATTATTTTTTTCATAATTAACCTCCTTTTTGTATTTATAAATCTATACTGAAAACTAAGTCTGTTTTGCGGCTTGCAAAGCAGAAGCTTAATTTGTCTATATTATTCTCTTTTTAAATTAAGATTATTCTATTTTGTGAGAACACCGCCGTCGCTGTAAAGCAAAATCAGCACATTTTCCTCTTCTCCCGTAACAGCATTAAGATAAACGAGCAAATGCTGTCCGTTTTTTGTTGTGCATACATATTCATAGCAGTAGTTTTCTGTGTTCCATTCGGTTGGCGCAAAGCAAGCAGAGCTGTCTTCAATTTTAAGTCCGCTGTAAAGCTTCTTTCTGCCTTCATCTTCTGTGATAATATTATCAGGCACTTTGCGTTCGGTGTGGCAGGAGATATATCCCGTTGCGTCAAAGGAATGAATTTCGCCGTTTTGAAGATTAACGCTGACTTTTATAAGGTCTGCATAACAAATTACGCCGTCCTGAACATATGCAAAGTTAACAGTGCAGATTCCGTCATCGGTAAAATAGTAACTTTCTTTCATATTTTTATAGCCGATTGCTTCAAGAAAATTCTTCGCTTTTTTTACCGCATCCTCATATTTAATGCTTATTTCGCCGGCAAAGGTAGAATTAAGCATATAAATCGGGTATCCGCCCTTTTTAGTGACGGCAACAGTACAGTCATCATTTTTGTAGATATAGCAGGGAATATTGCCCTCTTTTTCAAATGCGAATTTCATTTCACCGCTGTCGCCGCAAATTTTATTTGCGGTTTCCTGCGCCTGCGATTTGGTAACCTCTTCCTTGCCCTCAAGCATTTTCGGCTTCGTATTTTCAATGTGATTTGAAAAAGGTCCGTCAAAAACAAGTGACGGAATGTCAGACATTGTCTGCTCAACGTCGTCCATTTTTTCAAAAACCGTGTCAGAGGTTTCACTTGTTTTCAGGAACATATTTGAATTTTTTTCAAATGACAGCGAGCCGTTCTGTAAACTGTAACACATAGAATTGAGTTTTTCCGAAAGCTTATTTGCAAAATCACTCAGCTCCAAAAGCTTTTGCCGTTCCTCTTCGCTCAAGGATTCTCCGCGCATACTCTTTCGCTGAATTGACATAATATATTCGCCCACCTGCGACAGAAAGCTGTAAGTGTTTGCAACGGACGAGTCACTTGAGGGAAGCTCCGCAAGACTGTTTTTAGCCTCTGCGCAGTCGCGCCAAAGCTCTGTGGAAAGGTTAGTAAGCATTGACGGCGTGCTGACGTAAACAACCTTTTGAAGATCCGCCGTAATTCCGCTTAAATATTCGTCAAGAGAAATGAGTGCGCGCTGTCTTGTGAGCAAAATTTCACGCTTGTATTTTGCAACCTTTACCGATTGAATAACGGAAAAAACAGTAAGAGCCGCCAGCGCAAATGCAGTATAGCTTATCAAACGTACTTTCCCGCGGAATGAAATACTTTTTTCTGCCATAATTTTCTCTCCTTGGACACTTTTTCTTTAATATACGTTATTGTTAACAGAAAATTTAAAAATATCCGCTTATTTTATCTGTTTTTTAATTGCAAATTTCAGTATTATGTAGTATAATTTAGATTGATTAAATCTGCAATTTGGGGGATTGGAATTGAACGCATATCTTGATAACAGCGCGACAACAAAACCGTGTGAACGGGCTTTGAAAAAAACAATGCAAATAGCGAGCGGCTGTTACGGCAATCCTTCATCACTGCATTTTATGGGCTATGAAGCTAAAAAGGAGCTTGATTTTGCCAGAAAATCGGTTGCGGATTTTATAGGCGCAAAACCTGAAGAGGTTTATTTTACGTCAGGCGGAACTGCTTCTAATATGACCGCAATTCTCGGAACGGCGGCAGCTAAAAAACGCGACGGTAAAAAGATAATCACATCTCGGCTTGAACACCCCAGCGTTATTAAAAATTTTGAGCTTTTGGGCGAGCAAGGCTTTTTACCCGTGTTCTTAGAGCCTGACGGTAACGGTAAGGTAAGTCCTGACAGTATTTACAGCGCTGTTGACGAAAACACAATTCTTGTGAGCCTGATGGCTGTAAACAATGAGGTTGGCTCAGTACAGTGCTTTGATAAGGTCAAGCAGATAATTAAATCGAAAAAATCAAATGCGCTTTACCATTGCGACGCTGTTCAGGGATTTGGAAAAATTAAAATAAATCCGGCAAAATGCGGAATTGACCTTATGAGTATGAGCGCTCACAAAATTCACGGGCTGAAGGGTTCAGGCGCGCTTTATGTCAGTAAAAATGCGCGGATAAAGCCTGCGATTGTCGGCGGAGGACAGGAAAACGGACTCGTTTCCGGGACTGAGGCTATGCCATCGCTTTGCGCTTTCGGCGCGGCTGTGGAGGACATCGGCTCAGTTGATGAAAATTGCAGTAAGGTAAAAATGCTTCGCGATATGTTTTTAGAAAAAATATCCGATTACGATTACATTTACGTAAATTCACCCTCTGATGCGTTACCCTACATTTTAAACATTTCCGTAAAGGGTGTACCGTCGCAGGTAATGCTGAACGCTCTGTCTGCTGAGGGAATTTGTGTTTCGGCAGGCTCTGCCTGCTCAAAGGGACACAGAAGCTCAGTGCTTTCCGCTATGAATATTGAGCCCGCAAGAATTGACAGTGCGTTGAGAATAAGTCTTTCAAAATATACCGAGGAAGATGAAATGAATATGCTGTTTGATGCAATAATTAAAACAGCAAACCGTATCAGGAGATAGTGTAAAAAATGCAGAAAGAAATAATCCTTATAAAAAACGGAGAATTAGCTTTAAAGGGGCTTAACAGGGCAACTTTTGAGGATGTTCTCATTAAAAATATACGTAAGCGCATAAAGCCCTTGGGCGACTTTGAATACCGCAAGGAGCAGTCCACTGTTTCGGTAATACCCGTAAGCGAAGCGGTTGATATGGACGAGGTGTCTGAGCGTGTAGGCAGAGTATTCGGTATAGCGCGCTATTCAAGAGCGTTGCAGGTTCAAAAGGATATGGACGAGATAAAGAAAAATGCGCCGGCTTATCTTGAAAATCAGCTAATGTTTGCAAAAACCTTTAAGGTTGAAGCAAAGCGCTCCGATAAAAAATTCCCTTTAACCTCGCCTGAAATTTCAGCAGAGGTGGGGGGCGCAATTCTCTCGGCTTTCCCTCATTTAAAAGTAGATGTCAGAAATCCTGAGATAGTTGTAACGGTTGAAATCCGTGAAAAATTCGCTTTTATAAGAGGCAATCAGTTAAAGGGCGCAGGCGGACTTCCTACGGGAACATCCGGTAAGGCTACCGTTTTAATTTCTGGCGGAATTGACAGCCCGGTTGCCGCTTTTATGATGGCAAAAAGGGGACTCGTTTTAAATGCGGTTCATTTTGCCTCTCCTCCGTATACCTCTCCTCAGTCTGAGGATAAGGTTCACAGACTTTTAAAGAAGGTTGCGTCTTACAGCGGTAACATTACGCTTTTCACTGTTGGATTTACCGAAATTCAGGAAGCTATACGTGACAATTGCCCTGAGGATATGTTTACTCTCATTATGCGTCGGTTTATGATGCGCATAGCTTCTTCCATAGCAGAAAAAGAAGACAGTAAGGCGCTGATAACCGGTGAGAGCTTGGGTCAGGTTGCAAGTCAGACACTGTCTGCGATTGCCTGCACGGATGCAGCCGCTTCTATGCCTGTTTTCCGTCCGCTCATTGGCAATGACAAGGACGAAATAATCACTGTTTCAAGAAAAATTGACACGTTTGACATTTCAATAGAGCCTTTTGAGGATTGCTGTACGGTGTTTACACCGAAGCACCCCAAGACTAAGCCCACATTGCAGATGCTTACTGAGGCTGAACAGAATCTTGACACGGACGCTCTTTTACAGCGCGCTCTTGAGAATACTAAAGTAACGGTGGTCGGTTTTTAATGAAGCTTGAAGAAAAGCTAGTGGCGCTTCTTAAAGAAAAGCATTTGGTGGCGGCTGTTGCCGAATCTTGCACCGGCGGTCTTATCGCCAAACGCATAACAGATGTCAGCGGCTCATCTTCCGTCTTCAACTGCGGAATAGTCAGCTACAGCAACGAAATAAAGCATTCGGTTCTGGGCGTTTCAGAGGAAACGCTGAAAAAATACGGAGCTGTAAGCGAGCAAACTGTTCGCGAAATGGTTTCAGGCGTATTAAAGCTTTCAAAAGCAGATGTCGCCGTTGCAGTATCCGGCATAGCAGGACCTGCTTCAGACAATACCGATAAGCCCGTGGGTCTGATTTATATAGCAGGCTCAAACAGCAAAATAACAGTTGCAAAAAAACTCGAAAATAAATTTACGGAAGACGTAAGAAGTCTTAACCGTGAAAGCGCGGCAGACGAAGCGCTGAAAATTCTTTTAAGTATCGCAGGTGAATAGATTTGGAGCTTAATAAGAACAATATTGAAGAAATTCAAGAAAATGAAAGCATTGAGGCGGCGGCTGCCGACTCAGCAGACGGGAAAAAACCTAAGAAGCCTAAACGCAAAATTTCTAAAACGGCAAAGGTTATTCTTATATTAAGTCTTATTGTGTTTATTTGCGCTTCGGCTGTAATTATTCGAAACTACGTAAAAAGACATAATAATATTGAGATGAATTCCAAGCTGGAATCGGTTTTCAATGACGAAGAAAAGGATGAATTGGATTTTAACTTTGACGAAATGGTGAAGATAAATCCGGGATTTGTCGGGTGGATAAAGGTTCCCAACACGTCAATAAGTCTTCCCGTAGTAAAATATTCAGATAATTCCTTTTATTTAAATCACGATTTTTATAAAAAATACGATTATCGCGGAACAGTGTTTATGGATTACAGAAATGACCCGGAAAAATTGGATGCAAATACAATTCTTTACGGTCATAACTGTTATGACGGAACAATGTTTTCCGAGCTTGAAAAATTTCAGGATATTGAATTTTACAAGCAAACTCCCGTAATTGAATTTTCAACCGTAAACGGTAAAGAAAAATGGAAGGTGTACGGAGTTTTCATTACCAATGCAAAGGCTGAGGAAGATAACGGTTACATTTTCAATTACATTTATCCGTATATGGACGGTGAAAATTTTGACGGATTTATAAATGAAGTCAATAAGCGCAGACTTTATGCTCCCGATGTGGACATAAACGATGACGACAATATGCTTATTCTTTCAACCTGCATAAGAAAGCTTGACATTTACAGCAAGGGCAAGCGTACTTATAAGGCTGACGCAAGGCTTGTGGTTGTTGCAAGACGTTTAAGAGCGGGTGAGAGCGCGAGCGTCAATACCGAAGCGGTTACGGCAAATCCGTCACCTAAGTATCCTCAGCTTTGGTATGACAAAAACGGCATTAAAAATCCTTATGCCGCCGATGAAAAATGGTATCCTCAGGAGGTAAGTAAATGAGCGAAAATAAAGCAAATGAAACAAATTCGTTCGAAAGTCTTTTGAAAGACCTCAGCGAAGCGGAAAATTCAAATATCAAAAAGGAATCGGACGATATAATTAATGATATTGAAAACGAAATAGAACAGGCTGTTTCCGGCGACAGAGGAATTAAAACCGTAACCGAAAACGGAATGACCTTTGTTGACATTACCGCTCAGTATGTGAAAAAATCCGACAGTGCTAATGCTGAAGATAAGCCGCAGGAGCCTGTAAAAACAGTTAAAAAAGTCAGAACCTTTAATGAGATATTTTCGGACTTTTTCAGCAAATTTCTTCCGAAAAAAGAGGATAAAAAACGTGAAAAAATCCGCAAAATAGTTATGGACGTTTCCGTTGTTACAATTATCGGCTGTGTAATTGCTTTCGGCGTACTTTTTTCCGAGCATCTTGTTCATAAAAGCGACAGCAAAAATCTTCACGGTTTAATTGTTGATACGGACAATTTAAATTCCGAGCAATATGACGAAGCGTGGCAGGAGCTGTTTACAAAATATCCGTCTGTTGAGTTTCCGCAGGGGATGAATTTGAAATACGCTTATCTTTACGCAATAAATCCGGAGATTGTCGGCTGGATTAAAATTAACGGAACTAATCTTGACGTTCAGGTTGTACAGGCGGCTGATAATGAAAAGTATTTGAAAACAGATTTTTACGGCAAAAAAAGCCGTTACGGCTGTCCTTACCTTGATTACCGCAGCGATGCGAAATATCTTAACGATAACAATGTAATTTACGGACACCATATGAGCGACGGGCTGATGTTCTCCAATCTTGACAAATATAAGACTATAGATGGCTACAAGCAATCTCCGATTATTCAATATGACACAATATATCAGACATACTATTTCAAAATAATTGCGGCATTCGTGACGAACAGTCTGCCTGAGGACGATAACGATTACGTATTTAACTATACGGTAAGCGATTTTTCCTCAGATGACAGCTTTATGAGCTTTGTTGAAGAAATACAGAAGAGAAGCATTTTTAATACAAATGTAAATGTTTTGCCGGATGACAAGCTGATTACTCTTTCAACTTGTTCTTATGAATTTCAGAAAGCAAGACTTGTAGTAGTCGGAAGGCTGTGCCGTGAAAATGAAGAGCCGACAGTGGATACGAGCGAGGCAACTATCAATCCTGCGCCGAGATATCCTCAGGCCTGGTATGATGCAAAAGGAATGGCAAATCCTTACAAGGATGCTGAAAACTGGAATCCTTAAAAAAGAATTTGCGGTTCTTTTGTAGATGATGTGGAAATAATACAGTAATGTTTACAGTGTGAAAAACACGAAGAAAGGAAAGGCAGAACGTAAATATTTTCCGTAAATGCTCTGCCGTGTGGTGATTAAAATGAAGGTTAGACTGTTAGCCCTTAATGTTGAAAAGAATATTCCTTTTGCCAGATTTCAGGCAAGGATTGTCAGCAGTATTAAAAATTACGCTGATGGCAATGAAACTTTTGAACATTATGAAAAAATGCGCGATTTATTCGGCGGATTTCAGGAGGCTTTGCAAAATGATGAGCTTATAGTGATAGCCGTCGGAGAAAAGCATTATTTTAAACTGAAAAAAGCGATTTCTCAGGCTTTTGAGGTTGATTCCGTTCAAAATCCTGCGGTTTTAAATATGCTTGAAAATAATGATGCTCTTTCAGATGAGCAGAGAAAGAATTTTGCGTCCTTCCCTGAGCCTGCAACGGTTTTTCTTTCAAAGGACGGTCTTTATTCAGGCTTCGGAATTGATAACGGAGAAAAATTTATTGTTGTTATACCCATTGACAATGACAGAATAAATGTGATTTTACGCAACGGAGTTGTACCGTATCTTGCAAAGGGCATCGGCTCAAGTGAGAGCGCCGCTCTTTTAAGCGCACAGAATTTTGACAATGAAAAGGTTGAAACAGCAATCGCGCGCCTTTGGGAATCAGGCTCTGTTGTTGCGGTAAACGGAACGGCAAATGCGGAGGCTTTGAAAAATCTCGGCGAAGCAGTTGAACATTTCAGCGAGGTTGTAGTGTTTACGCCCTATGTTGAGGACAAAGGCGAGGTAAATGTTACGGAATATGCCGCGCAGCTTGCACGTGTAAGTCTCGATTTGTCAGCGGCAAATATAGGCGCGTCAATAAGCGACATCTACGAAGCAGAAGGCTCAAAATATATTTGTATTGCAGTTGCAAACGATGACAGCGCAACAGTCAGAAAGCTTTACCTTGAAGACGGCGAAACAGAAGAAATATTTATAGAAAGCGTTGCTGCAGAGCTTTTTGAGCTTATCGGCGAGAGAGCGGCAGGTATAAGAAGTATAGGTATCGAGGTTGCAGACGCTTCTGCAAAGACAGCAGAGCCTATTGAGAAAAAGTCAAGCAAAAAGACCGTTACAGTCCTTGCAATCGTTATGGGCGTTGTAATTCTTCTCTGCGCAGTACTTGCAATAGTATTTAAAATGCAGGGTGAAAAAGGTTCTCTTGCAGGGGCTTTTCGTAAAATATTCGGCTATGAAACCACAACTGAGGCGACAACTGCACCTACCACAACCGAACCGACTACTGTACCTCCCGAAACAAATGAAAATAAGCTTAAAATATCCGACTTTATTATGTCAGATATAATCGAGCTTGAGAAAAAGCGCCGAGAGGAAACGGAAAATCCGTCTGAAAGCCAGACAAATCCCGAGCCTTCTACCAACGAAAACGGTGAAACAGTTACTCATCCTGAAGAAGAGAAAGATAAGGGCGCACCGGAATTTATAACGGTTAACGGTGAAAAGCTTCCCGCTAAAGAAGCATTGGCGGGACTCGTTATGAGCGAAATGGGCGACGGATATGACATTGAGGCAATAAAGGCGCAAGCGGTAGTTATTTACACATATCTTAAATACAGAGACAACGGTTTTGTAATTGACGGCGTTCAGATTTCAAAGACTGTGGCACAAGAGGTTGAGTCGGCTGTCGGCGAAGTGTTCGGCAGATATCTTTCATACAACGGCAAGGTCGCTCTTACTCCGTTCTTTGAAACCGCGGCAGGCGGAACAGCTGACTCATCTTTGGTGTTCAGCGGAACTTATCCATATCTCAAATCCATTGCGCGTCTTGACGGGAATCCCGAAGCTAAGGCGGAAGGCTATGAAAAGACAGTTCAGCTTAAGCGCGGTGAAATTCAGGGTCTGCTTCTTAACGCAGGCTTTGAAATTGACGTAAATGCCGATCCTGCAAAATGGATAATAATAAGAGAACGAAATAATGCCGTTTCTTCATCTGTCGGTTATGTAAAATCCGTCAGAGTAGGAGGACAGGATTTTACAGGATATGAATTTATTACAAAGCTTTCGTCTCTCGGGCTTAAATCAAGCTGCTTTAAGCTCAGCTACAACAGCTCCTCCGAAACCTTTACATTTACCTCTTACGGTACCGGCTACGGAGTAGGTATGAGTAAAACAGGCGCAAATGCTTTGGCGGACAAAGGCTATAATTATGAGAGAATTCTCAAAACATATTTTGCGGGTACAACACTTACTAAGGAGGCAAATTTATGAGCATTTTAGTAACGGGCGGAGCCGGATACATCGGCTCTCACACCTGTGTTGAGCTTCTCAATGCAGGCTATGAAATCACGGTGGTTGACAATTATTATAATTCAAGCCCCAAATCTCTTGAAAGAGTAAAAGAGCTGACAGGCAAAGATTTTAAGTTTTATGAATGTGACATCCGCGATACTGACGGAATGGACAAAATTTTCAAGGAAAATAAAATTGACGCCGTAATTCATTTTGCAGGTCTAAAGGCTGTGGGCGAATCCTGCCAAAAGCCGTTGGAATATTATGACAATAATATCGGCGGAACATTAAAGCTTTGTGAGGTTATGAGAAATAACAATTGTAAAAATATTGTTTTCAGCTCTTCTGCAACCGTTTACGGTATGAATAATATATCTCCCTTAAAGGAAACAATGAAAACAGGGGGAACAACAAACCCTTACGGCACAACCAAATATATGATAGAAATAATTCTTGAGGACATTTGCAAGGCGGACAGTGAGTGGAATGTGACGCTTCTCCGCTATTTCAACCCGATAGGCGCTCACAAGAGCGGCAGAATAGGTGAAAATCCCAACGGTATCCCCAATAACCTTATGCCGTATATTACTCAGGTTGCTATCGGCAAACGTGAATTTTTAAGCGTTTACGGTGACGATTATGATACACACGACGGCACAGGTGTAAGAGACTACATTCACGTTGTGGATTTGGCTGAAGGTCACGTTAAAGCAGTTGATAATATCCTTGAAGGCAATAAAGGCGTTCAGGTATTTAACCTCGGCACAGGTGTCGGTTACAGTGTTCTCGACATAGTCAAGGCGTTTAACAAGGCTTACGGTAAAGAGCTTCCTTATAAAATTGCGCCCAGACGTGCAGGTGATATTGCAACCTGCTATTCAGACCCGTCAAAAGCAAAAGAAGTACTCGGTTGGGCGGCAAAAAGAGGAATTGAGGAAATGTGTGAGGATTCATGGCGCTGGCAAAGTAATAATCCCAACGGCTTTGACGACTGATTAAGGAGGATTTCCTATGAAGAAAAAGGGTTTAATTATAGGCATTGCCGCAGTGGTTCTTGTTATTGTAATAATAGTCGGCTCCGTTATGTCAACATATAACGGACTTGTTCCAAAACAGGAAAAGGTACAGAATGCCGAGCATCAAATTCAAAATCAATTACAAAGACGCGCGGATTTAATCCCCAATCTTGTAAATACTGTTAAGGGTTACGCTTCTCATGAAAAAGAGGTTTACACAGCCCTTGCCGATGCCCGTGCAAAGCTGAATTCAGCGTCAACTCCCGAACAGTATGAGGAGGCAGAGGCGAGCTTCAATTCTGCACTTTCACGGCTTTTAGTTGTTGTTGAAAATTATCCGGAGCTTAAAGCAAATGAGAATTTTATCTATTTGCAGGATGAGCTTGCTGGCGCGGAGAACAGAATCAGCCAGGCTCGTAAAGATTATAACGATGCTGTTACTGACTACAATCAGTCCATAAGAAAATTTCCCGCGGTGATTTTTGCAGGAATGTTCGGATTTGAAAAAGCTGATTATTTTGAAGCTTCTCCCGAGTCAAATACCGTGCCGACAGTAAATTTTGATTAAGAAATATATGAAAAAACTTTTTTCTGTAATTTGCTTCGGCATAATTCTTTCTATTGTACTCTCCGTTTCGGCGTTTGCGGTAAAATTGCCTGAACCAACGAAAGACTTTTTCGTAAATGATTTTGCGAATGTTTTAGACGAAGAAGATGAAAAAGAGCTTATGAAAATAGGCGAAAATCTGTTTGTGAAAACAGGCGCGCAGGTTGTGGTTGTAACTGTGGATACGCTTGACGGAGCAGATGTTTCGGACTATGCATTAGAGCTCGGCAGAAAATGGGGCGTAGGCGATAAAGAAAAAAACAACGGTGTAGTTTTGCTTCTGGCAGTTTCCGAAAGAAAGGTTACAATTCAGGTCGGCTACGGTCTTGAAGGGAGACTTCCTGACGGTAAAACAGGCAGAATTCTTGATAAATACGCGGTACCTTATTTGAAAAATAACAGTTTTTCAACAGGGCTTTCCGAGGCGTATAAGGCAATTGTATCAGAGGTTTATGCAGAATACGGCGAAACACCGCCTGAAAACCTTGAAGATTATGATACTGTTGACGTCAGTGATTCTACGGCTTTCAAAATAATCAGGACTGTAATTTTAATCATAGTTATTTTAGTTCTGATTTTCGGCAGACGCAGAAGACATATGTTTTTCGGCTCGTTTTTCGGCGGATTTTACAACGGAAATAACGGCGGTTTCGGCGGAGGTCATTCTTCGGGCGGAGGATTTTCCGGCGGAGGCGGTTCTTTCGGCGGCGGAGGAAGTTCAAGAGGCTTTTAAGGAGTGTTTATGAGGGTATTTGATTTTGATAATACAATTTATGACGGCGAATCGGGTCTTGATTTGTTCCTTCATTTCCTGAAATTAGATACTAAAGGCGTGTTTAAATACATTCCCAAGTTTTTCACAGGGTTTGTAAAATACAAAAAAGGCGTAATAACAATTGACGAGGTCATAAATAAGTACGGCGCTCTTTTAAAAGAGTATTGTGACAGCTTCGCAGAAAGTATGGAGCAGGAATTTGAACGGTTTTGGGACTTGCATGAGCATAAAGTAAAGCCGTTTTACAGTACCATTCGGCAGGAGGGCGATGTCATTGTTTCTGCCTGCCCCGAAAGTCTTTTGAAAATAATATGCGACCGTTTGGGCATTGAAAATTATATATGCTCAAAGGTTGATTTTAAAACAGGCGATATTCAGCAGATTTGTTATAAAGACAAAAAAGTATCGCTTTTCAAAGAAAAATACGGAGATGTTATGATTGACGAGTTTTATACGGACTCAGCAAGCGATTTGCCGATGATTGACATTTCCCGTAACGCTTATATGGTAAACGGCAATGAAATCCGTCTTATAAAAAAAGACGGAATAATGCTTGAAAAAATAACCTATTAAATTAAAGTGAGTAAATTGGGCAGTTGCGCTGTATTTTTACAGTGAGGAAAGTCCGGGCATCACACAGCAGGGTAACGGCTAACAGCCGCCGAGGGCGACCTTAGGGAAAGTGCATAGAGATATACCGCCGAATTTTATTCGGTAAGGGTGGAAAGGCGAGGTAAGAGCTCACCGGCGTTGCAGAGATGTAGCGGCCAAGCAAACCCTACCCGATGCAACGTCAGCAGAAGTTGTCAGCTGGGCAGATACTTCGAAAGACGGCTTCAGGTGTGCGGCAACGCGCATCGCAGATAGATAATTGCCTTAAACGACAGAACCCGGCTTACAGATTTACTCATTTTTTGCCCCTATAAATGAGACAAGGTATTCATTTGTGGGGGCTTATTTTAGAAATGCACCGATTTTTTACTTTCGCATATAATACCTCGGAGGTGTATTCCTTGAGAGTATTTATATGTTCAATAATGATTATTTTATCTCTTTTATCAATTGTAGTAATTTCAACGGTTTTACTGCTTAAATTACTTATGCCGAAGAAAAAATGCGGCTATTTTATTTGCATTCCCTGTGATGAAAATGCCGAAAATGTAAGATGCTTGGCTTACAGCGCAAGGCTGAAGCTTAATTTGTGCGGAGAATGTGAAAACAATGTTTTGGTTATTGTAGATAACGGAATTTCCGATAAGGAATTGAAGGAAACACTTGACCTTTGCGCTCAGACCGACGGTATAACAGTTGTAAAAAAAGAGGATTTAAAGGATTTTATAAATGGAAGAATTTGAAACGAAAATCAAATTAAGAGGAACAGTTACTGATATTACATATCGCAACGACGTGAACGGATACACCGTCTTTACTCTTGATATAGGCGAAGAGGAGATAACCGTTGTAGGTGCAGCGCCTGATGTACGCGAACATGATACCGTTGAAGCTATGGGTGAGTTTACATATCACTCGGTTTACGGCAGGCAGTTTAAAGCCGATTCCTGCTATGCAACCGTTCCCGAAACGGTCGATGACTTATATCACTATCTTTCAAGCGGCGCAATTTGGGGCGTGGGTGAGGCAACCGCCCGTGCAATAGTTGAAAGATTTAAGGAAAAATCCTTTGAAATTCTTGAAAATTATCCCGAACGTCTTGCCGAAATAAGAGGAATTTCCTCTGCAAAAGCTAAAAAAATAGGTGAGGAGTATAAGCGTCAGTTTACTGTGCGCTCGTTGCTTATATCTCTTTCGGGACTCGGTCTTACAACCCGTGAAAGCTTGCTTGCTTTTGAAAATTTCGGTACTGCCGCTAAGGAAATGGTGGAGTCAGACCCGTATTCTCTTTGCGAAGCCGAAAACGGAGTTTCTTTTGAGCGCGCAGAGCAGATAGCAGAGTCCTTACCTGTTGCGCCGTCGAATGACAGGCGTATTGAAGCCGGAATTATACATATAATCCGTTACAACCTTAATAACGGACATACGTGTATTCCGCTTTCAAAGATGTTTACGCCGGCGTCAGGGCTTCTTTCCGAATCCCGTGAAAAAATTGAAGAAATAATTTATTCTCTTGTTGAAAATAAAAGACTTATTCTTAAAACAATAAACGGAAGAGAATATCTGTTTATTCCTGAGGTTTACCACGCTGAAATGGGCATTGCGAGAAGAATACAGGTGCTGTTAAAATATCCGCCCGAGGACCCCGAAAACGTAAATGCGTTTATTGATAAGTTTGAGGAAAATACGGGCTTCCAATTTGCAGAGCTGCAAAGAAAGGCTATCGAAACCGCTGTGAATAAAGGAATTTTGATTCTAACGGGCGGTCCCGGAACAGGAAAAACCACAACTCTTAACGGAATAATCAAAGTTTTTGAGAAGAAAAATCTTGACATTGCCCTTTGCGCTCCTACGGGAAGAGCGGCTCAGCGAATGACTGAGGCGACAGGCAGAAGCGCCTCGACAATTCACCGTCTTTTAGAGGTGGAGTGGAGAGATGAAAAGCCTTATTTTAAAAGAAATCTTCGCAATCCTCTTGAGTGTCAGGCAGTTATTGTTGACGAAATGTCAATGGTGGATATTTTTGTTTTCAATTCTCTTGTTGAGGCTCTGCCCTTTGGGTGCAGGCTTATTATGGTGGGTGACAGCGACCAGCTTCCGTCTGTCAGCGCAGGTAATGTTTTGAGGGACTTAATTGCCGGCGGTCTTTTGCCTGTTGTTGAGCTTAAAGAGATTTTCAGGCAGTCAAGGGCAAGTAACATTGTAATGAATGCTCACAGAATAGTAAATGGCGAGCATATAAAGACTGATTATAAGGACGGAGATTTTTTCGTGCTTCATAAAAATTTCCCGCTTGACGCAGTCCGTACAATAAACGATTTGTATATACGCCGTATTCCCGAATCATACGGTTTTGACCCGAAAACTCAGATACAAGTACTTTGTCCCTCCAAAAAGGGCGATACAGGTACTTATAACCTTAATAAAGTTCTGCAAAACAGTATAAATCCGCCGAGCGAGGAGAAAACCGAAATCAAAACGGAATACAGAATTTTCCGCGAGGGCGATAAGGTTATGCAGATAAAAAACAACTACGATATTCGCTGGGAATCGCAGAATAATGAGGGAGACGGTGTTTATAACGGCGACATCGGCTTTATTGAAAAAATTGACAACCGCAACGGATATGTTATTATTGATTTTTCCGGTAGACGAGCTACCTACTCAAAGGAGCAGCTCAGCGAATTGGAGCATGCATTTGCCGTAACGGTTCACAAAAGCCAGGGCAGTGAATTTGATGCTGTAATTATGCCTGTCATTTCCGTAACAGAAAAGCTGTGCTACAGAAACCTGCTTTATACTGCTGTTACAAGGGCAAAAAGACTCTTAATCCTTGTGGGGACAGACGGCACAATAATGAAAATGATTGACAACGGTAAGCAGAAACTTCGCTATTCTGCTTTAAAAGATTTTTTGCTTGACAATTACGAATAAAGTGCTATAATACTTCTCAGCCAAGTAAATATATGCATGGGTGTTGACCGTAAAGTCAGCTGAGATTGGGAATAAATCTTCCCTTAACCATTGAACCTGATGCGGATAATACCGACGTAGGAAGCAAAGTGTTTCAGCCTAAGTGTGTATTTCCCTTGGCTGAATTTTTTTATTTGGAGGAACAAAAAATGAAAAAAGAAAACATCATCAGACTTACGGAAACTGCTGTTTTTATTGCATTAGCAGTAGCGCTTTCTATGGTCAAAATCTTCAAAATGCCTCTCGGCGGTTCTGTAACACTAGTGAGTATGCTCCCGATTTGCATACTCTCGTTCCGTTACGGAGTAAAATGGGGATTTTTTTCCTCGTTTATTTACTCTCTTTTCCAGCTTATGCTCGGAATAACTACGGACGGGCTTTTGGGCTGGGGACTTACTCCCATTATGCTTGTAGGCTGCATCTTGTTTGACTACATAATTGCGTTTACTGTTTTGGGAATTGCAGGCGTATTCAAAAAGAAGGGTGAAGCAGGTCTTTATGCAGGCTTGACTCTCGCATTCTTACTCCGTTTTGCTTCTCATATTGTTTCGGGATATTTCATTTTTGCATATCTTGACCAGTGGGAGATTTTCGGCTCAACATTTGTTAACAAACCGCTTTTATATTCGATTTGCTATAACGGAACATACATTCTCCCCGAGCTTATTATTACAATCGCAGTAGTTGTTGTTTTAATGAGATTTACAGCAGTTAAAAAACTTATTTTTAATAATAAGGTAGAAATTTAAATTTGCTGTGTACTTAAAAATTACCCCGTATCATCTGATTTTTAGATGAATACGGGGATTTTTTAGTTGAATTATATTTTATTCCCCGAACCGTCTGTCAAAGCTTCTGTACTGAATAGCTTCGGTAATGTGCTTTGTGTCAATATCGTCGGAATTTTCCATATCGGCAATTGTCCGTGCAATTCTTAAAACCTTGTCATAGGCTCTTGCGCTCAGTCCCAAGCGTTCAAATGCCGTTTTTATAATAATTTCTGCGGCGGGAGTTAAATTACAGAATTTTCTTGTTGCGGCGGCGTCCATTTTAGCGTTGCAGGAAATGTCGGTACCGATAAACCTTTCCTGCTGAATTTTCCTCGCTTTGTTGACGCGTTTTTTTATTTCGCTTGACGGCTCTGATTTTTCTTTGCTTGCAAGGCTTTCATAGTCAACAGGCGGCACGTCAATGTGGATGTCAAGTCTGTCAACAAGCGGACCGCTTACTCTGTTAAAATAACGCTTAGCCGCCGTTTCCGAGCAGGTGCATTTGCGTGTCGGGTGACCGTAATATCCGCACGGACACGGGTTCATAGCGCATACCACCATAACAGAGCAGGGGTACTGAAATTTTGCCGCAACACGTGAAATGCTTATAACTCCGTCCTCAATGGGTTGACGGAGTATTTCAAGCGAGGTGCGCTGAAATTCGGGAAGCTCGTCAAGAAATAAAACGCCGTTGTGTGAAAGAGATATTTCACCCGGCTTCGGCACAGCTCCGCCGCCCGAAAGACCGGCAGGGGAAACGGTGTGGTGTGGCGAACGGAAAGGACGCGCTTTAATAAGTGAAACGCCTTTAGGCAGAGCGCCTGCTATTGAATATATATTTGTAGTTTCAATCGACTCCTCAAAGGTCATATCGGGTAAAATTCCGGGAAGCCTTTTTGCAAGCATACTTTTTCCCGATCCGGGAGGACCTACCATAAGCACATTGTGTCCGCCTGCTGCGGCAATTTCCAACGCTCTTTTTACCTCTTCCTGACCTCTTACGTCTGCAAAATCCGGAGTGCTTGCGGGCAGGGTGTATTCCGAATAATGCTCGTCGGATACAGGCTCTATTTTCTTAATTCCTGTAATGTGGTTAATAAGCTCTGTAACATTTCGGATAGGATAAACCGTAATACCTTTTACAACAGCGCCCTCGTTTGCATTTTCATAAGGAATAAAAATTTCTTTAATACCGCTTTTCTTTGCGCCGATAACCATCGGCAGTACACCGTTTATTTTGTGCAAACTGCCGTCTAAGGATAATTCTCCTACAAATGCCGTATCGCTTGGAACAGGCTTTAATTCGTCATTTGCGCAAAGTAAGGCAATGAAAATCGGTAAATCGTAAATCGGACCCTCTTTTTTAATGTGTGCCGGGGCAAGGTTAACGGTTATTCTGCTGACGGGGTATGTAAGATTAGCGTTTTTAATCGCAGAACGGACTCTTTCTCTGCTTTCCGAAACAGATGCGTCAGGCAAGCCTACAATGTCAAATCTCGGCATTCCGCCCGAAATATCGGCCTCAACAGTTACCTTGTAAGCCTCAATACCGAAAAGTCCCATACTTGTAATCCTTGAAAACATAATGCACACCCCTTTATTTTACTGATTATACTATAAACTTACATTTATTTCAAACTTTTTTTATTTACTTTTGGAATAAAAAGGAGTAGAATAGAACTATACATTTTTTGCGGAGGTAATAAAATGAACGACATTAAATCATTATACTCTCTTTGGTGTGAAAAAGCGACGGCGGACAGCGACCTTATCCCTGAGCTTCAGGAAATTTCAGGCGATGATGACGCAATTCTCGACCGCTTTTATAAAAATCTTGAATTCGGTACGGCGGGGCTTCGCGGCGTTATAGGCGCAGGCACAAACAGAATGAATGTTTATACCGTTAATCAGGCAACGCAGGGTCTTGCAAATTATCTTAACGAAAACTTTGAAAATCCGTCTGTTGCCGTTGCTTACGATTCAAGAATCAAGTCTGACGTTTTTGCAAAAGAGGCGGCGTGTGTGCTTGCGGCAAACGGAATTAAGGTTTATCTTTATCCTGAGCTTGTCCCCACTCCCATGCTCTCCTTTGCAGTAAGAAGGCTCGGTTGTTCTTCAGGTATCATAATCACGGCATCTCACAATCCGTCAAAATATAACGGATATAAGTGCTATGACCCCAACGGCTATCAGATGACCGATGAAGCTGCGGCTGAAACCTATGAATACATTCAGAAAACCGATATGTTCAGCGGTGTTAAAACAATGAGCTTTGACGACGCTCTCGCTGAGGATATGATTGACTTTATTGAGGATTGGCTTATGGATGAATTTTACGAAAAGGTTCTTTCTGCAAGCGTAAATCCCGATGCACTTAAAAAAGCAAATCTTAAGGTTATTTATACTCCGCTTAACGGTACGGGCAATAAGCCTGTCAGAAAGGTTCTTAAAATGGCGGGGGTTAAGGATGTTACTGTTGTAAAAGAGCAGGAAAAGCCCGACGGTAATTTCCCGACCTGTCCTTTCCCGAATCCCGAAATCCGTCAGGCGTTTGAGTGCGCAATTAAAACTGCCGAGGGTACTGATGCCGATTTGCTTCTTGCGACTGACCCCGACTGCGACCGTGTGGGAATTGCCGTACGTGACGGCGAAGAGTACGTTTTAATGACAGGCAACGAAGTTGGCGCCATGCTTTGCGAGTATCTTCTTTCTTCCCTTGAAGAGCAGGGAAAACTGCCGAATAATCCGATAGTTGTAAAAACAATAGTTACTACTCCTTTGGTTGAAACAATTGCCGCCGCTTTTGGCGCACAGACAGCCGATTTGCTTACAGGCTTTAAATATATCGGCGAGCTTGTAACTAACCTTGAAAAGAAAGATGAAACCGACCGCTTTATTGTAGGTATGGAAGAGTCCTACGGATATCTTCGAGGCGCTCACGCAAGGGATAAGGATGCTGTTGTAGCTTCGCTTCTTATTTGCGAAATGGCTTCTTATTACAAGCTCAAGGGTATTTCGCTCAAACAGTTTATGGACGGAATTTATGAGAAATACGGTATGTATCTCAATACTGTTCTCAATTTCGGCTTTGAGGGCGCGTCGGGAATGCAGAAAATGGCTGATATGATGAATGACCTTCGTGTAAATCCGCCGAAGGAAATTGCAGGCGCTCCCGTTGTGAAAATGTCAGACTATAAGCTCAGCGTGACAAAAGACACCGTAACAGGTGAGGAGATTGAGATAAAGCTTCCTAAATCAAACGTACTTTCATTTATTATGCCGGACAACAGTAAAGTAATTGTCCGTCCGTCAGGTACAGAACCTAAAATCAAGGTTTATATTACAGCCTGCGGCAATTCACGTGAGGAATCTACTGCAAAATCAGAAAAAATTGCCGAAAGTATGTCAACAATTTTAGGCGTGTAATTTAATAATTGTCAGAAAGGATAGCAGAGAAATTTGAAACTATTCAAATTTTAATTTAAGCATTTAAAAATGAACAGAAACAAATTTGTAAAATTCACCGCAATTTTTCTTGCGGTTATAATGGCGCTTAGTACTGCTACAATAATACTGCAAGTACTTTTCGGATAAAAAAATTCCCGCTCGGGCGTTTCTCGAGCGGATTTTTTGTAGAATTTGACAATTTTTTGACGAATTTTTAAAGTTTGTGTGATTTTAACAAAAAAATCAGTTGACAATAATTTCTTTTGTGATATAATTATCGTTATATTAGTAGGTGAGGGCATATGAACGGAAAATCAATTTCTGATTTGAGCGACAGCGAGCTTGTATCTCTTGCCGTCGGCGGTAACGCTTTGGCATTTCCCGTTCTTTTGAAGCGCTATTCGCGCCGTATTTCAGAAAAAGCGAAAAGCTTTTGCTTTACTCAAGGCGTTGAACCCGACGACTTTTATCAGGAAGGCGTTATCGGCTTTTATTCGGCAATTTTTTCCTTTGACTCGTCAAAAAGCGAAAATTTTTCGTCTTTTGCAATGGTTCTTACCGAACAGGCAATGCAGCGTTATTACAATTCCTTGAACCGAAAAAAGCACATTCCGCTTAAAAACTACGTTCAAATTGACGATTTAACTGAGGTTGAATCAAAAAATCCTTCACCTGAGGATATATTTATTTTAAAGGAGCAGCAAAACGCTCTTTTGGGTTCGCTTTCGGAATTTGAGCTTGCTGTTGCAAAAGCATACCTTTTAGGCTTTTCAAGAAAGGCAATAGCTGAAAAGCTTAATTGTGAGTTAAAGCAGATTGACAATGCCGTTCAGCGTATACGCCGAAAAATTGAAAAGGATTAACAAGCCCTTGCCTTAGAGGAGCATTTTTGGGTGCAGGCGGTGCAATTCCGCTCGGGGTAAAAAAATATTTAGCGAGGTAGCAAAATGTACGAAGACAAGACCCTTACCTGCAAAGATTGCGGAAACGAATTTGTTTTTACTGCAGGTGAACAAGAATTTTATGCTGAGAAAGGTTTCGAGAATGAACCTCAGAGATGCAAGGAGTGCCGTGCGGCACGTAAAAATGCAGCTCGCGGCGCAAGAGAGTATCATACAGCAGTATGCGCTTCCTGCGGCGGTGAAGCAAAAATTCCGTTCGAACCCAAAGATGACAGACCTGTTTATTGCAGCGATTGCTTTGCAAAAATGAAAGGTGAATAATCTTTAACGATCAGGCACGGAGAGCGTACAGCTTTTCGTGCTTTTTCTTTTGTATATTTTTTTCATTTTTTGACAAAATATTGTCGGGAGTGAAAAAATATGATTTTTTTAAAGGCATTTTTAATAGGCGGAATAATATGCGTTATAGGTCAGCTTTTAATTGACCTTACAAAGCTTACACCCGCAAGAATACTTGTGTCGTTTGTTGTGCTGGGAGTTATTCTGGGCGCGTTGGGGCTTTATCAGCCGATTGTTGAATTTGCAGGGGCGGGGGCTACCGTGCCGCTCACAGGCTTTGGTAATATGCTGGTTTTAGGAACGCAAAATGCTATAAGGGAAAAAGGCGCACTGGGTATTTTAACAGGACCTCTCTCTTCGGCTTCTGTTGGCATAACCGTTGCAATGCTCAGCGGACTTGTTGTAGCGCTTGTTACAAAACCGAAGTCAAAATAGAACAGCGAATGCAAAAATAAAGGGACTCAAACGAGTCCCTTTGCTTATAATATTTGGATTTAAGCTACTGTTTCGGAAAGAAAGCTGTCATCACAGCAGGAGCAGGAAACATAATTCTCAGCGTCATTGCCGATAACAACTCTTTTACTGTCAACATATTTTTTAATTACAACGTAAGCGGCAAATGCAGCGCCTGCGATAAGTGCGAGAACAGCAATTACTTTTAAAGCCTTTTTCATAAAAAATTCCTCCAAATTTTAATATGTAATTATTATATACAATTCTTTTAAAAAAGTCAATGAAAGAAATAAAAAAGGTGAGCGTGTAAAAAGAAAAATACCTCTGCAAAATGCAGAGGCACAAAACTTCCAGACAATGACTTACGCTTTGTTAAGCTTAGTCACGAGGGCGGACTTTTTACGAGCAGCGTTGTTTTTGTGGATAAGGTTTTTAGCAGCAGCCTGGTCGATTTTCTTGACAGCAAGCTTTACAAGCTCTTCCTTATCGGCAGCGTTTGCTTCGATAGCAGCGTTAGCCTTTTTAATAGCAGTTTTAAGAGCTGAATTAGTTGACTTGTTACGCTGTGCCTTTGTTTTGTTTACGAGAACACGCTTTTTAGCTGATTTAATATTGGGCATTTGTCACACCTCCTTCGCATTTACGCTGTATATATTAGCACGAATACAAATAAAAATCAAGTTTTTTTTTACAATTTGGATACTATTTTTTCTTTTTGGCATAATAAAAGCTGAAGATAAAGCAAATATACATCTTATAATATGCCTAAAGTATAATTTTACGGTGTATTTTATCATATAAGGAGGAAATATTTTGAATTACAGAACCGACTTGGCTCTTGAACGTCATGAAATGCTTGAGGACAGCGAGCAGGACGGAATAAAGGTTACTCATTGGCGAAAAGAGAATGCGTTTGTTACTGAAATTGAGATATTAAACAGTGCGGGTGAAAAAGCTGTGGGGAAACCGAAGGGAAAATATATTACAGTGGATATGCCGGAATTTTCACACGAATCGGAATTGCTTGACGGACGGCTCACGGCGCTTTCCTCAATCATTCGGGATTTACTTCCTGATACAAACGGTTCTGTGCTGGTGGCAGGGCTTGGCAATGAAAACATTACGCCTGACGCATTAGGACCTATGTGCGCTGAAAAAATTTTTGCAACAAGACATATTAAAGACGAAATGAAAAAGGATTTGGAGATAAAGGAAATCCGTTCTGTTGCTGCTGTTTCAACGGGCGTACTGGGGCAAACGGGTATTGAAACCGCCGAATATATCAAATCTGTTGCTGATATTGTAAAGCCCGTTGCAATAATCACTGTTGACGCCTTGGCGGCGCGCCGTTTATCCCGTCTCGGAAAAACCGTGCAGATTTCAAATACGGGTATAATTCCCGGGTCGGGCGTAGGAAACGCCAGAGCGCGAATTGACGAAAGCACAATGCAAATTCCGGTTGTTTCAATAGGAGTGCCCACAGTAGTAGACGGCGTAACGCTTATCAACGATTTGACCGACAGAAAGACGGATACTGAGAAAATTCCTCAGGAGCTTAAAGAAACAATGGTAACCCCCGGAGATATTGACACGGTTATTGAGCGTGCGGCAAATCTTTTAGCTCTTGCAATTAACTGCGCTCTTCAGTCTGAAATCGCACCGTCTGTTTTTCTTTCGCTTTTTTGAGCTTTTTAAAAATATAAATTAAAAATTGTAATAATCTTAAACTGTGTAATATCGTTTTAACGTCGGCATATATTTAACTGAAATATTATATTGCAAGGCGGTTAATTTATGAGAAGACGGACAAGACGGCGCAGGAGAAGAACGGTAAGCATAAATAAAATTGCTTTTCTTTGTCTGATTTTGTCAATAATTATTGTGTGCGGAGTGTTTTCATTTCCCCCAAACGCATTAAGCAGCAAAACGGAGCAGAATGTGACCAAGACATATTCCTCAGAGTCGGAAACTGTAAAAATAAATACGGAAAAGAATAAAAGCGAAATTCAAAGCGCGGCGAGCATCTTGTTCAGCGGGTACAGTGATATTTCAAAAGCAGAATTGAAGGCTAAAGAGCTGTTGAGCGAAGCCTCAAATAACGGAAAAATTATTTCAGAGGACTATTCCTCAAAAAATGCAACATTGGCTCTCGGCTCGCTCTATGTTCGGAATACAACAAAGAACAACAGTATAAATATGGAAGCTTATCTGAAAAAGAGCGTTATTGCAAATATAAGTAAAAATAAGCCTGTGGCTCTTATTTATCACACGCACTCTTCCGAAAGCTACCAAATTACCGAAAATGATTTTTATTCCGATTCACTCGTTGCCGATTTTGAAACGCTCGGAATTATAAGAGTAGGGGATGCGCTGTGCAGTGCAATTGAATCACACGGATATAAGGTAATTCACGACAGAACGGTTTACGATACCTCATACAGCGGTGCATTTGAACGTTCCCGTAAAAATGTCGCCGATGTTTTAAGAAAAAATCCTTCAATTCAGGTTGTAATTGACTTGCACCGTGATTCAATTACAAGAAAAGACGGGAGCAGGGTAAAAACCGTAACTGAAATCGGAGGAAAAAAAGTGGCGCAGATTCAAATTATAACAGGCTGTGAGGAGGGAGCGGTTAAAGACTTTCCCAATTGGGAAAAAAATCTTACATTTGCTCTCAGACTTCAAAAAAGTATTTCGGATTCACACCCCAATGCTGTAAGACCGCTTTTGTTCTGCGCGAGAAAATATAATATGGATTTAGTGCCGTGCGCATTAAATATTGAAATAGGGACAGATGCAAATACGGTACGCGAAGCCGTTTATTCAGCGGAAATACTCGGAAATTCAATATCAGAACTTATAAAGGAATGTGAAAAGAAATGAGCGAAACCTACAAGGTTTTAAAATACTATTTTATTACGGCGATACTTGTGGTTTTATTAACTGCGGGAATGTGCGGATTTTTCATAGCGAAGACTAACAGCGAATTTATTCTGTTCGGTTAGGATTTTGCCGTTACTCTTATTGCAAAATGCCTGCGTTTAGTGTAAAATATACATTAACAATTTTTTATGAAATGCAGGTAATGTTTATGAATTTTACGGATATAGGCAACGGTCAGGTTGAAGGCTTTGCTGTAGTTAAGCAGTGTGAGGCAAAGGCGGCTAAGAACGGCAGTACGTATCTTGACCTTTTGCTTTCCGACAAAGAGGGCGAGATTTTTGCAAAGATTTGGGATTACACACCTAATCTCACCAACAAAATAGAGGCGGATATGCTTGTAAAGGTACGGGGAAAGCTGCAAAAATACCGTGATAATGACCAGCTTATAATTGACAGAATAAGGCAGGCAACAAAAGAGGACGGCGTTTCTTTGGACGATTACGTTAAATCTGCCGATTATAAAGGCGAGGATATGTTCGACAGCATCGTCAAAACGGTTTCCGATTTTTGCGATGAAGATTTAAAAAATCTTGTTCTGTATCTTTTACAGAAAAACCGTGAAAAGCTGGTGTGTTTTCCTGCCGCATTTAAATTGCACCACGCCATTCGGGGCGGACTTATGATGCATACTCTTTCAATAGTCAGACTTTGCGAGGGAGTTTGCAAGGTTTATCCGTTTATTAACCGTGAGCTTTTAATTGCGGGTGCAGTTTTGCATGACATTGCCAAAACAACGGAATTTGAAATCAGCGGAACAGGACTTGCCTCCGGTTACACGGTTGAAGGTAACCTTATAGGTCACCTTGTAAAAGGCGCTATGATGATTGCCGCCGCTGCCGAGGAATTGGGGACTGATAAAGAAAAATCACTTCTTTTACAGCATATGGTTATTTCGCACCACGGCGAGCCTGAATTCGGCGCTGCTGTAAGACCGCTGTTCCTTGAAGCAGAGTTACTGTCTCAGCTTGATATGATGGACGCAACTGTTTATGAGATAATGGATGCTACCAAGAGCGTAGACAAGGGCGGATTCACAGGCAGACTCTGGGCGCTCGATGACCGTAAATTTTACAAAAACAGTGACTCGTCTTTAGAGGTTAATCTTTTATAAATACATATCTTAAAAGCTCAGCGGGAATGTGCATTTATGCATTTAATTCCCGCTTTGTTCAGCAAAAATATATTGCTTAATAAAATCTTAAAAATTTACTCACTATCTTCTTAAAACAATAAACAGTATAATACCGTCGGAGGTTGAAAATATGTATAACATTCTTATTTGTGACGATGAAAAGGACATTGTCAATGCACTGGACATTTATTTAAAGTCAGAGGGGTATAATACTGTTTTTGCCTATAACGGCGAAGAGGCGCTTGAAAAAGTAAAAACCAATGATATTCACCTTGTACTGATGGACATTATGATGCCCGTTATGGACGGTATTAACGCAATGGTTAAAATCAGAGAAATCAGTAATATTCCCGTAATTCTTCTGACGGCAAAAGGTGAGGACACGGACAAGGTTCTCGGTCTTAATGTCGGTGCGGACGACTATGTTACAAAGCCGTTTAATCCTGTTGAGGTTATGGCAAGAGTAAAATCTCAGCTTCGCAGATATATGACTCTCGGCGGCGGAGCTCAGAAGCAGACTTCAATTTGCATAGGCGGAATTGAGCTTGATGACGCTTCAAAAAGCGTTACCGTAGACGGCGAAAAGGTATCGTTAACTCCTACGGAATACGAAATTCTTCTTTTGCTTATGGAAAATCCCGGCAAGGTTTTTTCACCGAGAGAAATCTATTTTAAGGTTTGGAAGGATGACCCCTTCGGCACAGAAAGCACAGTTGCGGTACATATAAGACACCTTCGTGAAAAAATTGAAATTAACCCTGCCGAGCCGCGCTATTTAAAGGTGGTTTGGGGTCAGGGCTATAAGTTTGAGAGAGGTGTTTAAGGTGGAAAAATTAAGAAATTCTATTGCGGCAAAGGTCGTTTCCGTAATTTTAATTGCAGTTCTGACAACAGTTTTCGTTTTTTCTGCTGTCGCTTTAGCGTTCGGCGTTGCAGAGGACTTGTATTCCGAATCAGGTAATAAGCTTGAACAGTTAAACAGCGCCCTTGAAGGTAATCTGTATTTAGCGATGAATTATATTACCGGGCGTACAGATATAGCAAATGAAATATTTCCCGATGTTTCGGGAAATCTAATGTATGAAATAAAGGATGAAAACGGCGAAATTCTCTATTCAAATGTTGACGAAAGTCAAAGTATGCTTTCCTATTCCGAAAACCGCTGTTTCAGTAATTACATCTATGGATATTTTGACTCTGTAGTTTCATCTGATGAAAAAATCGGCGAGGAGGTTGAAACTACAGAAGATTCAGTAACACAGAAAATTTACGAAAAGGTAAATTATACAATAACAATCCATTTAAAAAAAGAACTTAAAGAAAAAGACATTTTTTATTATATAAGCCAAATTTATAATTTCATTGCTGATAACGAAAAAATGCTTGTCACCTCATCGGTAATTTCGTCATTGGTAATTTTAGCGTTGTTTGTATTTTTAATGTGTTCGGCAGGACACAAAAACGGTTTTGAGGGAATTTCCTTATCGCGTTTAGATAAATTTCCTTATGACATAGCAGCGGTATTGACGGCAGGGCTTTGTGCGGCAATATTTTGCATAGCTGTTGCCGTAACAGAAGACCTGAATTACTCTTATTTTTATAATAACAATTCGATTATTCCCTTTATTCCGCCGTTTTACGCCTTGACTGTTATGGCAGTGTCCATTTTGCTGACTGTTTTCTGCATTACGTCAGCAGTAAGGCTTAAAACAAAAACGCTTATTAAATCAACACTTGCATTTAAAATCCTTAGATTTATATTTAAACAGTTTAAACGACTTTTTAGCTTTATCGGTTATACTTTACGGAAAATTCCTACTGTTTGGAAAGCCGCTGTTAGCATTTTCGGAGTATTCATGGTTAATTTTATTTTGATTTTGATTACTGCTTCCGGCGGTGACGGCGCGGTTATATTACTCCTGTTTTTTGACATTGCCGTTGCTGTTTCTGCTGTGCTGTTCTGTATTATGTTCAGCGACATAAAGTCGGGTACGGAAAAGATAGCAAACGGTAATACCGAGGAAAAAATCAATTCAGTGCGAATGATCGGCGATTTAAAAATACACGCTCAGAACATTAACAGCATAAATGACGGCATTGCAAGGGCAGTTGAGCAAAAAATGAAGAGCGAGCGTTTCAAAACGGAGCTTATTACCAATGTTTCACACGATATTAAAACTCCGCTTACGTCAATTATAAATTACGTTGATCTGCTTTCAAAAGAGAATATTGACAATGAAAATGCAGAAGAATACATTGAGGTTCTTTCCCGTCAATCCTCAAAGCTAAAAAAGCTGATTGACGATTTGCTTGAGGCTTCAAAAGCCTCAACGGGAAATCTTGCCGTGAATTTTACAAAAATTGAAATCGGCACGCTTCTTTCACAGACTTTGGGCGAATATGAGGACAGATTTGCGGGAAAACAGCTTGAACCTGTTTTGAATAACAGCAGTCAGCCGCTCTTTATTTCAGCGGAAAACCGACATATATGGCGAATATTAGACAATATATACAATAATAATGCAAAATAAGCCCAAGCCGGCACAAGAGTTTACAGTGATGTGACTGAAAAAG
>CANARN010000013.1 GCA_947364045.1 uncultured Clostridia bacterium
ACAGAAATCCGCAAAGACGTGTCAACTGACAGAAAAGCATTAAAACAGCTCGTCAAAAGAATGAACGAAGGTAAAGTAGAACCGATTCACCTCGATGACATTCTTGATGATTTTTATACGGAGCATTTTTGATAATGCAAATTTAATTTGACAAAATTCTGATTGAAATAAAAAATAGAATTAAACTGAAAGCACCCCTGCATTGAGCGAATCAATGTGGGGGTGCTTGTCTTATATTCATAAAATTTTTGACCCCCATTTTTATACTTTGTTACGGCTTTTCACACTGCTTTAAGGGAAATTTATTAAAAATAAGAAAAATAAAAAAGCCTTGAAATTCCTTATATATCAAGGATTTTCAAGGCTTTTACTTGGCACGCCGGAAGGGATTCGATAGATTTTGCAGGCAAAATCCACTTGTTCGGCGACCGAAATTCAAGGAATTTCAGTACCCGCCTCACGCTCTTCGCTAAAAACAGTCCACCGGGCTGTTTTCTTAACGCTCAGACCCTCACGGGTTCGAATCCCGTATTCCCACATATAAAAATAAAGACAAAACAACTGTAAAAGTCATTTTGTCTTTATTGCGTGAGAAAATGAAAAAAGATATACTCTTAATGGACAAAAAAATAAGTCACGCACCTATACGGTACGCGACTTGTCTGCGGCACTTGCCGCTGGCACGCCGGAAGGGATTCGAACCCCCGACCTTTTGGTTCGTAGCCAAACACTCTATCCAGCTGAGCTACCGGCGCATTTGCTTTATTGCTCGAATATGATACCACTTGAAACGGAGTTTGTCAACTGTTTTCGGTAAAAAAGCGCAATGAAAAATTATACGGAATTAATATAAGGAAAATATGAGCAAAAGTGACACGGTATTTTAATAAAATTTGTTAAAAGGTCTGTTATTTTTTGAAAGTTTATGTTATTATAGCCTACGTATGTAATTATATATAAATTGATTTACAGCATTTGAAAGGAAATGACCGAAATGCAAAAAAAATGCGATGTATTGATAGTTGGCTGCGGAGCAGCGGGGCTTTATACATCTCTTTGTCTTCCCGAAAGCACCAATGTTGTTGTACTTTCAAAAAGAAACAATACTTTGTCGAACAGCTCCTTAGCGCAGGGCGGTGTTGCCGCAGTTTTAAGCTTTGAGAACGACAGCTTCGATCTTCATATTGAGGACACTATGATTGCAGGTCAGCGTGCTAACGACATTGACGCTGTAACAACTCTTGTGGAAGAGGGACCTGACCAAGTCCGCAAAATTATGGAATACGGCGTTGATTTTGATAAAAATGATGACGGCACTCTGCAAAAAACGCTTGAGGGCGGTCATTGCCGAAGAAGAATTGTGCACCACAAGGACACAACGGGCGCTGAAATTGTCAATAAGCTGTTGGAAGAGGTAAAAAGGCGTAAAAACATTACGCTTATTGAAAATTCACAGGTGTTCAGGCTTACAAGAGTTAAAAACGGCATCTGCGCAAATGTTTTAAGTGACGGCGGTCAGGATGAATATTTTGCTTCATACTGCGTGCTTGCAACGGGCGGTATCGGCAGAGTTTACAAATATACAACAAACCCTGTTGTCGCAACGGGCGACGGTATCCGCTTAGCTTATGAAATCGGTGCGAACATTAAGAATTTAAGCTATGTTCAGTTTCATCCGACTGCGTTTAATTCGTCTGACAACGAGCAATTCCTCATCAGCGAGGCGGTAAGAGGCGAGGGTGCATATCTTCTTAACTGCAAGAAAGAGCGTTTTATGCACCGTTATGACGAGCGGTTGGAGCTCGCTCCCCGTGATGTTGTTTCAAAGTCTATTATTATTGAGTCGAGAAGGACAGGCAGTAATAATTTTTATCTTGATATTACCCACAGAGACAGTGACTATCTTCACAAGCGTTTCCCCGGTATTTACGAGGGCTGTTTAAAATATAATGTGGATATCACAAAAGACCTTATTCCGATTTTTCCGTGTCAGCATTATCTTATGGGCGGAATTGAGGTTGACCTTAATTCGCAGACAAGCGTTAACAGGCTTTATGCTGTGGGCGAATGTTCAAACACGGGCGTGCACGGCAAAAACAGGCTTGCGAGCAACTCCCTTTTAGAGGCGCTTGTATTCGGCAGACGCTGTGCCTTAGATATTGAACGCAGAATTTCGTCGGGAAATCCTGAGGTGGGGATTAGCGGAAATTATGAATGTGACCTTGACGGCGCACCGCTTATGAAGGGTATTTGCACTGAAATTCGCAATATTATGCAGCGTTCTTACTTTGTAATGCCCGCCAATGAAGATGTTGTCCGTATGGGCTTTAAGCGTGTTGGCGAAATACTGAACCGTCTTAAAAACGGTAAGTTTAAAATCACAGCCGAGTACTGCGAGGCGTTAAGCCTTGCAACTGTGGCATATATAATTCTACGGGAGGTCAGTGACAATGATGCTTAATAAATTTTATGTTGACGAAATTATTAAAAAAGCTCTTGAAGAGGATATAAACTATATTGATGTTTCAGCTGATATGCTTATTCCTGCTGAGCAGCGCAATGACTCTTATTTTGTCGCAAAGGACGAAGGTATTCTCTGCGGACTTGATATAGCTATGCGTGTTTTCACGCTTCTTGACGATACATTTACATTTTCCGCTTTGAAAAAGGACGGGGATAAAATCCAAAAAGGCGACATAATAGCTGAGTTTAACGGTAAAACAAGAGAGCTTTTAAAGGGTGAACGCACAGCTCTTAATATTATTCAGCATATGTCTGGAATTGCGACCGCAACGGCTAAGGCGGTAGAGCTTTGTAAGGAAACAAATGCGAGTGTTGCAGATACAAGAAAAACGCTTCCGGGACTCAGGGCTTTGCAAAAATATGCGGTTGTATGCGGCGGAGGAAGAAACCACCGTTTCAATCTTTCTGACGGCGCGATGCTTAAGGATAACCATATTGACGCTTGCGGAGGAATTATTCCTGCTACCCAAATGCTTCGCTCAAAGCTTGGTCATATGGTAAAAATTGAGGTTGAAACGAGAGATTTTGACGAGGTTCGGCAGGCAGTACAGGCGGGCGCAGACGTTATTATGCTTGACAATATGAATTGCGAGCAAATGGCCCAGGCTGTTAAAATCATAGACGGTAAGGCTACTTCTGAGGCTTCGGGCAATATAACCTTAGAAAATATTGCAACAGTTGCAAAAACGGGTGTTGATATTATTTCTCTCGGAGCGCTTACCCATTCGGTAAAAGCGTTTGACATATCAATGAAGATGAAATAAGGACTATGAATTACAAAGAATCGGTTGACTATATACATTCTCTTCTGCAATTCGGAATAAAGCCGGGGCTTGAGCGTGTTTCAATGCTTCTTTCGGCTCTCGGCAATCCGCAGGACAAAATAAAAACGGTGCATATTGCAGGCACAAACGGCAAAGGCTCAACATCAACGCATATTGCAAATATTTTAACTGCGGCAGGGCATAAAACAGGGCTTTATACATCGCCTTACGTTATCGCCTTTTGTGAGCGGATTCAGATTGACGGACAGATGATTTCGGAAAATTCTCTGGCAAATTCCGTGACAAAAGTTCGTACGGAAATTGAACGGTTAAATGGAAAAGGCATTGTTATAACTGAATTCGAGGCTATTACTGCGGCGGCGTTTCTTTGCTTTTATGAAGCGGGGTGCGAATTTGCGGTTATAGAGGTAGGCTTGGGCGGCAGATTTGACGCGACTAATGTTTTATCGTCGCCGAAGACTTCAGTTATCACCTCAATTTCTCTTGACCATACGAAAATTTTGGGCGACACACTCCCGCAAATTGCATTTGAAAAATGCGGTATAATCAAAGAAGGCGTACCCGTTGTTACCTCTGCAAATCAAAACAGTGAGGTTTTGAGCGTAATTGAACAAACAGCGAGGGACAGAAACTGCAAATTGACGGTGACAAGCCCGAAAAACGCAGAAATTGTCAGAGATGTTCTTGGTGAAACTGTTTTTGAATATGACGGTGAAAGATTTACTTTGCACCTTTGCGGTGAGCATCAGATTGAAAATGCTGTAAATGCAATTGAAGCGGCAAGGCTACTTGACATTTCCGAAAAATTCATAAAAAAAGGTATTGCAAAAACGCAAATGCTCGCCCGTATGGAGATTATCGGCAAAGAGCCTTTGATTATCCGTGACGGCGGTCACAACGAGGGCTGCGCAAAAGCTTTGCGGAATTTTATTCTGCGGTATAACATAAAAAACATTAAAATGCTGATTGGTATGATGGCAGATAAGGATACAGAGCGGTATTTACAGCTTGTATGCCCCTTGTGTGACAGCGTAACCGTTTGCACGCCGTCAAACCCCAGGGCTGAAAGCGCGGAAAATTTGCTCGTTTCCGCAAAAAAATACTGTGTAAATTCAACTGCGGTAAGTAATCCTAAACAGGCTTACCGACAGGTTTTAAATTCGGCCGGAAAAGACGACGCTGTGCTTTTGTGCGGTTCGTTTTATTTAATGAGCGATATTTTTTAAGGTGAAAGGACTTTCAGAATGAAGGATTTTATTGAGGACAGAATTAAAGTCTTTTTAGAGGAAACGGAACGCTTAATCGTAAAAAAGAGCGTTATGCAGGACGGCTTTTTATATAAGGAATGTGACTACAAAAAGGGTAACGATTTACCCGAAATTGACGGCACGTTCCGAGAATTTGTGACATATAAAGACCGCTGGGCAGGGGAGTGCGACAAGCACGCGTGGTTTTATAAAAAAATTACAGTACCCGAGGAGTTCTCCGAGGGTGAGGCAGAGCTGTCAATTGCGTCGGACGCAACTGTCGGCTGGGCATGTGTTAACCCTCAGTTTATTGCTTATGTTAACGGCAAGCTCGTGCAGGGGATTGACAAAAACCACCGCGAAATATTTTTAGGCGGACCGGGAGAATATGAAATTTACCTTTACGCTTATACGGGCAGTGTTTTTCCCGAACACGTAGATTTTATTGCGACGCTGCGTTTAGTTGATAAAAAAATTAAAAATCTGTATTACGATTTAAAAGTACCCTTTGAAGTACTCGAATTTGAAGATGAAAATTCAAGAAACTATTTTGAAATAAAAAAGTATCTCAATAATGCAATTAACTTTATTGATATGCGGAAACCTTATTTAGAGGAGTTTTACGCGTCAATTGACAGGGCAGAGGAGTACATTCAGAATGAATTTTACGGCAAATACTGCCGCGAGGGTGAAATCCACGCAATTTGTATAGGTCACACCCATATTGACGTGGCTTGGGAGTGGACGCTTGCCCAGACAAGAGAAAAGACCTTGCGCTCATTCTCCACTGTTTTGGCTCTTATGAAAAAGTACCCCGAATACAAATTTATGTCGAGTCAGCCTCAGCTTTACAAATATCTTTCGGAAGAAAGTCCTGAGCTTTACGAAGAGGTAAAGGAAATGGTGAAGCAGGGCAGGTGGGAAGTTGAAGGCGGAATGTGGGTTGAGGCAGACTGCAACCTTTCCTCAGGTGAAAGCCTTGTCCGTCAGTTCCTTTACGGCAAACGCTTTATGAAAAAGGAATTCGGCGTTGACAGTAAGGTCTTGTGGCTGCCCGACGTTTTCGGCTATTCGGCGGCGCTTCCGCAAATTATGAACAAATGCGGTATAGACAAATTTATCACATCAAAAATCGGCTGGAATGAAAGCAATAAAATGCCTTATGACGCATTTTTATGGCACGGAATTGACAATACGCCTGTGTTTACATATTTTATGACAGCGCAGGACAAGCACAGAGACAAAGAACCGGCTACAAATGTTACATACAATGCAAAGCTCAATGCAAATCAGCTTCGCGGCGCTTATGACCGTTTCCAGCAAAAAGAACTTTATGACGATGTTTTAATAACCTTCGGCTTCGGCGACGGCGGCGGCGGACCTACCGTCAAAGACCTTGAAATGTACGACCGCCTTAAGAATGGAATCCCCGGCACTTCAACCGCTGTAATGGGCTTCGCAGGCGATTTCCTCCAAGATGTTAAGAAAAAGACCGAAAACAATCCGCACACACCGCATTGGAACGGCGAGCTTTACCTTGAATTTCACAGAGGTACATACACTTCTCAAGCGAAAAATAAAAGATATAACCGTAAATCAGAATTTATGTTTGAAACGGCGGAAACGCTCTCGCTCATAAATGAGTATTTGACGGGTGAGGTTTACCCGAAAGAAAAAATGCAGTCGGCTTGGGAAACAATTCTTCTTAATCAGTTCCACGACATTATTCCCGGCTCGTCAATCCGTGAGGTTTATGAGGTTTCTCACGCGCAGTATGAAGAAATCGGCAAAACAGGTACTGAGATTATAAATAATGCCGAGCAAAATATTGCGGACGGCGTTTGCGCAGATAAAGGATATGTAGTTTTCAATCCGAATTCCTTTGTTTCATCCTCTGCCGTTAAAATAGACGGAGAATATATCTATGCAGAAAATATCCCTGCAAAGGGCTATAAGGTAATTGTGCCCGAAAAGGCTCAGTCAACCGTTCAGCTTTCCGACAGTGTAATTGAAAATAAATTTTACAAATTAACTCTTGACGAAAACGGCAATTTCTCTTCGATTTATGATAAGATTAACAACCGTGAGGTGTTAAAAAACGGCGAAAAGGGCAATGTTTTCACTGTTTATGAGGACTATCCGAGAGAGTATGACAACTGGGAAATCAGCAGCTATTACACTGAAAAGCATTGGGATATTACAGCGCTTGACAGCATTGAAAAGGTCTGTGAGGGCGAACGGTCAGGTCTTAAAATTACAAGAACATATAATAACAGCAAAATTGTTCAGACAATTTTTGTCTATGAACACCTTGACAGAATTGATTTTGACACATTTATTGACTGGAAAGAATCGCACCTTGTGCTTAAAACCAAATTCCCCGTTGATGTAAATGCAAATAAAGCGACTTATGATATTCAGTTTGGTTCTGTTGAACGCCCGACTCATAAGAATACAAGCTGGGACGCCGCCCGTTTTGAGGTCTGCGCTCATAAATACTGCGATTTGTCTGAATACGGCTACGGTGTCAGTCTTTTGAACGATTGTAAGTACGGACATTCTGTTCATGACGGGGTAATGAGCCTTACGCTTCTTAAATGCGGCACATTCCCCGACCCGACAGCCGATAAATGCGAGCATAGGTTCACGTATTCTCTTTGCCCTCACTTGGGCGATTACCGGGAAGCGGGAATAATTCAAAAGGCTTATGAGCTGAATGTGCCAATGACAGCCGTTAAGGTCAGCGGTAATAAGGGTACGCTTCCGTGTGAATATTCGCTTCTTTCAGCGGATAAAGAAAATGTTATTTTTGAAACGGTGAAAAAGGCAGAGGACGGCGATGATATAATTCTTCGCGGATACGAGTGCTTTAATAAGCGCACCGATGTTACACTAACGCTCGGCGTGCCTGTAAAGAGCGCATATATCTGCGATATGCTCGAAAACGAGGAAACCGAAATCCCTGTAATTGACAGCAAAATTTCCCTTACCTTCAAACCGTTTGAGATAATTACGGTGAAATTAAAAAAGTAAAATCCAATAAATAACAAAAAACCGCCGATGAATTGTTCAAACTCATCGGCGGTAACTTTTTATTTAATTTTCGTTTTAATCAGATTTTATAACCGTTCTTGCGAAGAATGTTGTTGATTTTATCGCTTGTGTCAAGAAGAGAGCTGATTGACTTGTCCTGATTGAGCGTGTCGATTATGTATGAAAGGTATTTTGAACAGTCAACCTCACAGTACCAGTCACAGCTTGCAAGCTCGGGGATTCTGTAAACAAGATTTGTTGTGAATACCTTATCAAATATTCCGTTTTTATATGCATTGTCAAATGCGGCAAGACCTTCGCAGAAAAGACCGAATGCAGAGAAAATAAATACTCTGTTTGCGCCGAGGTCCTTAAGCTTTGAAGCAACGTCAATCATTGACTCGCCTGAGGAAATCATATCGTCAACTACGATAACGTCCTTGCCCTCAACGTTTGAGCCAAGGAAGGAGTGCTCCAAAATCGGATTTCTGCCGTTAACAACACGTGAATAGTCACGGCGCTTGTAGAACATACCAAGGTCAAGACCCAAAACGGTTGAATAGTAAATGCATCTACCCATACCGCCCTCGTCGGGTGAAATAACCATCATATGGTCTTTGTCGAAATTAAGAGCGGGAACATTGCCTATAAGCGCTTTAATCATTTGGTAAGCGGGGGAAATATCTTCAAAGCCGCAAAGTGGAATTGCGTTCTGAACTCTTGGGTCGTGAGCGTCAAAGGTAATAATGTTGTCAACGCCCATATTAAGGCAAAGCTCCTGGAGCGCTATTGCGCAGTCAAGGGATTCGCGTGTTGAACGCTTGTGCTGTCTGCCCTCATAAAGCATCGGCATAATAACCGTAATACGTCTTGCCTTGCCCTCAATGGCGGAAATTGCTCTTTTAAGGTTTGCGTAGTGGTCGTCGGGACTCATTGGAACGGTGTGACCGTAAATGTTATATGTAATGCCGTGGTTAAATACGTCGCAAAGAATGAAAATGTCTGCGCCTCTTGCCGTGTCACGAAGTGTGCATTTGCCCTCGCCTGTGCCGAATCTCGGGAAAGCTGCGTCAAGCAAATATGTGTCACGCTCATAACCTGCAAAAGCTATTGTGTCCTTGTGCTCGCTGATTTGCTGTGAACGCCATTTGACAAGATATTTGTCGATTTTTTCCGCAAGCTCTTCGCAACCTGGGAGTGCGATGATGCCCAAAGCGCCGTGTGGAATAGTAGTAATGTCTCTGTTAGCCATTTTGTGAGTCCTCCGCAATAAAATTTATTTAAGTTACGTGAAAATATTATAAATATATAACATATATATTCTACTAAATTCTACACTTTTTTCAAGAGCAAATCGGCAAAAAAATATTTTTTAGTGAAAAGCATGGTCAACGGTTATTACACAGAAAAATCTTTCGTCTATTTTGCTGATTTCATCTTCGATTTTTTGACAAATTTCGCGGTCGTGGCATTTCATATCGCTTGGAAGAAGCGTGTCAAAAATCAAATTCGTGTGCGACGGACCTTCAACAACTCTGAAATCATGAATTGAAAGTCTTTCGTCAATGCGTTCCACTGCGTCCTGCGTCATTTTGCGAAGCTCATTTATCCGCTCGTCGTTTATTACTACAGGGTCCATATGAATTGAGGTGAGCATACCGTATTCGTTGTAAATATCTCTTTCAATTCCGTCAATAATGTCATGAAGCTCCATAATGTCCTCATCTGACGGCACTTCTGCGTGAACGGACGCAAAACGGCAGGAGGGGCCGTAGTCGTGAATAATCATATCGTGAACGCCGCAAACGTGAGGGTAAGACATTATTTTCTCTGTTATTTCCTCAACAAATTCCGCTTCGGGCGGTCTGCCCAAAATGTCGCCGAGCGTTTCCCTGAGAATACCAAAGCCCGCAATAAATATGAAAACAGCTACAACTATTCCCAAATATCCGTCTATGTTAATGTCGGAAAACGCCGAAACGATAATGGAAATTGCGGCAACGCCTGTTGCAAGGCAGTCGCTGAAGCTGTCCTTCATAACAGCCATCATAGGCGCTGAATTGATTTTTTTACCGAGCGTTTTATTAAACACGCCGAGCCAGAGCTTGCAAAGAATACTTATTACAAGTATTGCCAGCGACAGAAAGCTGAATTTAACAGGCTCAGGATTAATTATTTTATCTACTGAGTCCTTGAAAAGCTCAACGCCCATAAACAGCACGAAGAACGATACTATAAACGCCGATATGTATTCAACTCTGCCGTGACCGTACGGATGGTCTTTGTCAGGGGGCTTTGCCGAAATCTTAACGCCGAAGAACGAAACTATTGACGAGCCTGCGTCCGACAGGTTATTGATTGCGTCGGCGGTTATTGAAATACTGCCCGAAATAATACCTGCGGCATATTTTGCGCCTGCAAGGATTAGGTTTAAAACAATTCCCGTAATACTGCTCAGCACCCCGTAAGAAGTGCGAACCTTTTTGTCATTGTAATTTTCACTGTCTTTAATAAAAAGCTTAACAAGTAATGATGTCATTTCTGTAAATTTTCCTTTGCTTCAGATTTTGAGATTTCAATAATTCCGCTTTTTGTGAGCTTCAGCAACAGCTCTGAAATCTGCCGCGGAGTTTTATCGGGATAAAGCTTAAACCATGAGCGTACAAGCCCGACTCCGCCGTATATAAAGTATTCGCTGAGAAAAACATAAGCTTCTTTATTAAGATTGGGGTATGCCTGCATCAGAAGCTCGCGGCATTTCTCATCTAAAAGAGCGCCTATGTCACGGGCGAGCGCAGAGGTTTCGTAGGAGCTCAGCAAAAGCGAGCAAATGTCCGAATTCTGTTTCAGAAAGCTGCAAATGTCAAACAGAATTTCCCCCGGCTCTTTGAGTATTCTTTCAAGAGTTACGTCATCAAGTATCCGTCGGAAGCCCTCGTATATATCTTTGCGAATACAGTCAACCAAATTTTCAATATCGGAATAATGCAGGTAAAATGTGCCTCGGTTAATATCAATTTTGTCCGTAAGCTCCTTGACCGTTATTTTGTCAATGCTTTTTTCCTGCGCAAGCTCCGTAAGACCCTGCCTTATGAGCTTCTTCGTCCGCCTTACACGGCTGTCATTTTCATTTATTGCCATATTTAAGTCAAATCCTCTGCTTTTAGTGTTCATTATCGGGTATTATATATAAAAAATGTTCATTATTCAACACATATTTACAGTTTTTGTGGATTTAGTCAAATTTTTATTTCAAATTATATGGAAAAATATATAGCAATATCCAAAAGATTGTGGTAAAATATTAAATGTATATCTATGTGCAAAACAATTCTCTTTTTAAGGAGCAGAAAAATGGCATTTATTGAACTTAATGATGTTGTGAAAACCTATAAAATGGGTGAAATTGAAATTAAAGCGATTGACAATATTACTTTCCCTATTGAAAAGGGCGAGTTTGTTGTTGTTGTCGGACCCAGCGGCGCCGGCAAGACAACCGTTCTGAATATTTTAGGCGGAATGGATACCGCAACCTCCGGAACGATTACTGTTGACGGGGAGGATATTTCCAAATATAAAGAAAAAGAGCTGACTCGTTACCGTCGTGACGAGGTTGGCTTTGTTTTTCAGTTTTACAATCTTATTCAAAATCTTACCGCCGCAGAAAATGTTGAAATGGCGGCGCAGATTGCAAATAATCCAATTGACCCTGCGCAGCTTCTCGGTGAGGTCGGTTTGGGTTCGCGCGCGGGGAATTTTCCCTCTCAGCTTTCGGGCGGTGAGCAGCAGCGCGTTTCAATAGCGAGAGCGCTTGCAAAAAATCCCAAGCTGTTGCTTTGCGACGAGCCTACGGGCGCTCTTGACTACATTACAGGTAAGTCAATTTTAAAGCTTTTGCAGGATACCTGCCGTGAAAAAGGTATGACGGTTATCGTTATTACTCATAACACGGCAATTACGCCTATGGCTGACAAAATTATTCAGATTAAAAACGGACAGGTTGACAGAATTCTCATAAATGCAGAGCCGAAGCCCGTTGAACAAATTGAATGGTAAAGGAAATAAAAAATGACTAAATCACTTCGTAAAGATTTTTTTATGGAAATAAAAAAGAGTCTGAGCCGTTTTATTTCCATTATGCTTATAGTTGCGCTCGGCGTGGCATTTTTTGCCGGACTTCGTTCTTCAAGCCCTGCGATGAAGGCTTCGGCAGACGCGCAGTATGACAAAGAAAATTTAATGGATATCCGTGTTGTAGGTACATTGGGACTTACCGAAACGGATTTAAACAAGATACGTGAAATTCCCGGCGTAAAAGAGGCGGAAGGCTCTTTTACAACCGATTTTATATGTCACGTAAACTCAAAAGAGGTTGTAACAAAGGTAATATCTATGCCGCAGAGCATAAATGACGTAAAATGTACAGAGGGGCGTTTCCCCGAAAAGTACAACGAATGTCTTGCGAGCCGTGAATTCCTTGAGGAATCGGGGCTTAAAGTCGGCGATTATATGACTCTTAAAACGGGAACGAGCGAGTCGATTTTTGACACTCTTGCCGCAGAAACCTACACTATTGTGGGCGTTTGTTCTTCAAGCTATTTTCTTAACGGAAATATGGGAACGGCAACTGTCGGCGACGGCGTTGTAGACGGCTACGTTGTAATTCCCAAGGAGTCTTTTGCAACAACCGTTTATACGTCGATTTATCTGACGGTTAACGGCGCTTCACAGCTTAACTGCTTTAATAAAGACTATTCGGCTCTTATAGACGGTGTTACCGAAAAGCTTAATGAAATTGCCGAAACAAGAAGTGAAATCCGTTACAGCGAGGTTCGTTCTCAGACAACCGAAATGCTCACAAAGGCAAGTCAGGAGTATAACGCTAAAAAGGCGGTTGCCGAAAGCGAGCTTATGAAGGTAAAGCAGGAATTGCAGGACAGCGAAGAGGTACTTAATGCAAGCAAAGAGATTTTTGAAGAAAAAAAGAAAATGCTTGAGGAGTCCGAAACCGAGATACCGCTGAGCAAGCAGAGAATTGCCGAGGCAAAGCAAAAGGTTGAACAGCTCAGAAAGCTTCGTTCGGCGGCAGCTGTCAGCGCTGAAAAAGCAGAAAATGAGGCGCGTCCTTATTATGAGGAGTGGAAACGTCTTGCACAAAGCGGAGCGCCTGAGGAGCAGGTAAAAGAGGCTGAGCAAAGATACAATACCCTGGCAACGATTGCAGCGGTTTCCAAATCTCAGGTTGAAGATTATACCAAAAAAATAGATTCCGCAACAAAAGAAATTGAAGACGGCGAAAAAATTATAAAAGATGTTGAGGCGTCGCTCGGAAATAAAGACAAGCTTTTGGCAGATACAGAAAAACAGCTGAATGACGCCGAAATTCAGCTTCAAAGAGGAAAAGAGCAGTACGAAATCGCTAAGCAGGATATGTTGGATGAGCTTTCAGACGCAGAGCTGGAGCTTAGCAATGCCGAAACAAAGCTTAACAATATGGAGGTACCGGAGTGGTATGTGCTTGACAGGTCGTCAATTGAATCATATTCAAGCTTTTTGACAGACGCGCAAAGCATAGGCGCATTGGGTACGGTTTTTCCGCTTATATTTTTCCTCGTTGCTGCGCTTGTCTGCCTTACAACAATGACACGAATGGTTGAAGAGCAGAGAACGCAGATAGGCACATTAAAGGCTCTCGGCTACAGCAAAACCTCAATCATTTCAAAATATATAATGTACGCGTTACTGGCAAGCGTTGCCGGCTGTATAATCGGTGTGCTTGTCGGTGAATTTACAATACCGCATTTGATTGTACGTGCTTACAGAATGGCTTATTACAACCTGAAATATACCGTTGTAAAGCTTAATGCTTTTTATGCGGTTACAGCGTCTGTTCTGGCAATTCTTTGCACCTGTCTTGCCGCATTTGCCGCTTGCTATAAAGAGCTTAGAAGCGCTGCGGCAGAGCTTATGCGTCCGAAATCTCCCAAGGTCGGCAAACGTATACTTATTGAGCGAATGAGCTTTATTTGGGACAGACTTGATTTCACTCAGAAGGCGGCCTGCCGTAATCTGTTCAGGTATAAACGCCGTTTCTTTATGACGCTTTTCGGTGTCGGCGGATGTATGGCGCTTCTGCTTGTAGGCTTCGGTATTAATGACTCTGTTTCTTCAATGGCGAAAAACCAATACGGCAATATATTTAAATATGACGCTCTTGTTTCCGTTGACAGTACGCTTACAAGAGCCGGCAGAAGAGCGATGCTCTCCGACGTTCAGGATATAAATGACATTACCGAATTTACTCAGGCGCACCGTTCAATAATATATTCTGCCGACAATTCCGAGCAGACTCAGGATTTGAAATACGCTTATTTGGTAGTTCCGAATGATAAGGAAGGCTTTGAAAGCTTTGTTGCAATTAAGCCCAGAAAAGAAGGAACAGGTAAGCTTAAAAATATGATAAATCTTGTTAAAGGCAAGGAAACGAAAGCAGAGGACGACGGTCTTGCTCTCGGCGATGAAGGTGTAATCATTACCGAAAAGTACGCAGAGCTGCTGAATGTGGGCGTGGGTGATTCAATATTTATCCGTCAAAGTGAGTCGGATTCTCTCTGTAAAGAGGTTAAGGTCAGCGGAATTACGGAAAACTATATGTTTAACTATGTTTATATGAGCCGCTCTCTTTACAGCTATTTCTACGGTGAGGAGCCTGACGCCAACATTATTATGGCAAAATTTGACTCTAAGGCGGATACGTCTTCGGTTGTTGACAGTATTCTTAAAATTAAAGGTATTACCGCTGTAACGCTTAACGATGAAATGCTTGATGATATAAACGATATGACCGGCAGACTGATATTTATTATCATTATGATGATTGTAGCCGCCGCGCTTTTGGCGTTTGTCGTTATATATAACCTTAACAATATCAATATCAGCGAGAGAAGACGCGAGCTTGCGACAATTAAGCTTTTGGGCTTCTATGACGATGAAGTTGCAAAATATGTTTACAGAGAAAATATTGTCCTGACGGTCCTTGGAACGCTTCTCGGCATAATCCTCGGAATTATTCTTCATAGGTTTGTAATGGATACCGTTGAAACAGATGTTTATATGTTCGGAAGAAGCCTTAAATTTTTAAGTGTTGTAATTTCAGCAGTGCTTACGGTAATTTTCTCAATGCTTGTCAATGTGATTATGTATTATAAGCTTAAAAAGATAGATATGGTTGAATCGCTTAAGAGCGTAGAATAAAAAAATACGCCTGTCGGGCTTAGGGGATGATCTTTTGAAGATTATAGAGGGATTGGAGCATAGATTTTCTATTGACTCAGTAAAAAAAGAAGCAGCATTGTGGGCAGAGGAAAACGGGCTTCACGCAGAGTTTGAAAAACAGTTTGCTGATTTCAACAGCGCTCTTGCCGTAACCGTTATTCCTATTGTTATTATGCTCTGCTTTGTTACTCTCATAATAACGGAGCTGTTCAATAAGTACGGCATATACAGTGTAAAAAGGGCAACGGTTATATGCTATGCAATTCTTATAATTATTTGCTCGGTGTCATTTTCCCTTATTTGCGGCGCAGTAAAAAAAGAACCGTTTAACGCTGAAAAGGTTAACAGAACAATTTACGCGTCAGCTGTAGCGGTTCTTCTTTGGCTGTTTGTCTTTGTTTATAACAGCGATTCGATTGTGGGGTCTGTAATTGTTTATGCTGCCACAATTTCAGCGGTAACGCAGACTCTGATTTTACCGCCTCTGTTTTCGGGTCTTTATATTTTCGGCGGTTTACTTGTGTATTCTTTAATGCATATTTTTGACGGAATAGAAAAATCCTTTGAAACCGACGCAATAATAGGTATGACGGTATTGTCGGTAATTTGGTTTATGGTTGTGTATATGCGCTATTACGGGCGGTGCAGGTCGATTTATAACGAAAGGATTATTTCGTCTCAGAATGAACGTCTTGACAGGATTATAGTTCAACTGACAGATGAACGTAAACAGCTTGAAGAGGCTAAGAAAAAGCTTGAAAAGGTATATGTTACCGACAGACTGACGGGATTGTATAACCGTTGGTATTGGGACGATTTTACAGCTTCTGTTGCCGAAGACTGCATAAAAAATCAAAAAGATATTTCTGTTATAATGCTTGACCTTGATAATTTTAAAAGAATTAACGATACATACGGTCACAGTATGGGGGACAAATGTCTTATCGCTGTTTCAGATGTTATTAAAGACGTAATGGACAAATTTGACGGCGCTGAAATTTTCCGACTCGGAGGCGAGGAGTTTGCGGCAGTCGGCTCATATCTCGGAAAATCGGAAATACTCTCTGCCGCCAATGAAATATTAAAGAATATAACGAATATTAAAATTGAGGGCATTAACTCAATGCTTACGGCAAGCATAGGCATTTATTCAGGAAAAATTTCATCCGCCGAAGATATCGAAAAGCATCTTTCAAAGGCGGATACGCAGATGTATGAAGCAAAAATGAACGGTAAAAACAGAATTTCATTTTTATTTGAATAAATTAAATGATTTAAATAGGAGGTAATCTTAATGTATCAGCTTGAAAAATGTGTTCAGGGCGACAAAATTGCAACAATAAAAACAAATATGGGTGAAATCAAAATAAGGCTTTTCCCGAAATACGCCCCCAAGGCAGTTGAAAATTTCGTTACGCACGCGAAAGAGGGGTATTACAACGGTCTTATATTTCACAGAGTAATAAATAATTTTATGATTCAGGGCGGCGACCCGAACGGCACGGGAACGGGCGGCGAGAGTATTTGGGGTGAGCCTTTTGAGGACGAATTTACACCTGAGCTTCATAATCTCAGGGGCGCGCTTTCAATGGCGAATGCAGGCCCTTCGACTAACGGCAGTCAGTTCTTTATTGTTCAGGCAAAAGAGGTTTCCGAGGATATGCTTGAACAGCTCAGAATGGCAAATGAGCAGTATTTTCCCACCGAGTGCATTGAAGCATATGAAAAAATAGGCGGCACTCCGTGGCTTGACTATCACCACACGGTTTTCGGTCAGGTTTTTGAAGGAATGGAAACGGTTGACGCTATTGCGGGTACTCCTGCCGATTACTTTACCAATAAGCCGAAAACAGACGTAATAATTGAATCAATAGTTGTTGAAGAAAAGGTATAACGATGCTTTTTAAAAATATTACTGTTCTTGATGAAAATTTTGACATACAAAAGAATATGTATGTAGGCACGCGTGACGAAAAAATTGCTTATGTCGGAAAAGAGGAGCCGAAAGACAGCTTCGGTGAAGAATATGACGGACAAAATCGGGTGCTTTTGCCCGGATTTGTCAATGCGCATACACATTCGCCTATGACGCTTCTCAGGGGATACGCCGAAAATCTGCCGCTTTCAAGGTGGCTTAACGAAAAGGTATTTCCCTTTGAGGACAGGCTGAACTGTGACAGAGCATATTACGGAACAATGCTCTCGGTAGCTGAGATGCTTTCGGGCGGCACAACGTCTTTTTCCGATATGTACTTCTTTCAGGACGGCGTTTTAAGAGCCGTTAAGGACGCCCGCGCAAAGACAAATTTTTGCCGTTCAATAGTGTCGTTTGACGATACCCCGTTTTTATCTGACGGGCGTGTTAAGGAAGCGCTGGAGGCAGTCGAAAAATACCATAATACAGAAAACGGGAGAATAAAAATTGATATGGCTTTGCATGCCGAATATACAAATACCTATTCAATGATTAAACAGTTCGGCGAATACACACGCGGCACGGGACTTGTAAACCATATTCACGTTTCGGAAACAAAATCCGAACACGAAAGCTGTAAAGAAAAATACGGCAAAACGCCGACAGAGCTTTTTTGCGAGGCAGGTGTGCTTGACTCTCCCACAGTGTTTGCGCACTGTGTTTGGATTGAGGATGGCGACAGAGATATTCTCAAGGAAAAAGGCGCAACGGTTGCGCACTGCCCTGCAAGCAATTTAAAGCTGGGGAGCGGTATGTGTGATATTTATTCACTCTTAAAAAAAGGCATTAATGTTGCAATAGGAACTGACTCAGCCGCAAGCAATAACGGACTTGATATGCTTCGTGAGATGTATTTGTCGGCGCTTTTGCCGAAAGGCGTAACGGGGCAGGCGGATATTATTTCGCCCAAGGAAATAATTAAAGCGGCAACCTACGGCGGAGCCGCGGCTCAGTGCAGATTTGACACAGGGATTATAAAAGAGGGCTTTAAGGCGGATTTGTGCGTTATTGATACGGATAAGCCGAGTCTTTATCCCGATTTTGATATACTTAATAATATTGTCTATTCGGCTGAGAAGTCTGACGTTGTTCTTACAATGGTTGACGGTGAGGTCCTCTATAAAAACGGTGAATTTACCTCAATTGATATTGAAAGAATCGGCTTTGAGGTTAACAGAATAGTCAGAGAAGTTGTCGGAGAGGTTCAAAATGGTAATTAAAGCGGCGGAATTTATAAAAACAAAAATACAGGGCGATTATGAAATAGGAATTATCTGCGGCAGCGGCTTAGGCGGTCTTTGCGATGCAGTTGAAAATCCGATTTACGTTAATTACGCCGACATTCCGAATTTTCCTGTGTCGACAGCACCCGGTCACATCGGGCGCTTTGTGTTCGGCACACTTGCAGGAAAAAAAGTTGTCTGTATGCAGGGCAGGGTGCATTATTATGAGGGCTACACTCCCGAAAGCGTAATCATTCCTGTGCGTGTAATGAAAAAATTGGGTGTAACAAAACTCATTGTTACAAATGCCGCAGGCGGAATAAATGAAAGCTTTGAAGTCGGTGATATTATGCTCATAACCGACCATATAAATTTTACGGGAATAAATCCTTTAGTCGGAAAAAATGATGACCGCTTCGGAGTAAGATTTCCCGATATGTCTTACGCTTATTCTCCTGAAATGCGTGAGACTGCGCTGAAATGCGCTGAAAAGATGAAGCTTGATTTGCGTGAAGGCGTTTACATCGGCTGTTCGGGTCCATCCTATGAAACTCCTGCTGAGATAAGAGCATTTAGAACGCTCGGAGCAGATGCTGTCGGAATGTCAACTGTAATGGAGGTTATTGCGGCAAATCACTGCAAAATGGAGGTCCTCGGATTTTCTCTTGTGGCAAATAAAGCGGCGGGAATGTCAAAGAACCGTCTTACTGAGCAGGAAGTAATTGATATCGGCAAAGAAAAAGCAAATGTAATGCAAAAATTGGTTTGCGCAGTTGTGGGTGAAATGCAATGAGCTTTTTAAACGGCGCAACTGTCGGCTATGACACGGAAAATAATAAAGCGGTGTTTATTGACCAGACACTTTTACCGCTTCATTACTGCGAAAAATCTACTGATGATTTTGATGAAATGTATGACGCAGTAAAATGCTTAAAGGTCAGGGGCGCGCCTGCCATTGGCGTTTTTGCAGGTATCTGTATTGCGGTTTTAATAAATAAAGCCGAAACCGATGACGGCGGTATTTTACTTTCCGAGCTTGAAAACTTGTGCGCTGATTTTGTAACGTGCAGACCTACGGCGGTTAATCTAAAATGGGCGCTTGAGAAAATGCTTGAAGAGGGCAAAAGCAGCCCCCGCGACAGTATAAAGCAAAGACTTAAGACATTGGCTCTTAAAATGATAGATGACGATATATCTGTCTGCCGAAAAATCGGCGAATACGGCGCAGAGCTTTTGAAGGATAAAGATGCTGTTCTGACCCATTGCAATGCAGGGCGTCTTGCCGCAGTTAAATACGGCACTGCATTAGCTCCCGTTTACATATCAAAGGAGCAGGGGCACAGCATAAAAGTATTTGCCGATGAAACAAGACCGCTTTTGCAGGGCGCAAGGCTTACTGCCTTTGAGCTTATGCAGGAGGGGATTGACGTGAGCCTGATTTGCGACAATACTGCCGCTTCTGTAATGGCGAAGGGCAAAATTGACGCAGTTTTGGTTGGGTGCGACAGAGTTGCAAGGAACGGCGACGCCGCTAACAAAATAGGTACGCTGTCTGTTGCAATTCTCGCAAAGCATTACGGCATACCTTTTTATGTTTGTATGCCCTTTTCAACCTTTGATTTCACATCATCGGACGGTTCAAAAATAGTTATTGAGGAAAGAGAACCTTGCGAAGTAACGGATTTTTGGTATAAAGAGAGAATGGCGCCAAAGAATGTTAATGTATTAAATTTCGCATTTGACGTAACGCCGTCGTCGCTTATTACTGCATTTATTACAGAAAAAGGCGTAATTATGCCGTCCGAATTAAAAAAATATATAAAAAAGAGTACGGAGGATATATTTTGATTTACAGTAATGTGCTTGAAGCAATCGGCAAAACCCCGATAATAAGGCTTAATAAGCTGACAGATGAAAACAGCGCCGAAATTCTTGTGAAATATGAAGGCGTGAATATCGGCGGAAGTATTAAAACAAGAGTTGCATATAATATGCTTTTGCAGGCAGAAAAGCAGGGCAAGATAAATAAAGATTCAATTATAGTTGAGCCGACAAGCGGCAATCAGGGTATAGGCATTGCGCTGGTAGGCGCAGTTAAAGGGTATAAGGTGAAAATCATTATGCCCGATTCCGTCAGCGAGGAGCGAAGAAAGCTTGTTGAGCAGTACGGCGCCGAGGTTATTTTAATTCATGATGACGGTGACATAGGCAAGTGCATAGCAGGGTGCTTGGAAACGGCTCTTAAAATGGCAGAGGAAAATCCGAATGTCTATATTCCTCAGCAGTTTGAAAATCCCGACAATCCGCTTGTACATAAATATCACACAGCGGTTGAAATTTTAGAGCAGGTTGAAGGTCCTGTTCACGGCTTTTGCTCCGGAGTGGGAACAGGCGGTACTCTTTCGGGTATAGGCGAGGTGCTGAAACGTCAGTATCCCGACATAAAAATTTGGGCGGTAGAGCCTGAGCATGCGGCAATTCTTTCGGGCGGGAGCATCGGCACGCATCTTCAAATGGGAATAGGCGACGGTCTTATTCCTGAAAATCTAAATACTGAAATTTATGAGGATATATGCGTAATTTCCGATGAAGAGGCGCTTGAAACGTCAAGACGGCTTGCACGTGAGGAGGGGCTCTTGTGCGGAATTTCCTCAGGCTCAAATGTTGCAGCGGCAATAAGAATGGCAAAGGTACTCGGCAAGGGCAAAACAGTTGTAACCATTCTTCCCGACACAGGCGAGCGTTATTTCAGTACGGTTTTATTTAAATAAGGAGATTTGAAATGTCTAAAATAAAGGAAATTCTTGATTCAAAGACGGTTAAAAAAGATGTGGGAGAGGAAACCTACCTTACTTGGAGGGAAACGATTTCTTATGCTCTCGGCAGAGGCGCACAGGGAATGTTCACCTCAATGACAGGCTCAAAATATCTGAACTATTTCCTTACAAACATTCTTCTTTCAAGATTTCGCGACCCTATGGGGCTGGCTGCAAAAATCAGGCTGTACTGCGGAATTTTTGACGCAGTAAATGACCCGATGATGGGAATAATTGTTGACAAAACAAGAACAAAAGAGGGGCAGATGCGCCCGTACATACGTGTGTCACCGTGGTTTATTGCTCTTGTAATGATTTTGTTCTTTATAGGTATTCCCGGCGGTATGTCGGATAAAATGTGTATTGCGTGGACTGTCATTCTCTTTATAGGTCTTGATGTGACTTACACAGCGTTTGACATTCCTATGGGAGCGTTGGCTTTTGCAATAACGCCAAACGGAACCGAACGCACAAAGCTTTACGGTGTTTCGTCTATTGTACGTTCCGTTGCGGGCGTTTTACCGGGACTTTTCGTTGCGTGCGCAGGCTGGCTGCCGTATTTCAATACTCACACGGCAAAGGCATATCTTACGGGCGGCATTGTTTCGGCAATAGGTATTATTCTCTTTACACGCATAACATATAAAAACACAAAGGAAAGAACGGTACATCACGAGGACGCTCCGTCGGTTTTTGAATGTTTTAAGCTACTGTTTACAAACAGACCGCTTTTAATGCTGTTTATTGCAAATTTGTTTTTCATCATTGTTAAGGTAACAAATCAGATTTCATTCTATTTTGTTGCCGATTTAATGTTTACAACCAAATATAATGTATTTATCGACGTTATAACATTTCCGGGATTCTTGATTGCGGGAATAGGTGTTCCTAAGCTTGTTGAAAAGCTCGGTCAGAAAAGCGACCCGAGAAAGTTTTACAGAATATGCTGTATCTGCGCAATAGTATTTCACGTGCTTTTTTATGCACTTTGCCGTGACGGGTATTTAAACAAACCCGACGGTGCGATGATTTCTCTGCCGATAGGCATTTTGACAATTATTTTCACAGGGCTTACGGCTGTTCCGCTTGAATGTAAAAACCTTATGCAGAAAGAGATGGAGGCGGAAACCGTTGACTACGTTGAGTGGAAAACAGGCACACGTGTTGAGGGCGTAATGCTTTCAATTATGTCATTTACAGGCAAAATCGAAAATTCCGTATCGTCTGCAATCGGATTTGCAATTCTTTCATACACAGGTTACATTGCACACGACGAAGGCTCCTTAATTCAGAATGCGGCTACGAATAAAGCGCTTTTCTTTATGACGACGCTTTTGCCTGCAATCGGTTACGCTCTTATGCTTGTTCCGATGGCATTTTATAATATTTCGGGTAAGAGCCATCATATAATGATAGAGGAGCTGAAAGAACGCCACGAAAAAAAGCTATCCATTGACAAAGAATGAAAATTTGATATACTAATACAGTAATTATTGGAGGAACTTTTTATGGGTTATACAAAAGAGGATATTTTAAAGATTGCAAAAGAGAATGACATACACTTTATCAGACTTCAGTTTATTGATATTTTCGGTCAGATGAAAAATATAGCCATAACCGAAAATATGTTTGATAAAGTGCTTTCCGACGGACAGATGTTTGACGGTTCTTCAATTGAAGGCTTTGTCCGTATTGATGAGTCGGATATGTATTTGAAGCCTGATTTTGACACATTTGAAATTCTTCCGTGGAAAGAGGGAACAGCACGTATTATTTGTGATGTTTACTGTGCTGATAAGATAACGCCTTTTGAGGGTGACCCTCGCTATATTCTTCGTTCTGTTGTGAAAAGGGCTTCAGATATGGGCTATACCATAAATGTAGGACCTGAATGTGAATTTTTCCTTTTCCAGCTTGATGAAAAAGGAAAGGCAACAATTAATACCAATGATGCGGTAGGATATTTTGATATAAGCCCTGCCGATGACGGTGAGCAGTGCAGAAGCGACATTTGTATAGCTCTTCAGAAAATGGGTTATGAAATTGAAGCCTCTCACCATGAGTGTGCCGAAGGTCAGCATGAAATTGATTTCCGTTTTGTTGAAGCTCTTGATGCAGCCGATAAGGTGGTTACATTTAAGCATGTAGTAAAAACCTATGCAAGAAGAAACGGACTTCACGCGACGTTTATGCCGAAGCCTGTTTACGGTAGCGCGGGAAACGGAATGCACACGAATATTTCTTTAATGAAAAACGGCAGCAATGCTTTCTATGACCCTGATGACAAATACGGTCTTTCAGAAACAGCATATCAGTTCATAGCAGGAGTACTCCATCACATAAAAGCAATCACTTGTATTGCAAATCCTTTGGTAAATTCATATAAAAGACTTGTTCCCGGGTTTGAAGCTCCCGTTTATATTTCATGGTCGGCATCTAATCGCTCAGCGCTTATAAGAGTGCCTGCGGCAAGAGGTATGGCGACAAGAGTTGAATTGCGCTCGGCAGACCCTGCATGCAATCCGTATCTTGAAATGGCGCTCTGCATAGCGGCAGGTCTTGACGGAATAAAAAATAAGATGAAAGCTCCTGAAGGAATAACGACAAATATTTTTGATATGACGGCAGAAGAACGAAAAGCAAACGGTATAGAAAATCTGCCCGGCACACTTCAGGAAGCTGTAAGAGAGCTTCAGAAGAGTGATTTTGCAAAAGAAATACTCGGCGAACATATTTTTAATAAATATATTGACGGTAAAAAGCGGGAATGGGTTGATTACACTACCCGTATTACTCAGTGGGAGATTGACCGCTACCTTACAAAATATTAATTATGATTTAAGCTATAATTTACAAAAACCGCAGTTAATGCGGTTTTTTGTTGACTTAAATTAAAGAATATGTTATTATACATTTGCATATTTATTTGTAAAAAGGAGATTTTCTTATGGCAAAAGGTTTAAAAGACATTGACAGCGCGGCTGCTTCAAAGGGCAAGGGACTTGAAACTCTTTGGCAGTTCGTAAAATTTATTGTAGTATCTTTGGGTGCATTTGTTATTCAGACATTTTTACCCTATCTTCTCAAGCTCCCGATGAGCGAAGAATTTCTTCACAGACCCTATGAGTTTTTAATTTATTCTTCCGAAGCGGCAGCAAAAGCAGGTATGGCAACAACGGGCTTAGGTCTTTTCATTGCTCTGACTGCAAGTAACATCATAGCGCAGATTGTTTCTTTCTTTATCAATAAAGACAAGACCTTCAATTCAGACGCTAACACAAAGGTTGTTTTCCCGATTTACATAGTATTTACAATTGCTCTTATTGCATTTTCAGCATGGCTTCAGCCGTACCTTGTAAATGTTTTAATGCCTAAGGTTGGTGACGGCGCTATTGCTATTTCAGGTGCAATTTGCGGTGCGGTTCAGTTCTTCCTTTATTTCCCTGTTGACAAACTTCTTTTCTCAAAGAAAAAGGAAGCAAAGGCTGAATAATTTTATTACAAATAATCCCCGTCGCGCGACGGGGTATATTTTTTAAATCTCTGTTACAGGTGGTTATTGCTATGGGCGAAAAGAAAAATAATACGGCTTTAAAAATATTGCTCAAAATTATATCAGTTTTAATGGCGGCTGTGTTTGTGATTTCGGCTCTCGGTGCAGTTGCAATAACAGGGGTACGCCGTTTCTTCGGCGACGGTGAATTCAGAACTATGGTCAACGAAACCGACTTGAATGAGGTTAAATTTACATCAAACGGAAAAACCTATACCGCAAGCGACTACATTTATGAAGCGGTTGCCGAGGTTATGCCTTCTTCGGTTAAAAATTATTCGGATATTTTAAATTCGCTTTTCGGTAATACGGCAAACCTTATGCTGAAAGATTTAATATCTTCCGATACTGTTAATTCCATAGTTAAATCAACAATGATGGATTGCGTGGATTATTATCTTAACAGCGATGTAAATGAGGCGAAGGAGCGGTTAAAAAGTGAAACGCAGGTTGTTGATAACGCCAAGGCTTACGAAAATGTGAAAACAGTTGACGGGGCAATAAGAGTTTATGTCCGCACCTTTATTATAAATACAATCGAGAATACATCGGGTATTTCGTCAGACCAAATCATTGTTTTACTTTCCGAAAAAACCGCTAAGCTTTTGACTGCGGTGGCTGTTATTTCAGCAATACTGCTTATTGTTTGCAATTTGGGCTGTATTTTTGATTTGCTTTTGCATTTCGGCGGAGCATCTCTGCTGTTCGGAATTGTTATAAAGGTACTGCAAGGTAAATTTGAAAGCTCGCAGGAGGATAAAACTCTGATAGGCTATCAGATGCTGGAGCCACTTGTTGACAGCTTTTCACCAAATGCTGCGGCAGGAATTGTAATAGGCATTTTGCTCATCGCAGCATTCTTCGGACTGTTTATATTTTATAAATCCAAAAACAAAAAAGAGAATATCTAATAAATAAAAGCGGTTCAAATTGAGCCGCTTTCTTTTTGTATAATATCCTTGATAACTTCGCCCGCGATAATCAGCCCTGCAACAGAGGGGACAAATGAAATGCTTGCGGGAGTTCTTTCTCCGTCCGTTTTTGGAGTTTCCTCTGAATAAACCACTTTAAGCTTTTTTACTCCGCGTTTTTTTAGCTGAGTCCTCATAACTCTGCAAAGTGGGCAAACGCTTGTCTTGTAAATATCGCTGACCTTAAATGCAGTCGGGTCCAGCTTATTGCCCGTTCCCATTGACGAAATAATCGGAATACCGAGCTGTTCCGCTTTAACAGCAAGGTCAATTTTTGCTGTCACATTATCAATTGCGTCTATTATATAATCATATTGCGAAAGCACAAAATCCTCTGCGCTTTCGGGCAGATACATTTTTGCGACGGCTGTGACTTCACATTCGGGGTTAATGTCAAGTATCCGTGTTCTCGCAACCTCGGCTTTCGGCTTGCCGACTGTCGAATGGAGCGCATAAAGCTGACGGTTGATGTTTGTTATGTCAACCGTGTCCTTGTCAACAACCGTCATTTTCCCTATTCCCGAACGGGCAAGTGCCTCGGCAGTGTAAGAGCCGACTCCTCCAAGCCCGAAAATGATTATATTAGAATTTTGAAGCTTTCGTAAAGCATCTTCTCCGATAAGCCTTTCGGTACGTGAAAAAATATCCATAAATTCACCTCTTATGCATTTTAACATATTGAAAAAAATTACGCAATAGTGTATAATCTAAGCGCAGATGTCTCCCGCCTCTAAGGCGGCGGATTCCACTTCAGAATTTCAGCGGAAGTTTTAATCTCCCACTGAAATTCTGAGGAGCTAACGCTCTGCTGCGCTTGCTTGCAATCTGTCGCAAGCCCTGCTTTTTGCGAGCAAAGCAGAGCTTGCTCCGATTTAAATATTTTCTTGAAATTCAGCAAAGGATGTAAAAGATATGAAATTAGGAATTGTCGGTCTTCCCAATGTAGGTAAAAGCACACTTTTTAATGCAATAACAAACGCGGGCGCACAGGCGGCTAACTACGCTTTCTGCACTATTGAGCCAAATGTCGGCGTTGTTGCAGTACCCGACGAAAGACTTGATAAGTTGACTGAAATGTATAATCCCGTAAAAACAACACCTGCAAGCATTGAATTTGTTGACATTGCGGGTCTTGTTAAGGGCGCTTCAAAGGGCGAGGGACTGGGTAATAAATTTCTTTCTCATATCCGTGAGGTTGACGCAATTATTCACGTTGTGCGTTGCTTTGACAATGACGACATTACCCACGTTGACGGCTCTGTTGATCCTGCAAGGGATATTGAAACAATAAATCTTGAGCTGATTTTATCCGATATTGAAATTCTTGACAGAAGGATTGCAAAAACTGAAAAGGATATGAAGGGTGACAAAACCTTAAAGCCTGAATTTGATTTTCTTAGCCGTGTGCGTGAGTCGCTTGAAAACGGCATAAGCGCAAGAGCTGTTGAAACAGATGACGATGAAAAAGAAATTCTTGCTACAGTTCCGCTTCTTTCCGCAAAGCCTGTGATTTATGCCTGCAATATGAGCGAGGACGATTTTGCAGGCGGAATAGACGGCAATGAAAGGTACAATGCAGTTAAGAAAATAGCCGAATCAGAAGGGGCGCAGGTTCTGCCGATTTGCGCCGAGCTTGAGGCAGAGATTTCTTCAATGACAAAGGAAGAAAAGGAGATGTTCCTTAACGATTTCGGCATTGAAAAGGGCGGACTTGACGTTCTTATTCAGAAATCCTATGACCTTTTGGGGCTTATGTCATTCTTAACGGCAGGTCAGCCTGAGGTTAGAGCGTGGACGATTAAAAAAGGTACAAAAGCGCCGAAAGCCGCAGGCAAAATACACTCTGATATTGAACGAGGATTTATACGCGCAGAGGTTATCTCTTTTGACGATTTAGTGGCGCTCGGTTCAATGCAGGCGGCTAAAGAAAAGGGCAAAATACGCTCCGAAGGTAAGGAATATGTTATGCAGGACGGAGATATTGTTCTTTTTAGATTTAATGTATAATTTCGGGTTGTTAAAATCGTGCAGATCTCATAAAAGAGAAAAGACATATAGGGCTTCTCCCTTGGGGTTGCGGGTGTCCTGTGGACACCTCTGCAAAAGCAGAAGCAGCGACCGAGCCGGCAGGCGAGAAAAGCTGTCACGAAGTGACTTATAAGGGGAGAAGCATTTCGGTTTTTAATCATCAAAAACCGTTTCACAATTCAATATGTGCTTGTAGCTCAGCTGGATAGAGCGTCAGACTCCGACTCTGAAGGTCGCAGGTTCAAATCCTGTCAGGCACGCCAGACTGAGTCTGAACGCAATTCGCGTTCGGACTCTTTTCTTTTTTGATAATTTACAGCACGCGTTAAAGATACATCTTTTTTGTACCACACGGATATCCGAGAGCTTCGACACGCAATTCGCGTACGGGGCTTTCTTTCTTTAATTGATTTTTATGCGCGTGATAAAGTAACATTTATTTTATATTATCTTTACAGACTGAGGTCGGACGTGATTTGTGTTCGGACGCTTTTTTGAATAATTAACGGCACCCGTCAAAGATACGATTTTAGCACCGCTTAGATAAAACAGGGAAAATAAAACGTAAAAAATCCTGCCGCAAAGCAGGATTTTTGTTGTATAATTTACTTTTAATTTTTTTATCAGCGATTCTTTTTCTTTGCAACTGCGCGCTGAATTGCCTTTACAATTTCAACAATCGGAATAATTGAAATTGAAAGACCTAATGCAATTGCATATTCGAGTGCTGAAAGCTGTGTGAACTCAAACATATTTGCAAGGAACGGTATTTCAACAACTGCTGTTGTAAGAATGAACGAGCCTATCATAGCGCCGTAAAGAGCTATATTGTGATGACCCTTAAATACCATTGCCACTGCCGAGCCGCGCTGTGAACGCATATTGAAGGAATGGAATACTTCGCACATTGCCATTGTAAAGAACGCCATTGTCATACCATCTTCACTGTCGGCAATGTTTGTAAATACAAGGCGTCCTGTTTCAATAAATTCGCCTATATAGAATGCGGCAACCGTAAGAATTGATGTGACAATACCCTGATAGAAGCAGTCAATACCGAGTCCGCCTGCGAAGATACCGTCGTTCTTACTTCTGGGCTTTCTTCTCATAATATTCTCTTCGGGTTTTTCAAGACCGAGGGCAAGTGCAGGGAAGCAGTCTGTTACAAGGTTTATAAAGAGAAGGTGAGGAGCGCGGAGAATTGTAAAGTTCATAATTGTTGCGAAGAAAATTGAAATAACCTCGGAAAGATTTGAGCCGAGAAGGAATTGAATAGCCTTACGGATATTATCGTAAATTCTTCTGCCTTCACCGACCGCAGAAACAATAGTTGCGAAGTTGTCATCCGCTAAAACCATATCTGCAACATTCTTTGTAACGTCTGTGCCTGTAATACCCATACCGACGCCTATGTCAGCGCTCTTGATGGACGGAGCATCGTTAACACCGTCGCCTGTCATAGCAGTAACATAGCCCTTATTTCTCCAGGCGTTAACAATTCTTGTTTTATGCTCAGGCTGAACACGGGCATATACGCAAATATTTTCGACGATTTGCTCAAATTCTTCGTCTGAATACTTGTCAATATCAGCGCCCATCATAGCCTGACTGTCGTCTGTAAGAATGCCGAGCTCACGTGCAATAGCCTTAGCAGTGTTAATATGGTCGCCCGTAATCATAATAGGCTTAATACCTGCATTGCGGCACTCAACGATAGCGTCCTTAACCTCGGGACGAATGGGGTCAATCATACCTGTAAGACCGATAAATGTCATATCGTTTTCAAGTGCTTCGGAAGTATATTCAGCAGGAGCGATTTCGTATGTTTTATAAGCTACCGCAAATACACGAAGAGCCTTATTGCCCATTCTTGTATTCTCTTCCATAATTTTATTGCGGATTTCATCGTTCATTTCGAGGATTTCGCCGTTAATATCAGCATAAGCGCATTTTTTAAGAATTTCATCGGGCGCACCCTTTGTAAACTGAACAGCGCCGTTCTTTGAACTGTGAACTGTTGACATCATCTTTCTGCCTGAGTCAAAGGGAACTTCGCCGATACGCGGGTACGAATCAACAAGTGTTGATTTAGAAAGCCCAAGTGTATTTGCATAATTGATAAGTGCAACCTCATCAGGCTCGCCTGTACTCTTTCCGTCCTCTGCCACATCTGCATTAGTACAAAGAGCCATGGCTGTCGCCAGCTGCTGCTCGTTCGGAGCATAATGGTCAACAACTGTCATTACGTTTTGAGTAAGCGTACCCGTTTTATCCGAACAGATAATTTGAGTACATCCGAGAGTTTCAACCGCTGTCATTTTACGGATAATAGCGTTCTTTTTTGACATATTTGTAACGCCTATGGAAAGAACGATAGTCATAACAGCAACAAGTCCCTCAGGGATAGCCGCAACCGCCAAAGCAATAGCTGTAATAAATGAGTTAAGTGCTATATGGAAGAATTCGGGCTTCACATCAGGAATGATGTACTGTGTAACAATATTGTACGCAAAGATAACTACGCAAACACCGATAACAAGCTTTGTGAGTACCTTTGAGAGCTGTTCAAGCTTAATTTCAAGAGGAGTTTTGCCATCCTCGGCAAGAGTAATTGCATTTGCAATTTTACCCATTTCCGTATCCATACCGGTTGCAACAACAACTGCTTTACCGCGTCCGTAAACAAGAGTTGAACCCATATATGCCATATTTTTACGGTCGCCGAGAGCTATCTCGTCATCGTCTTTTTTACCCATAAGGGCATTTGCAATCTTTGTTACGGGAACAGACTCGCCTGTAAGTGCCGCTTCTTCGATTTTCATACTTGCGCATTCAAAAATACGGCAGTCGGCAGGAATTGCATCGCCCGCATCAAGAAGAATAACGTCGCCGACAACTAAGTCCTCGCTTTTGATTTGCTGAACCTTACCGTCACGTATTACCTTTGAGGTTGCGGCGGACATTTTCTGCAATGCCTCAACAGCTTTTTCGGCTTTACTTTCCTGAGCAACACCGAGAACAGCATTGATAAGAACAACTACAAGGATAATAATTGCATCAGTCGGAGTTACAAAGCCGCCAGCTTCAATCATTTCGGTTGCAGCGGAAATTACAGCCGCAACAAGCAAAATGATAATCATTGGGTCCTTGAGCTGATCAATAAAGCGCGAGAATGCAGAAACCTTTTTGGCTTCTGCCAACTTGTTCTTACCGTTTTCCTGAAGTCTTTTTTCAGCCTCGGCAGTAGTAAGACCTGCTTCACTGCTCTGAGTTTTCTCAAAGACATCATTAACGGACATAAGATAATGTTTCAAAGTTTTCCCCCCTGAAAAAATTAAAAATATAAAATTATATGAAAAAGACCCCCGGCACAAAGCCGAAGGTCTTGCTACCGAAATGGCACGGCAACCAGTCTTAAAAGACGGGAATTGTTGATTGCCGATAAAAGCTACTCCCCTTCAAAGTTATGTAAGCTATAGGTAAATAGTAACACAATGTTAAAATAATGTCAAGAATATATATTCCCGAAATTGTTAATATTATGTAAATTTAAACAATTAAGCGCCTGCTTTTTTTTCATTATTTTTCCGTACTGTTTCGTAAACGGGAACAAGCTTTTCCTTGGTAAGCGGATAAGCAAATTTATAAAGCAGGAAAATAAGAGTATAAGTAACGGCAGGGATAAGAGTGCAAACCATTAAAATACCTTGGCTTACTCCGTCAACAAAGCCTGCATTTGCCATAATATCAACATCATAACCTACTTTGCCGAGCAGCATAAGTCCGCCGTAGTCGGCAAGGGTCTGACCGAGCTTTCTGCAAAACGTATAAACGGCGTAAACCGCGCTTTCTGTTTTAACGCCGGTTTTGTATTCCTGATAGTCAATTACATCTGCAACAACCGCCCAGTTTGTAATCGAAACAAAGGAATAGCCAAAGCCTATTATGAACATAAGCACCATAAACAGCCATGCCTGATCAGGTCGGGGCTTTAACAAGAAGCATGCAATGGCGGCAAGCGCTGAGAAGAATGCGCCGAAGCCGCTAAGCTCTTTTTTGCCGTATTTTTTAACCAGCTTTGGCACAAACGGAATCATTAAAGCCATAGGCAAATACTGCGCGATTGTGCCTACAACAGAAAGATTTGTGTTGCAGAAGTAGTTTTTGTAAAGATATTGGTTAAGCGACGCAAACTGAAGCTGACCGCTGATAAGAATACCCGTGAGAGCCAAGACAACAAAGGGACGGCTCTTCAGCATACCAAGATAGGTTTCTTTCATATTTATTTGCGGATCAGACTCGGAAGGAATACGTTCCTTTGTGGATTTGTAGCATGCAAGATAGAAAATAATCGCGCATACTGCCATAACAGCCGCAAAAATAAGCATACCGTTTGCATTTGCCTCATTGTGAGTAGTGCCGTCGCTGTTTTGAACCTTATTGTAAATAATAAACGGAGCTATAAGCAGGGGAGCGGCGCCGCCGATGCCTCCGCCTATCGTTCTGAATGTGGATAAAAGCGTTCTTCCGTCAGGGTCGTCTGTAATAACCGAGGCGAGTGACCCGAAGGGAACATTAATGCCTGTGTAAAGCATGCCGAAGGCTATGTAGGTAATATAAGCGAATGCAAGAATTACCCAGTCTTTATTTGTAATTCTGCTTATGTCAAAAAAGCAGATAAGCTGAGAGAGCGCTACGGGAACGGCGATAATTTTAATATATGAACGGTACTTTCCGTCCTTGCCCGGACGTCTTTTTGCAACAATCGTTCCCCACATTGGGTCGTTTACCGCGTCCCAAAGTCTTGTTAAAAGGAAGAGCGTTGCAACTCTTTCAGCTTTGATTTTCAATACGTCAGTATAAAAAATCTTTAAAAATGACGATACATAAGTCAGTACAAACAGGTTGCCCGCATCGCCGAGCATATAACCCATTCCTTCTTTAATCCCGATTTTGTTAGGATTATCTTTTGTTTCTTTAACTTCTTCTGTATTTGCCAAATCCTCAACTCCCTGTATTTAAATTTTGCTGATTTTCATAAAAAATCTTAATTTATTTTAACATATATCGGCAAATAAAACAACAGATAATTTAAAAATAAAAATCATAATCGGCTTTTGCGATTATGATTTTAGATAAAATACTGATTTTTTTAGCGTTTAGACTTTTGTTTTGAGCTTTTAGCTTAATGTTACTTACTAAGCTTTCTCATTATTACAAGGGGAATACGGCGGTAGGGCAGTGCCTTTATCCAAAAATTGACCGTTTTCAAATATTTCGGGTCATGGGCAGATATAATTTTTCCGTCTCGTTTTATTTCGGTTACTTTAGCTATAATATGCCTGTCGGTAATATTTTTTTCAAGCAGCGTCTGATTGTCGCCGCACAGAATGAATCCGTTTTCGTCAGCGCCGACTATTCTGTGCAGAACAAAATGCCCGTCATCTCTGCGGTAAAAAATTATATCTCCGATATTATATTGACTGTCGGCTTTAATAATTACCGTGTCACGTCCTGCCTTTAGTAACGGAAACATACTCGTGCCTGTAATTGGCAGTTCAACCGTTCCGCCGCTGAGAAGCGTTTCTTTAATTACGGGGTAAATTTCGTCAAGAGTAATTTTTTTCTTACTTTCCATAATAAATATTTCTTTTCACAATCTGAGTTATCTGTATGTGACATAATATCACTTAATTGAAAAATAGTCAAGAATCCCTGCTTTTCACAACAGGGATTCAGTAAAAGTATATTTAATAATCTTATCTTTCCTCTAACGGAAGATAGCTCTGAATTTCTCCGACGCTCTTGTACGCAGGACGGATAATTTTATCAGTGTTTATAAGCTCTTCAATTCGGTGGGCAGACCAGCCTGCTACTCTTGCTATTGCAAAAATAGGAGTAAACAGCTCTTCGGGGATGCCCAGCATACTGTAAACAAAGCCGCTGAAAAAGTCGACATTGATGCTGACTCCTTTGTAAATTTTGCGTTTATGAGCAATTATATCCTTGCCCATTGTTTCAACCTTGCCGTAAAGCTCAAAATCGTCTGTACGTCCTTTTTCTATTGCAAGCTCCTTGACGAATGAACGGAAAACCTGAGCTCGTGGGTCAGACACGGAGTAAATCGCATGACCCATACCGTAAATAAGACCCTTTTTGTCAAAAGCTTCTTTATCAACAATTTTTGTAAGGTAATTGCGCAGCTCGTCATCGTCAGACGTGTCGCGTACATGCGCTTTAATATCCTCCATCATTTCAACAACCTTAATGTTAGCGCCGCCGTGCTTTGGACCTTTAAGAGAGCAAAGCGCCGCCGCCATTGTTGAATATGTGTCGGAACCTGAGGACGTAACCACGTGCGTTGTAAATGACGAGTTGTTGCCGCCGCCGTGTTCCATATGAAGAATTAAAGCAGTATCTAAAACTCTTGCCTCAAGCTCTGAATACTTCATATCGGGTCGAAGCATTCTGAGAATGTTTTCTGCCGTTGAAAGCGATGGGTCGGGCCTGTGAATGTAAAGAGAATCGTCACATTCATAATGGTTGTATGCGTGATATGCGTAAACCGAGAGCATAGGGAAACAGCTAATCATTCTAAGACACTGACCGAGAACATTGTCAAGGCTTAAATCCGACGCCAAATCGTCGTATGCGGCGAGAGTAAGTACGCTTTTGGTGAGCGAATTCATTATGTCCTTGCTGGGCGCTTTCATAATTACATCACGCGTAAAGTTTGTGGGAAGGGTGCGAAGCTCCGAAAGAACTGCGATAAACTCGTCTAATTGCTCTTTGGTAGGTAATTTCCCGAATAAAAGCAAATATGTAGCTTCTTCAAAGCCGAAACGGTTAGAACCTCTGCCTTTAATTAAATCAATAACATTGATGCCTCTGTAAGACAGCCTGCCGTCGCAGGGGACTCTGCCCTCAGGCGTTTCTTTAGAAGCCAAAACCTCTGAAATAGTAGTAAGACCTGCAATAACACCCTGACCGTTTTTGTCGCGAAGTCCTCTTTTTACGCCGTATTTTTCATAAAGCTCAACTTCAATTTTACCGTTGTCAAGACACATCTGCGCGTGTGTTTTTTTGAAATTATCCAATTCCGATTTAGTGAAACTCATTTTGTATTCTCCTTTCTTTATGGGGAATATTGCGGTTTATAATAACAATAAATTTTATCTTATCTGTTATTATAATATATTTTAAAGAATAAATCATTAAAATATTGTAAACTTTTGGAGAAAACTTAATTTGAAGATAAAACAAATTTGATGTCGGCGTAATGTATGAGAACATCTGCGATAGTATATTATGAGACTGTCCGTTTTTACCTTTAAAACTTGCAATTTTACACGTTTTTTCTGCATTTTTGCAATGGGTATTGACAAAATACGCTTTTTATGATATGACGGTGTTAGAAGCGGGGTGATTATAATGGTTAAATAAATCAAAATACAACACAGTCTGCTGAGTTGTATAGTGTTATTGAATAAATAATGAATATTATATGAGAAGAAAAAATATGAAAGCTTATAAAAAAGTAGTTGGTGTTGCTTTAGCAATATTACTTATTTTATCAACACCTTGTGTATCATTCGCAAATAACATAAAATCAGACCGTAAAAGTAAGTATGAGGAATATCACGATCAAATAAATTTTGAAGATTTAATGATATATGTTGTAAATAAAAACAATATTATTGTAGATGTCGATCCTACAATATCACTTATTAAAATGATTAAAGCTAAAAGACAAAAGAAAAAATACGATAGATATGCTGCAAATAATCCTGAAGCGGTAACTGAATTGTTGAACACAGTAATTTCAGGTGATTATATTTGCGCAGTAAGCTACACAGAAACACCTCTTATTTATGTGGATGACCACTACGTAAGAATACCGAGAGAAGATAATAATCTACCACTTTTTGCTATTGATGCTAGTGCAGCAGATAAAACAGCTACTTCAACTGCATCTAAAAGACACTGTTTAACTTTAAATACTTCTATAGTAAGAAGGGGTACTTCAGCTCCGTATATTTATACAGCAAGGACATACGGAACTTGGGATAATTTAGTGTTGGACGAAGAGAAAGCGCCAGCAACAGGAAATGATTTTATATTGCAGGCTTGTCCGACAGTTACAAGCAGTGTAAGGTTTAGCAGTAAATACAATCATGAAACAAGCGGCAGTATAAACGGAATTGAAGGGAAAAACTATTTTAAGGAAAATGGTGGAGATTCATGGATACAATATGAGATTGTTGATGCTCCTGCCGGTTTGGCTAAATTAAGTGAATTTTCACTTTCGCAAACATTCAGAGCACAAATAACAACAGAAACTAAAAAGATAAATAGTTATTATATTCACACATGGAAACAGATGGATGTGACAGTGTCTGTAAGCGGCAGCGCAGGTGTATCCGGCGGAAAACCGTCTGCCGGGGTGTCACTGAGTTTTACCCCAAGTATTAAGGATAAACAGTGGCAATTATATAATTATATTGCTTTTAATTGGTAAATAGGTGAGCTTATGAAGAAAAAGAAAATAATAAAAAGGATTTTTTTAATAACCGTTTTATCTACTGCTTTAATTTTTTCTGCTGTATTTGCGCATTATTATTTTACAACAATGTCACCTGATGAATGTCAAGAATATTGCATAGAGCATTCGCAGAGAGCTGCCACAAAATTTTCTATATTTTGTGACGGGCGTTATATAGAGGATTATATGTATTATATTGCAACAGACGGTGATTCATCTAAAGCGCAGGAAATTTTTATATTTAAAAGAAAGTATTTCGGCTCTCTTATGAGATATAAATTTGTTATGAGCAGTGAGCAGAGCGGAAGAGAAGGCGAGGAAAAATTCGGTTCTATTCAGTTTTTTACAAGAAATGATAATGGCGAAAAAGAAACGGAATCAACTTTGCTGTTCTTTGGAATAATAACAGATTCTAACATAGCTACATATGAATATACATTAACAGTACGAGAAGGCTCAAATGTATATAGAGGAAATGTTAGTTGGAGAGATAAACCTATATGGCATGTAAGATTTTGCGGCTTGAATAATACGGATGATAATTATAAAAAAGTTATATCGGATGTAAAATTTTATGATTCAGATGGTAATTTAGTAGGGGTTTATTAAAAAACATCGCATTATCTTATTAAAATTTACACAAACAAAAAAGGCGGGGAAACCCGTCTTTTCTGCTAATCAAATATTAAAATCCTGTTCAGCGCCTGTTTCCTACCGCATTGAACATCAAAAAACCGAAACTCGCATTTGTGAATTTCGGTTTTTTAACTGTGCTGTATTAGATTATTTCGACGGTTTAATATATTTATGCTCGGTGGTTACACCGTTATTTGTAATTGTAAGCACTGTTCCGCCGTTTAAGTCCTCGTCAGCGTAGCATCTGTCGCCTGTTTTCAGACCGTATGTCAGGCGTACGCCCTCATACATTACGGAGTAATTATTGACATGGTCGTGACCCACTACAATATTTTTAGTGCTTTTGAGTTCTTTTACCGCTTCAAAGAAACCGGAATTAATGCTTGGACAGCAAACCTCTTCCCGCTTTTCGCCGAAGCCGATTTCAGAGTCATATCCGCTCTCTTTCCAGCGTATGTAAGCTGTGTAAAATTCGGGAATTGCAATATGGAAAAAAGCGATGGATTCGGGCGTTTCACCGCCGTTAACCTTCTTTGCTCCCTTAATTGCCCATTTGTACCATGCAATCTGACTTTCTGATATAAATTCGTAGCCCGTTCCGAAAACGTCAACCTTTACGCTGCCGTCATCATTCATTATCCATTCCTGAGTGTCTTTGTCAATTGCCTTTTCAGTCATTTTACGCTCTTCGGGAATACCGTCATATCCCCGCCAAGACCCTGAATCCATCATAATGAGCGACTGAACTATTTTATCGCCTTCCATAATGTTGATAATATAATTGCCGACACCGCCGATGTTGTTCGGCCCTTTTTTGAACAAACAGTTTTTTGATTCAATATATCTGTCCGCAAGCCAGTTTTTGTCCGCATTGCCGTCTTCGGCGCCGTCATGGTTTCCGAAAACAGGCGCCCACGGAATACCGAAGGAGTCCATAAACTTAATTAAGTCCTTTTGCGACTGCTTTTGAAACGCTGCCCATACCTGATCGCCCGTCATAGTAATCAAATCGGGCTTTTCCTGCTCAATAAGCGTTCTGATTGTTTCTTCGGTGTATTTCCGTTTGCCGATATCCAGCATATCGTTGTACTGAATATCGGTAAGATTTAAGATTTTAAAATCTCTGTCAGGGTCTTTTTGAATAACAACCGTGTCATCTAAACGGTAGGTGTCGGTTGAAAGCCAAAACTCATTATTTGCCTTTCCCTTTACGGGAAACCAAAGTATTCCCAAAACAACAGCCACAATCAGCAAAACCGCGACTATGCTGAGAACTGCCGTAATAATACGCTTTTTTGTCTTTGTCATTTTCCCAAATCTCTTTCTTTACCTTTGCTTATATTTTCTGCAAAGCCTGCTCAATGTCGGCGATAATATCGTCAACATTTTCAATGCCTACCGAAAATCTAATAAGGTCAGGCGTTACGCCGCATTCAATAAGCTCTTTGTCGGAAAGCTGTCTGTGTGTTGATGAAGCAGGGTGAAGAACACAGGTTCTTGCGTCTGCAACGTGAGTTACAATAGCCGCCAGCTTTAAATTGTTCATAAATTCCTCGGCTTTGGCTCTGCCGCCGTTAACGCCGAATGAAATTACACCGCAGGTGCCTTCCGGCATATATTTTTTCGCAAGCTCATAGTCTTTGCTAGATTTAAGACCCGGGTAATTTACCCAAGATATTTTTTCGTTATTTTCGAGGTATTCCGCAACTTTTTGTGCATTCTGAACGTGTCTTTCAACCCTTACCGCAAGGCTTTCAAGACCCAAATTCAAGAGGAATGAATTAAAGGGTGAGGGTGTTGAGCCGTAATCACGAAGTAACTGAGCAACAATTTTTGTAATGTAACCCGCTTTGCCGAAATCTTTTGCATAGGTTGCGCCGTGGTAGCTTTCGTCAGGCTCGGTCATACAGGGGTATTTGCCATTTTGGAACCAGTCAAAATTGCCGCTGTCAACAACACAGCCGCCGATTGTGGAAGCGTGACCCTCCATATATTTTGTGGTCGAATGAGTAACAATGTCTGCGCCCCATTCAATAGGACGGCAGTTAATTGGAGTGGGGAAGGTGTTGTCGATTATAAGCGGAACGCCGTTTGCGTGGGCAATACGGGCGAATTTTTCAATGTCAAGAACATCAAGAGAGGGGTTTGCAACCGTTTCGCCGAAAACAGCCTTTGTATTAGGCTTAAATGCCGCCTGAATTTCTTCCTCAGTCGCTCTCGGGTCAACAAACGTTACGTCAATTCCGATTTTTCTCATTGTTACATTAAAAAGATTAAATGTACCGCCGTAAATTGTTGCGGCGCTTATGAAATGGTCGCCTGCGCCCAAGATGTTAATAAGCGAAAAGAAGTTTGCCGCCTGACCCGAAGACGTAAGTACAGCCGCATAGCCGCCCTCTAATGCCGCAATTTTAGACGCAACGGCGTCGCTTGTCGGGTTTGCAAGACGGGTATACATATATCCCGGTTCAAGGTCAAAAAGCTTTGCCATATCGGCAGATGTATCATATTTAAAGGTTGTGCTTTCATATATAGGCAGAACTCTCGGCTCGCCGCTTTTCGGCTGCCAGCCGCCCTGAACGCACTTTGTTTCTATTTTCTGATTAGGGTCGAATCCCATAGTATCACCTCAATTAAATTTATAAACTCTTTTTAATAGCCGCCAAAAGCTCGTCATAAGTTTCGTATGCCGGAAGCTCAGGATAGTCAGCCTTGATTTTGTCTGTGCTCTTGAATAAAAAGCCCGCTTTGCTTGCCTTAATCATACCGAGGTCGTTAAAGCTGTCGCCGGCGGCAATTGTTTCAAAGCCTATGGACTGAAGCGCTTTAACAGTTGTCAGCTTTGATTTTTCTATTCTCATTTTAAAGCCTGTAATTTCACCGTTGTCCGCAACCTCAAGAGTATTGCAGAAAATTGTGGGCATACCCAGCTTTTTCATTAAAGGACCTGCAAACTGCGTGAAGGTATCGCTCAAAATAATAACCTGTGTAAGACTTCTAAGCTCGTCAAGAAATTCTTTAGCTCCCGGCATCGGGTCGATTTTTGCAATCGTTGCCTGAACCTCTTTAAGTCCTAAGCCATGCTCTTTAAGAATGTTAAGACGGTATTTCATAAGCTTGTCATAGTCAGGCTCATCTCTTGTTGTCTTTTTAAGCTCAGGGATTCCGCTTTCTTCTGCGAAAGCAATCCAGATTTCCGGTACTAAAACACCTTCCATATCAAGACACACAATGTTCATATCGCTCATAATAATTCTCCGTTCATTAAATTTTATTTGTATTTTATATTGTATCACAAATTGCTTACAGTTTTCAAGTATTACCACTTGCTTATATTTCCTGTCTGCATTGCGCCTATAATTTTTTGACGTATCGCAGGATATTTCTTTTCAAGCTCTTTTAAAAGCTGCTTCATTTCTTCTCTGTGTGTTTTTTCGTCAGCAGGACAGCGGCTTTTCACAATCGGCAGATTTTCTTTTCCGACAACGCGTTCAATGTCAGATTCAAAGGCAAAAATCAGCGGTCTTATCATATATAAATCTTTTCTTGAAAGGTATGAAACAGGGGAAAAGCACTCGGCTCTTCCGCCTGAAAACAGATTCATTAAAAATGTTTCTGCGGCGTCGTCAAGGTGGTGACCGAGAGCTATTTTATTACAATTCAATTCCTTAGCGGTGTCGTGTAAAAGACCCCGTCTCATTCTTGCACACAGACTGCACGGATTTTTCTCTTTTCTCGTTTCAAATATTACATTATATAAATCGGTCCGCTTAACCGTATAGGGAATATTCAGCTGACTGCAAAGCTTTTCTATGTCCGAATAATCGCCCTGTTCACCGAAAAAGCACGGGTCAAGCGTAACAGCGTAAAGCTCAAAATTCTGGGGGTAAAAGCGTCTAAGCTCCGCCATACATTTCAACAGCGCGACACTGTCTTTTCCGCCCGAAACGCACACAGCAATTCTGTCGCCGTTTTCTATCATATCATATTTTTCTGCTGCCGCACGGACAAGGCTTAACAGCTTTTGCATACGCTCACCTCCGTTTTTCTTTATTTTATATCTTTATAACAAAAAAGTAAACAAAAATTTGTAAAAAATTCTTTATGAGTAAAATATATGAAAATGAGAGAAAAATAAAGAAAAACAGAGATAATTATTTGTTTGATTAAATTTCGAAAAAATTGTGTTGACAAGCGCAATTTGATGTGATATTATCTTCGGGCAATAAAAAATATTAGTGGAGGTAAGTTCTATGTCAACTTATATGCCGAAAAAGGGCGATATTACCCGTAACTGGTATGTGCTTGACGCTGCCGGCAAACCGCTCGGTAAGGTTGCCGCTGAAGCTGCTACTCTTTTAAGAGGTAAGCACAAGCCCACATTTACACCGAACGCAGACTGCGGCGATCACGTAATCATCATCAATGCAGCACAGGTTGTTCTTACAGGTAACAAGCTTAATCAGAAGATGTATTATCATCACACAGGCTATATCGGAAATATGAAAGAGGTTAAATACAGCACTCTTATGAAGACAAAGCCTGAATTTGCAGTAACAAAAGCAGTAAAGGGTATGATTCCCGATACAACCATAGGCCGTGAGGCTCTTACACGTCTTCGCGTTTATGCAGGCGCTGACCACAAGCACGCTGCACAGAAACCCGAAACAAGAGAATTTTAAGAAAGGGAGGCAAAATTAGATGTACGAAACAAATCCTTATTTTTACGGTACAGGCAGAAGAAAAAAATCAGTAGCACGTGTACGTGTTTATGCAGGTACAGGTAAAATCACAATTAACGACAGAGATATTGACGATTATTTCGGTCTTGAAACACTTAAGCTTATCGTTCGTCAGCCTCTCGCACTTACAGGCACAACAGAGAAGTTTGACATTGTTTGCCGTGTAAACGGCGGCGGTGTAACGGGTCAGGCTGGAGCTATTCGCCACGGTCTTTCACGTGCTCTTCTTCAGTATGACGAAAATCTTCGTTCAGAGCTTAAAAAGGCAGGTTTCTTAACAAGAGACCCCAGAATGAAGGAAAGAAAGAAATACGGTCTCAAAGGCGCTCGCCGTGCACCGCAGTTCTCAAAGAGATAACAAAAATTATTTGTTTATCAAATTTCTGCTCCCCGATTTTTTCGGGGAGTTATTTTTTTGCTGATTTGCTGACATTGTAATTTTTTGCCATCTCATTTCAAACATGCGGACCGCTCAATCCAAGCGATTTCGCGGTACTCACTAAAAAAGGTTCACCGAACCTTTTTTTACGTTCGTACAGTTCTCAAAGAGATAACAAAAATTATTTGTTTATCAAATTTCTGCTCCCCGATTTTTTCGGGGAGTTATTTTTTTGCTGATTTGCTGACATTGTAATTTTTTGCCATCTCATTTCAAACATGCGGACCGCTCAATCCAAGCGATTTCGCGGTACTCACTAAAAAAGGTTCACCGAACCTTTTTTTACGTTCGTACAGTTCTCAAAGAGATAACAAAATTATTTGTTTATCAAATTTCTGCTCCCCGATTTTTCGGGGAGTTTTTTCTCTCAATCCAAGTGTGAGTATTGAGCCTTTTTGTTTTCGCAAATTTACTATTGACTTTTCCGTGAAAATAGGTTATAACATATAAAAAATAATCTGCCACCGGGTAGAAAAAACGAATGCATTCGTTACACATCGTTAGGTCTTAGAAGATGTGTATTACGGGTGCTTTTTATTTTTGAAGAGAGGTATTTTATGTTATCAAAAAAAATTAAGGCGCGGTTCAGTTATTTTACAAAGGCGGAAAAGGCGTTGTGGTGCATATCTGTTATATTGATTGCGGTGTCGTGCTTTGCCTTTGACAGAAACAGTATATTAAGACCCATTGCGTCTTTAATAGGCGTAACATCGCTGATTTTCAATGCAAAGGGCAATCCCTTCGGTCAGTTCCTTATGGTTATATTCAGTGTATTGTACGGTGTTATTTCTTTTTCGTTTTCATATTACGGAGAAATGATAACCTATCTTGGAATGACCGCTCCTATGGCTGTTTTTGCGCTGATTTCGTGGCTTAAAAACCCGTATAACAGCAATAAATCGGAGGTAAAGGTTAACAAACTGCATAAAAAGGAAATTATATTTATGTTTGCACTTACCGCCGTTGTCACTGCCGTTTTTTATTATATTTTGGCATATTTTGATACGGCAAATTTAATGCCGAGTACGCTGTCTGTTACGACAAGCTTTATTGCGGTATATCTGACCTTCAGAAGAAGCGCTTTTTATGCCGCGGCTTATGCCGCAAACGATGCGGTTTTGATTGTTTTATGGGTGCTGGCATCTCTTTCAAACAGCGCATAGATTTCTGTTGTGATTTGCTTTATCATATTTTTTGTCAACGATATTTACGGATTTTACAGTTGGTTAAGGATGAAAAAACGTCAGGAGGCTGACAGCGAAAGAAAATAATATTTAATTTTTTTAACGGCAGTATTTTTTTACTTGAAAATCTCGGATTTTTTCTGCTGAAAATTTACTATATATAATAGTATAGAAAAAAACAGGAATATTTTACAAAAAAAGTCATATAATATTTTGAAAATAA